>CAYFVQ010000289.1:0-60138 GCA_964346585.1 uncultured Eubacteriales bacterium | reverse complement strand
TAGATTCGACTTTTATCATAAATGGGATTAACATCGATGCGAATGAAGGCAAAAACTGGAGCGCCTCTTCTTTCAACTCCGAATTCAGGGTAAGCCTGAACGTAGTTTCCTTCTTTGGCAATGGTATCAGCCAGGATCTTAGAAGCGACCACAGTCCCCTGGCCACCTCTTCCGTGAAACCGGATTTCTATCATTTCGCCCTCTTTCTTATTTCAGAGATAATGGAGTGTCTTTTCTCTCTGCTTACAGTTCGAAGCTGAGCACTCTATGGGAATGGCACTGGATGTTAACAGCGGCTGGCATGGAAGCGATGTGACAGGGAAAGGCTTCGACATGAACCGCAAGAGCCGTGACTCTTCCACCCATTCCCTGGGGACCGATTCCCAGATTGTTTATCCTCTCCAGCAGTCTTTTTTCCATATCCGCGTAGAATGGATCAGGGTTGTGGGAGCCCAAAGGCCTCCGCAGGAGCGCTTTCTTGGCTAGAAGTGCGGAGTATTCGAAGTTTCCACCGACACCCACTCCGACTACGATCGGGGGACAGGGATTGGAGCCGCCCTTGTCTGCAGTCTCAACAACGAAATCTTCAATTCCTTGCTGGCCGGCAGCCGGAGCGAACATCCGAACCGCACTCATATTTTCAGCTCCTCCTCCTTTGGCGATGAATGTCACTTTGAACACATCACCAGGTACGAGCTCCCAGTGAATGTAGGCGGGAGTGTTATCGCCGGTGTTTTTTCTCCGTATGGGGTCTTCCACAACAGATTTCCTGAGATACCCTTCTTCATAACCCTCTCTTGCACCTGCGGTGATCGCGTCTCTCAAACTCTCCAATCCATCATCTTTCTGCAGCTCGACGTCCTCCCCGATTTCCACAAAAAAAACAGCCAGCCCGGTATCCTGACAGAGACCGAGCTTTTCATCTTTAGCAATCTTCGCGTTTTCAAGGATTTGTTTGATGACTTCTTTTCCTGCCGGAGATTCCTCTTTTTTCTCCATTTCTTTGACGACATCTATGACGTCGTCCTGAAGCTCAAAGTTTGCTGTTTGAACCAGGTCTTTTATGGTATCTCTGACTTTGGCGAAACTTATGACTTTCATAAGATACCTCCGGGTAAGTATGAATTTTAAAGGTATGATTTAGGATTTAGTTTAGGCTGTGGGAAAAAACCTGTCAAGAAATATTTGGGATTGCGCCTCAATAAATTGGTAAATTGGGGTCGCATCTCAACATTCGACATTTCTCTTTCTTTTTTTCAAGAAGACCTAAACTTGTTGCCCAGAATGAAATAAGGAGAAGAGGCATATAAGATACTGATATTTTTTCAGATTTAACCATTCTAAACAATTTTCTAACTATGAAATGTCGAATGTTGAGATACGACCCCTTTAAGTTTTTAGGTTGATGGCCATCAATTTCATTTCAGTCATCTCTTCGATGGCGTATTTGAGACCTTCTCGGCCGAAGCCAGATTCCTTCACTCCACCATAGGGCATGTGGTCGATCCGAAAAGTCGGGATGTCGTTGATGATCACGCCGCCCACATCGAGTGCCTCATATGCCCGAAAAGCCTTGTTCAGGTTTCCAGTGAAAATTCCGGCTTGGAGGCCGTAGATTGAATAGTTGACCCATTTTAATGCGTCCTCAAAATCCTTATAACGGTAGATAACGACTACAGGCGCAAAAGCTTCAAGCCAGGAGATACGGAGTTCAGGTTTGACGTTTTCCAGGATTGTTGGCTCGAACAGGGATCCTTCCCTTTTTCCTCCGGCGATGACGCGTGCACCGCTCTCTACGGCTTCGGTCAGCCATTCTTCAGTCTGTTCTGCCGCACCAAGGTTGATCATGGGCCCGATATCCGTATCTTCTTCCAGGGGATCTCCCATTTTAAGTTTTTGAGTGGCATCTGTGAAATCAGCCATGAATCGGTCGTAGATTTGTTCATGGAGAAAAATCCTCTGGATGGATATGCAGATTTGTCCTGAGTACGAAAAGGCGCCCAAAATTATTCTGGGAAGAGCAAAATCCAGATTGGTATCGGGCTCGACGATAACCGCTGCGTTTCCCCCGAGTTCAAGTGTGACTTTCTTTTTGTGAGCCTTTTTTTTAAGCTCCCAGCCGATTTCCGGGCTCCCTGTGAAGGTGAGCATTTTGACTCTCTCGTCATTGAGCAGAACCTCTGCCGCTTCGTATCCAGAGGGGACGACGTTTATGCCTCCGGCAGGGTAATCCGTTTCATGGATGATCTTGCCGAGAAGCATGGAAGGGATGGACACTTGAGAAGCAGGCCTGAGGACGACCGAATTCCCGGATGCAAAGGCAGGGGCCACTTTATGAGCAACAAGGTTGAGTGGGAAATTGAACGGGCTGATGGCGCCGATGACACCTAGAGGAAAATGCCTGACCAAACCCCATCTCCCCTCTGTCTGGGCGCTCAAATCGAGCGGGATGATCTCTCCTCCAATTCTTTTTGCTTCCTCAGAGGCGATGTTGAAAGTGTTGACGGCTCTTTCGACTTCGATGCGGGAAGATTTGATCGTTTTTCCAGAAGAGAGGGCTATGGACCTGGCGAGTTCTTCTTTGTCCCTGTTGATTTCTGCGGAGATTTTCTCCAGCGCCTGAGAGCGTTCCAGGCTTGATAGTTTTTTTGTCTCTTCAAATGCCCCATGGGCAGCTGTCACAGCATCTTCCATTTGAGTAGCGCTGGCAAAGTGAATTTTAGCCACAGATTCCTGGTTGTAGGGGGATTGAATTTTTCTTGTTTCTTCCGAACCTGTCCATTTTCCGTTGATTAATAACTTATATTCTTTCATTCTTCTTCTCTCCTGAGATTGTTAGAAATAGGGCATGTCAATCCCAAACTTTTATCATAGCTGCCTTGTATGGATTATCATAAGGGAAATGTTTGGAAATTTCATTCACTTTGTCATTACGAGCGAAACTCAGTAATATTATCTTTTTGTGTCATTGCGAGCGAAGCGCGGCAATCTCATGAGAAAATTGATAATTGTCCCAATTTTACAATTCTTCCCTGCAGTGACGATGTTTACGTATGAGATGATCACTTCACTTCGTTCCCCGTAATGACAAGGAACATCAATCCTTTTCTGCAGAATCAGCAATGAATAATTTTTTCAGCATGAGTGCGTCCTGTTCCAGGTTGGGACTTTCGCAGATGACCCGGCCTTCAACTCCATAGTCTTTCAGTGCTTGAATCCATTCCTCGTAGCGAAAATCGGATTCATTCAAGATGAGATGCTTTATCTCTCCTTTATTGCTGTACGCAACGCCGGAGACGTGAATATGCATGTTCTTTATGGCCCCATTCCCCAGTTTCTTTTCGATCTTTTTGAGTATCCGATGGAACTCATTGTAGCTATTCACTTTTCCAGTTCGGGAATGGATATGGGAGAAGTCGATGCAGGGGAGCATTCCGTCCAAGTCTCGACAGAGAAATAAAATTTCTTCAAGCGATCCGAATTGGGATTTCTTTCCCATCGTTTCTGGCCTGAGTATGACGGGATTCCTTTCTGATTTCAGAATGGAGAGAACGTCCTCCAGTCCATTTTGTATAGTCTTGTAAGTCTGCTCCGGGCTAGATTTTCCATAGTATCCGCAGTGAAACACCACGCTCTTCGCCCCGCACTTCTTTGCCATTCTGGCCGAACTCAGGAGCCTTTCCTGGCTGGACAGCCTTTTTCCTTCCTCGTTTGAATTCAGATTGACAAAGTAAGGTGCATGGACACTGAGAGCTATCTGGAGTTCTCTGGCCTTCTCTTTGATCTTCTGGCACAAGTCACTCCCCATTTTCACGCCCCAGACGAATTCAATCTCGAGGCAGTCAAGTCCTAATTGCGAGATTTCCTGAACAGCGGCCAAGGTGGATTGGGGAGATGTGGATTGAGGAACTCCGGCTGTTCCAAAAAGAAGCTTTTTAGAAGCAGAGGTCATCGGCCTTTTTATCTCCTGAGTTGAGAAATTCGCTGACAATCTGCATGGCGCAGAAATCACCGCACATGGAGCAGGCCTTTGATTTTGACTTCCTTTTCTTCCGGACGTCTTTAAATTTTTGGGGGTCAAGAGCGAGTTTCTGCTGTTTTTCCCAATCGAGGTTTTTTCGGGCTTCGGATATTTTTAAATCTCTGTTCAATGCGCCTTTGACACCCTTCACGATATCTGCAGCGTGGGCGGCGATTTTCGAAGCGATCAGGCCCTCTTTCACATCCTCAACTGAGGGAAGTCCGAGATGCTCGGAGGGAGTGACATAACAGAGGAAATCCGCTCCAGCTGCCGCCGCGATTGCGCCCCCGATAGCCGAAACAATGTGATCGTAGCCCGGCGCAATATCTGTTACTAGGGGGCCCAAAACATAAAATGGAGCCTCATGACAGACTCGTTTCTGGAGTTTTATGTTCATTTCAACCTGATCAAGAGGTATATGACCAGGTCCTTCGACCATAACCTGGACATCCTGCTCCCATGCTCTATTAACGAGTTCTCCCAGGGTTAGGAGTTCTTCGACTTGGGGACGATCTGTGGCATCCAGGATGGAGCCAGGCCTGAGCCCATCTCCCAAGCTTAAAGTAATGTCATGTTTGTGAGCGATTTCAAGCAACCGGTCGAAATCCGCATACAGAGGATTTTCTTTCTGCCTGTGAAGCATCCAGGCCAGATGAAAAGCCCCGCCTCGAGAGACAACATCAGCCACTCGCCCCTGGTTTTTCAGCCTATCTATGGCTTTGGATGTCAGCCCAGCATGGACCGTCATGAAATCCACTCCTTCTTTCGCTTGAGCCTCGATAACAGAGAAAAGGTCATCCTCTTTCATATCGACAATGGAATTTCTCTGCTCGATGGCTGTGATGGCGGCCTGGTAGATTGGGACTGTTCCCAGAGGGATCGGGGCTTTCTCGAGGATCATTTTTCTGATTTGAGTGATATTGCCGCCGGTGCTTAAGTCCATCAAAGTGTCAGTCTCATATTTCAAGGAGATTTCGACTTTCTTCAGCTCGTTCTCTTCCTGGGGAAAGTCTACAGATGTTCCGATGTTGACGTTCACTTTTGTCCTGAGCTTCTGACCGATTCCCGCAGGATGAATGGAAGAGTGATGGGGATTATGAGGGATGACGATCTTTCCCTGTGTGATTGAGTCAAGTAATTCTTCTGGGGAAAATCCTTCGTCTTCAGCGACACTTTTTAAGGAGGGTGTGATATTGCCTTTTTTGGCTTCTTCTATTTGAGTCATTGTTTGCTTTGCGCCTGGATTAATCTGAGATGAGGATCTCTTAACTGGCTTTTTCTAACACATAAGTATAGGTTACCTCTGGTTTCCTGTCAACAGGAATGCAAGCTCTGTATGGGAATTAAGTCAAGCAGGTAATCCCGTAAAGTGGCAATTTCTCATTCATTCTGATAGCATGGATACAGAAGGAATATTCAAATGAGTGTTACCAGAAAATTTGTCTCTGTCGTGCTCGTTTTGTTTCTGTCACTCCTTGCTTCTGGAATTCAGAAATACTCTCCACAAGAAGTCGAAAAAGTTTTAAGAGCCATAGATAGAGTCGAAAGAGAAACAGCTGCGTCGACAAAACGTGCTCTGAAAAAAATTTCAATCACTGAGAACGAGCTCAATTCGTATATTGCCTACATAGTCGAAATAAAGAATGAAAAATTCTTGAAAGAACTTCGGCTTAAGTTATTTAGAAAGAACAAGGTCGAAGGGATAGCTCTTATAGACTTAAGAGGGGAGAGAGTCCCCGAGTTTCTTCGTCCCCAGATGACTTTGTACTTCGGGGGGAAGCTTGAAGCAAATGACGGCCTAGTCAGGTTCATATTGAAAGACCTTTTTCTTGAGGAGCAGCGGATTGATCCCAAGGTCCTGGATTTTATCATCGCGTTTGCGGCCAAAATCGGAAATTATGAAGTCTGGAGTATAAACGACTGGTGGGAGCTTCCTCACGGGATAAAAAGTGTCGAGACGGAGAGCCATAAGGCCGTTTTCTTCTATTAGAATAAAAAACGGAAATAGAGGTTTAAGGTTTAGAAAAAAAGAGAAATCCTAACACAGGGAAGCCAGGCCCAGTTAAGAAAAAGGCCTTCCTGGAAAGAATCTCTAGAAAGGTCAAACACTCTATGATTCGGATAATCGGTGGAATTTATAAAGGGAAGAGGCTGAAAAAGGTGCCGGGCTCCCATGTGCGTCCCATGCCCCATAAACTCAGGGAAACAATGTTTAACATTATTCAAGATGGTATCAAAAACAGTGTATTCCTGGATGGGTTTGCTGGCACGGGTTCTGTCGGAATTGAGGCTTTGAGCCGGGGCGCGGAGAGAGTGATTTTTATTGATGAATATAATCCTTCCATAAAAGCAATAAAATCCAACTTGGCCAAGTGTGAGGCTGAGGATAAAGCCCGCGTTATCCGGGGAGAATTCAACCGCGCTGTTATTCATTTGGCGAAGGAGAGCGTGAAATTCGATCTTGTCTTTCTCGACCCTCCTTACAGGCTGCTGGATGAAAGAAATCCACTTAAGGTCATAAAAAAGAGGGAAATTCTTAAGCCTGATGGATTCATCATCCTGCGCCATCATTTTAAGACTCGGTTTGATGCGAAGTATTACCAACTACAAAGACAGACAACCATCGGAGATGACACGCTTTCTTTTTATGAATAAAGAGTTAAACGGGATTATAAGATGAAGAAAAAGACTCCCAAAGATTTTTCTGATCTACGTTTGGAATCTTCATTCCAGGAAGATGAATTATTCTCGAGCGCGGTTGAGAACAGGGGAACATCCCTGTTTTTGGGCCGCTACTCCCTGAATCAAGTCGCGGCAGCTTTGAAAAAAAGAAACTTTTTCAAAGATGCCAAAAAAAGAAAATTATGGCCTTTAGAGCTTGACTTGGACTCATCCGAATATCCCTTGCAGAGGTTTCGGATCTTCCATGAGAAAAAGAGATCTGAAAACATGATTGTTGACCTGAAGATCAAAGAAGGAGTGTATCATTTAAAAAAGAAGTTGACTTTGGATTTCCCTTTTTCTGAGTGCAATTTTCTCTTCCTGGAGTGGCTGACTCTTCAAAATCCTCTCTTGAAATTCTCAGAAGAGAAATCACCTCTCCCTGGACAGAAACATCCAGGCCTTGGCCTGGGAAAGAAAGTTGTGGATATTTTTATTCATCTCGCTCGAATCACACACAAAGACGGGATTATCGCTTTTCCTGCTTATTTCCACAATGCACTGCTGTTTTCCCGCTATTTATATTTCATAAATCCTGAAAAGGCAGGTGAAATCCAGGCAATCAGAGAGACTTTCCCTGATGTGACGTTCAAGCAGCTGGCCTGGGTCGTCCATCTCGACTGCATGAGAGACAGTGAAGGCAAGAAGTATGAGTGGAAGGCCGAGGAGGAGGTTTATCCTTTAAATAAAAAATTGAAGAGGTATTTTGATTCAAAGGAATACCGAAGAATAGTCGAGAAATCAAAGGAACATATGAGTTTTCAGATCGATTGGGAATGCTTCAGCAAAAAGAATAAAGGGATCACGTCTTGTTGAGATCGATGCCAGATGATGAAGATCAGGCTATGTATCGTGAAATCTTGATAAGGCCTAACTCCACTCTTCCCAAGTCTTAATCCCGATTTTTTCTTTACTCGATGCCTTTAACTCTGGTATAATTCCTCCTTAAACAAGGAGAGGACAGAAATGAAAAAAGGTATTCATCCTGAATATGTAGAGTGCACGATTACCTGTGCGTGTGGCAATACGTTCACCACTCGATCAACGAAGAAAGAAATCCGGGTAGAAATCTGTTCCCAGTGCCATCCGTTTTTTACCGGTAAACAAAAATTTGTCGATAGTGCCGGACGAGTTGAAAAATTCAAGAAAAAATATGGCGATCTTAAGTCCAAAAAATAACCGAGATGCTTCAAGAACTCGAAGATATCAAGGAGAAATACCGCCAACTCACACACTCCCTCTCTGATCCCGCCTTAATTTCCGACCCTCAAAAGATCAAAAAAATTGCTAAAGACCGTGCGGATTTAGAGCCTTTAGTCAGAAAATACGAAGATTACGAAAAGGTAATAAAGGATATCAAGGAATCGGAAGAAATCCTGGCTGATCCCGATTCAGAATCAGAGCTCAAGAAGCTTGCCGAGGAAGAACTGAAAGAACTTCAGAAAAAGCAAGAAGAGATTGAGGATGAGCTTAAGATACTGCTTCTTCCGAAGGACCCCAACGATGAGAAGAATGTCTTGTTGGAGATAAGGGCCGGGGCAGGGGGTGATGAAGCATCCCTTTTCGCTCAAGATTTATTCCGGATGTATTCACGGTATGCAGAAAGGAAAGGGTGGAAGATCGAGGCTCTCAACACTAGTTACTCACCCATCGGAGGCTTTAAAGAAATAATAGTCAACATCCGGGGAGAGAAGGCCTATTCTCATTTTAAATATGAGAGTGGAGTGCATCGGGTTCAGCGGATTCCTCAAACTGAGGCCAGTGGCAGAATCCACACCTCTACTGTCACAGTGGCTGTTCTCCCCGAGGCAGATGATGTAGATGTGGAGCTGGATCCCAAGGATTTGAATGTAGAAGCTTTTGGAGCTTCTGGTCCTGGGGGGCAGAGTGTCAACCGGAATTACACGGCTATCCGCGTGACTCATAAGCCGTCAGGGCTAGTCGTTTCCTGTCAGGATGAAAAATCACAACACCGCAACAAGGATAAAGCCTTGAGGATTCTTCGCTCTCGACTGTTGAATATCGCTCAGAGAGAACAACATGAAAAGATGGCTCAAGACAGGAAATCTCAAGTCGGGACAGGGGAGAGAAGTGAAAAAATAAGAACCTATAACTTCCCTCAATCCAGAGTCACTGACCATCGCATGAATCTTTCTCTCCATAAGCTAGAATCTGTTCTCGATGGGAATATAGATCAAATCATTAATGCATTAACTCTCCATTTTCAGTCGAAAATGATGGAGGAGAGAGCCAGCCTCTCTGAATAAACCGAGCTTTCGTTGAGTACAATCCAAGAACTATTCCAAAAAGGAAGATCTTTGCTCGAGGGTTTTCCCAATCCCCATCTTGACGCCAAACTTCTTCTGCTCAAGTGCCTTTCTCTCTCTGAGGAACAACTCTGGACTCTTTTAGGCCAGGACGTTTCAAAGGCCCAGGAAAAACATTTTAACCGGTTGATTTCAAAGAGATTAACGGGAATCCCGCTCACGTATCTCACAGAATCCAAGGAATTCTGGTCGATTCCCTTCAAGGTTTCCCCAGGAGTGTTGATTCCCCGCCCCGAGACGGAATTACTCGTGGAAAAGGTCTTAGATTATTTATCCGGAGATGATGAAATCATCGTGGATATCGGGACAGGGTGTGGAAATGTAGCCATTTCTCTCGCATTGGAACTTCCCTCCATACGGATTTTGGCTACAGATATATCTCGAAAAGCTTTGCGGTTAGCGAGAATGAATGCGTCAAGCCAGAATGTTTCCAATGTAACCTTTGTGGCCGGAAGCCTGTATACCCCTTTGCAGAAGCTTAAATTGGAGGAGAAATGCGATTTTATCATCTCTAATCCTCCCTATGTCTCAGAAGTAGAATGGAAAACCCTTTCCGATGAAATACGCGATCATGAACCCAAAAGCGCACTTGTGTCCGGAGAGGCAGGATTAGAGGTCATCAAACCATTAATCCAGGGAGCCCCAGAGTACTTGAAGCCAGGCGGGTTTCTTCTTTTCGAAATTGGTCACAACCAGAGAAGTGAAATCCAGTCCATTCTTCATTCTTTCCCTGTTTGGCAGGATGTGAAATTTCATAAAGACCTGGCAGGAATGGATAGAGTCGCTTCAGCCAGAACGAGAAAGTGAATCTCTCTCTAATGTTTTTCATATAAAAAATTTGACTGTCTTTCGTGCATATCCGACTCAGAGAGCGGTTTTGTGTTGTTCTCGATCAAGATGTACAGGTAAATCATTTCAACTGGGATTGTTGAGCTGGAAATGTAATCCTTTAAATCCTGCTTGAAGAGGATTGAATTTTCTGTACAAGTGTGGGAATATGTTCATGAGAAACATGATAAGTTCCATATTTTTTATATCTTACACAGGGGAAGTTCCACTTGACAGCTTCACGAGTCGCATATAAAATACTATCAAAAGCAAAGGAGAATCGAGATGGCAAACGATGAAATAAAAAAAGAGATGGAAGAACACCTCAGTAAGGCCGTCCAGATTCAGAAGGAAATAGAAGCATTGACAGAGAAAATCTACCAGGAGCTCGAGAAAGTGAAGGAGTTGAGCCGGAAGACTGAGGAAATTCCCCTAGAAATCCCTGAAGAAGAAAAAAAAGAGGAAGTTGAGTTCCCTGAAGTTGAACCTGAAGTTAAAAAAGAAGCGCCTGAGGTGGAAATCCCAGAAGCAGAAGCTCCAGAGGCTGAAGGTGCCGAACCCGGAGTGGATTTTACGAAAGAATTGGAGAAGGTGAAGAAAATTAAAGAAATGTTGGAAAAACCCGAGGAGGTTGAGCCTAAAAAAGAAGAAGTGGTTGCAGAAGAGAAGGAAAAAGAGGTGAGCTTTGAGGTGGAAGAGAAAGCTGAACCATCGGAAGCTCCGCCATCTGAGAAAGAAATAGAGGTGGCCATCGGAGAGGAACCTCAGCCAGAGGAAGAAAAGGTGCCCGAGCGTGAGATTGAGGAGAAACCAGCATTTGAGGAGCCTCCCGCAGAGAAAGAGCCTGAAATATCCATTGGAGAGGAACCTCTGCCAAAGGAAGAAAAGGTGCCCGAGTTTGAGATTGAGGAGAAACCAACGGCTGAAGCTCCTCCCGGGGAGAAGGAACCGGAAGTGCCTTTAGAAGAAAAGGCCATCCCTGAGGAGAAGGAGATAGAGATCGAGGAGAGCGATACTATGCAAACCATGTTTTCTGGAAGATGGAAGAAGCACTGGCAGGATAAGCCAGAATCTGAAGAGGGGCCGAAAGAAGAAGTTAAAGAAGAGCCCAAAGTGGAACCCGAAGCGGAGAAGGTTCCTGACATCCACGAGAAAGAAACGGTTGCGGCTCCGACTCCTGAAGAGAAGATAGAAGAGACTATAAAGACTGAACCCCAGCCAGAAATTGAAATCGAGCCCAAAGCGGGAATAGAACCTGGAGTTGAACCGAAGCCAGAGGCAGAAATGGCACCAGGAGTCGGTGTAGGCGGAGTCAGTTCATTTACAGGCAGACGTGCCTCCGATGCAATTGAAGTATTGAATAAATTCAAAAAAACAGAACCTGAAGAAGGCGGCGAAGTTTTTTATTATGAGCACAACGAGAGAAGAATAATTGATAGTGAATGCCTGGTTGTAGCCATGCAAACACACCTGAATGAGGGGAAGAAACTTTACGAGAAACTTACCCAGACCGAAGCGCCCAAAGATCAATTTTTCGTCAAACAGGAAATTATCAGACATCAAGAAGCTCTGCGCGGAATGATTGAGATAGCAACAAAATTATTGGAAAAAGAAAACTGCAACCTACCTCAGTACACGATTGAAGTCATTAATGAGAAGGTTCTCAAAGAAATGCTCGAAAGCTTGAGTATGCAGAACTGGAGTAACCAGGATGATTTCACGTTTTTTGATGAATACGCAAAGAAATTAAAATTAGAATTTGATACGCGCACAGACCCTAAAGTGGAATTCTTGAAATCAATAATAGTTGGATTAGGGATTTAATTAGCGCTCAACACTTCATCTGGAATATCACTCCCTAAATTCACCACTTTCCGGTCTCATTCTGATTACCGATACAACTTTATCCTCGATTTATCCTTTACCGTTTACGCTTTCCATTTCATTGTGGTATATTCAAAGAAAATCAGGATTCAGATATGATTCGTGTCAGGTTTGCTCCGAGTCCCACCGGCTACCTCCATATCGGCGCGGCCCGCACCTCACTCTTTAACTGGCTTTTTGCCCGCCATCATTCAGGGACATTTATCCTCCGCATAGAAGATACGGATTTCGCCCGCTCCTCTGAAGAGATGAGCAAAGGGATTTTAAAAGGGCTGCAGTGGTTAGGATTAGATTGGGATGAGGGCCCATTCTCCCAGTCAGAAAGGCTCGATGTTTACAGAAATAAGGCGGAGGAGCTCGTGGAAAAAGGCCATGCGTATTACTGTTTTTGTCTTCCCGAAGAAATTCAAAAAAGGAAACAGGAGGCTTCTTCAAAAGGGACTTACTGGGAGTATGACCGCCGGTGCTTTCAGCTAAAGAGAGAGGAGAAAGAACGGTTTGTGAAAGAGGGCCGGACTCGAGCGATTCGGTTTTTAGTTCCAGACGGAGAGATAAAATATAAAGACCTTATCCATGGGGATATATCCGTGGAGAGCCAGAATATTGAGGATTTTGTTCTTCTGAGAGGTGATGGTCTGCCCACCTACCATTTATCTGTCGTCGTTGATGATATCGAGCAGGGAATCACTCATATCATCCGGGGAGATGACCATATTACCAACACGCCTAAGCAGATTCTCCTTTACAGGGCTTTTGGCTCCCATCTTCCCGAATTTGCTCACTTGGCTCTGATCCTCGGTGCAGATAAGAAGAAGTTGAGCAAGAGACACGGGGTGACTTCTGTTCTTCAGTTCAAGGAAGAAGGATATTTTCCACAGGCCATGTTGAATTTTCTGGCTCAGATGAGTTGGTCTCCAGGGAAAGAAGAAAGAATTTATTCTGTAGACGAAATGATTCAGGGCTTCTCGCTCAAGAAGATGAGTAAAGGAAGTCCTATCTTTGATTTAGCCAAGTTGGAATGGCTCAACGGACAGTTGATATCCCAGATGACAGCCGAGGAGCTTGCCCCTTATATCACAGAGGAGCTGAAAAGAGAGAACCTCTGGAAGGATGAACTGGCGGGAAACCAAGAGAAATGGTTCCTGAAATTGATTGACCTTCTTAAAGAGCGGAGCCGTATAATCAAAGACTTTGCCGTGAGAGCCAGACCTTTTCTATCCGATGATTATGAATTTGATCCTGCCGGAGTCGAGAAGCACTTGAGAGATGAAAGGCTTGAGACTCTTCTTTCCCTTTTAAGAGATGATTTTTTTGTAATGGATGATTTTTTGGCGCATGACATTGAGCAGGTCTTGCGGCAGCGAGCTGAAAAGGAGGATGTCAAAGCGGCTCTCTTCATTCATGCCGTGAGGATGCTCGTGGTGGGGACGCCTGTGAGCCCTGGGATTTTCGATGTACTCGAGCTTATCGGAAAAGAGAAAACAATCGAAAGAATAGATAGATTTAAAACTCAATTTGGAAAGGTGTGATAGAGTAGCTGTTTGGCAAAAGCGTCGTTAGAATAGGATAAGCTGGTGTTGCGAGCAGGAAGAAGCGATCTCGTATTTGTATCATGACGGACGAAATACAGCTATCTCAGGCTTGTATTATTACCAGAGAAGTACTGCAATCTAGGACTGCGTTATTGCGAATGAGGAGTGGCGGTCTTGATTATTTGTCATTGCGGGCGAAGTGTGGCAGTCTTGGACTTGTGTCATTGCGAGTGAAAGGTGGCAATCTCATAAAAAGAAGGATTATCAATGAAAATAGAGCAAAGAAATCGAACTCAGTCAAGAGGAGGCTGTCATGACTGATTCAATAAAATATGAATATAAGGAAATACAGGCCCCCAGAGGCACACGGCTCAACACCAAAGGATGGTCCCAGGAAGGGGCTCTCAGGATGATGATGAACAACCTTGATCCTGAGGTCGGAGAAAAGCCCGAGGAATTGATTGTCTATGGAGGCACCGGTAAAGCAGCCAGGAACTGGGAATGCTTCTGGGCAATTGTCTCCAGCCTGAAAACCCTGGAGAACGATGAGACCTTGATCGTTCAGTCCGGAAAACCGGTTGCGGTGTTCAAAACCCACCCGGATGCTCCTCGTGTTTTGATCGCCAATGCTCTGATTGTGCCGAAGTGGGCCACATGGGATGAATTCCGGCGGCTGGAAGACAAAGGCTTGACCATGTACGGCCAGATGACGGCTGGCAGTTGGATCTATATTGGGACACAGGGCATCCTTCAGGGTACGTATGAGACCTTGGCCTCTGTGGCCCGGACTCACTTCGACGGGACGTTGAAAGGAAAATTAGTGTTGACCGCAGGACTGGGAGGCATGGGAGGCGCTCAGCCTCTCGCTGTAACCATGAATGAAGGAGTGGCAATTGTTATAGAGGTGGATAAAGATCGCATCCAGAGGCGTCTGGATACCCAATACGTGGACACGATGGTGGAAGACCTGGATGAAGCATTGAAGCTCGCTGATGAGGCGAAAAATAAAGGTCAAGCGCTCTCCATCGCCCTTCTCGGGAATGCGGCAGATATCCTTCCTGAATTTGTGAAACGCAAGATCACTCCCGATGTTCTCACAGACCAGACATCCGCACACGATGAGTTGAACGGGTACGTTCCCCATGGGATCCCTTACGAAGAAGCCTTGATACTGCGGAAAGAAGATCCCGAAGACTATATAAAGAGAGCGTATCAGTCCATGGTCGTTCATGTGGAAGCTATGCTCGAGCTCCAGAAAAGAGGCGCAAAGACCTTTGATTATGGGAATAATATCCGCGGCCAGGCACAGAAGGCCGGCTTAGAAGATGCTTTTGATATCCCCGGGTTCGTATCCGAATATATCCGTCCTCTTTTCTGCACGGGCAAAGGCCCATTCCGCTGGGCGGCTCTTTCAGGAAAACCTGAAGATATTTATGTGACGGATGAGGCTGTGCTCAAAGAATTTCCGGAAGACAAACCTCTTGAGAGATGGATTCGGAAAGCTCAAAAACAGGTCAAATTTCAAGGCCTTCCCTCCAGGATTTGCTGGCTCGGCTACGGAGAGAGAGAACGGTTCGGTGCGTTGATCAACCACCTTGTGAAAAAAGGCGAGATCTCGGCTCCGATAGTCATCGGCAGGGACCATCTGGATACAGGGTCTGTGGCCTCACCCAACAGAGAGACCGAAGGAATGAAAGACGGCTCGGATGCTATCGCGGATTGGCCGATTCTGAACGCACTCCTGAACGCGATAAACGGCGCGTCCTGGGTTTCGGTCCATCATGGAGGGGGAGTGGGGATTGGTCTGGCCATTCATGCCGGGATGGTCATCGTGGCTGACGGCCAGGATTCCACTGAGATGCGGCTGCGCAGAGTCCTGACAGTTGATCCGGGATTGGGAGTGGCCCGGCATGCGGATGCTGGGTATGAGGAGGCCATTCAGTGTGCCAAGGAAAAGGGGATCAAAGTTCCTCTATTGAAGTGAGAGTCATTGATTTTAGAGTTGCATTATTATCCCTTATTTTTATAGATTATAATACGAAGGAGGAACGCCATGATCAGAAAATATGCGTTTATTTTGATAATTCTCTTGTTTATCGGCTGTAGCCGGACAATGCTTGTCTCCGTGCCTCCGGCAGTGGATTTAGAGCCATACGGGAACATTGGGTTGACTTCTTTTTCAATTGAAAATGCCAAGGGCCAACTGGATGAAATGGCCACCCAGCGTTTTCTGCAGGTCATTACACAGTCTCAAAGAGGAACCCAGTTGATTGAGCTTGGTACTCTTGATGAAGTTTTGAGTCAGGTCAACAGGCCATCTCTTGATCAGGAGGCCGTGAAAGCGATTGGGGAATACTTCAATGTAAAGGGAGTTTTTGTCGGGAAGATCAGTGTCTCTGATGTTAAGCCTCAAGTCAGCATCGGGGCGTTGGTCAAAAGTATGGGAATCAGCGCGAGCTTTACCATTTCCATGACATCCCGGCTTTACTCAACTGCTTCAGGGGCGACATCCTGGACTGACTCCGTTCGTTGGAAAGACTCTTTGGCAAACCTGAGTTTGAGTGATGATACTCTTCCTTCCTTCAACGTGAAGGACCAGGATGAAACTTACCAGAATCTTATCGAACAGATGATCTATGAGCTGACCCGAGATTTTCGTCCCACTCAAAGGCGTGTCAAAAAGCCCAAATATTAAAAAAAGAAAAAAAGGGGTCAGGCCCCTTAGGGACTTTTTCATTTGGTTTTATAGCTTTGGATAAGGTTGATCAATTGGACGCGGTTTTTGACATCGGTTTTTTGATAGATTCGGTAAACATGGTCTTTCACGGTTTGGAGTGATATAAACAGAGAATCGCTTATTTCTTTGTTCGTTTTTCCCTCGCACAGCTGCCGAATGACCTCCTCTTCACGCCTGGAGATCTTAAATTCCTCCAAGAATTGATTCCAGGTCAGTGTGTCGGTCTCTTGAGGGAGTGGCGCAATGAAGTGTTTTTTCAAGTAAGCTCTCCAGTAGAGGAGGGGAGGGATATTTCCGGATAGAAATACAAATAGATGGAGGGCGGCTAGCGTGTGGCTCTGTTGGGCAAAAAGATAGAGGAGAATTCCTGTGCAGAAAACAATCAGGTTCAGTGAAGCGAATATCCGGACAGCTTTTCGTTTATTTTCATCTTTGATCTTGTATGAATGGATAAAAAGTTGTGACAGGGCCATGGCGAGGACCAGGACTTCAAGGATGACATAAAGGTATGAAATGGCAGATGAAAGGGCAGCGTACTTCTCATCTCCAAAATCGGAGAGATTAAATAAGATGATAACACTCCCATAGCCAAGGAAAATAAAGATCAGGACAAAGAAATAGCTTAAGGTAAAGGTCTGTGACAATTTCTTCTTGATGAGTTCACTGCAGAGCCTGATGAACATATACCAGGCAAGAATCAAAAACGGGATTCCGAGAATAGCGAAAAAATGCCCGATTGTTTCAATCATTTGGAGTGCAGACATTTGTTTCTGGAGTATCCTTTTGGCGATGAGCTGGCCCAAGATTCCGTATATGCCGAAAACATTGATAAATATTTGAAAGTAGAGATAAGTGGATAGATAGTTCAATCTGTATTTCTTCTGTAGCCTGTAAGTGATCAGGATGGCGAATAAACCCGCACAAATGGAAAGAGGAATGAGTGAGAAGAAAAGAATATCATTCATCACAGAAACTCAACCGTTCATTGTATATAAAGATAACCAATACAAGTGATTTTTTCAAAAAAATAATCACCTTCCTGAGTATCCTGAATTATTCACGAGTCGAGGTTGCCGTAGATACGAGGCACAGCGCAAGATGCTGTGGTCATCCACCGCTCTTGTGCTGTAACGAAGTAGATGCGGTGAGATCGGCTCGCCAGTAGGGGAAAAGATGTCGACATATGATAATCTGTCATACTTCAGAGATTTATTATATAAGGTGTCGGCATATTTTATGAATAATTCAGGATAACTGAGTCCGACTTTAGTCGTGTTTTTCGCATATCCTACTTTCGTTGGATGAACCCCCCCCCAATTTTATCGTATTTTAGCCATGTGAACGGATGACACATGAAGAAGTCAAACGATTCGAAAATGAATGAGGAGGTCGACATGGATAATAAAAAAGAAGAGGCTTCTACCGTAATCCTGGTTCCAGAGCCTTATGCGGGTTTAGCGTACAGCTTTGGCTGGAACCAGATGAAAAAATTCTTACTGGATCTATTTCTCATAACCTTGATTGTTGGGATCGTGTGGATTCCATACACCATCATGTTGTCTCTGGATGGAAGGCATACTCCGGGCGGAGGCATTCTACAAATATTTGGACTCGCTTATCTGCTTCTTCTTATGGCCCCTATTGATTATGGGTCTGCTTTTGTTTTCCTCAAAGCTGTGAGAGGCGAACAGTTTGAAGTCAAAGACATGTTTTTGGTTTTTGAGAAGAATTATATAAATGTCGTTTTGGCCAACCTGCTTCACTGGGGCATAGTCAGCCTCGGAATAGTTTTGTTACTCATTCCCGGCATCATATTTGCCTGCAAACTGGCCTTTGTCAAATATCTCGTTCTCGACCGAAAAATGGACCCGGTGGAAGCGGTGAAAGAGAGTTGGAGGATGACGAATGGGCATGCGGGAAAAATTTTCCTGATGGGATTGCTGGCCGGACCCATAGTGATTGGTGGTTTGTTCTGCTTGGGCGTTGGAGTTATTCCGGCTGTGATGTGGATTCGCAGTGCTTTTGCCTCGATGTATTTTGCTGTCAGCGAAACTGAAGAAGAAGCCGCGTAATCCACAAAGGGGGCCGTCTCCAATATTATTCAATTCCTTGAGCCGGTTTTTTACTTCTCTCTCGATTAGGGGAGATAGATTATACAGAGGAGTGCGGGCCTCTTTGTATGCCAATATCATCCGGAACACTTTTATCGTGATTTCTTTATTTTCTCCTGCTCATCACTCAAGAAAAATATGCATTCGCGTCTTTACGTTAAAAGAACGTGTTCTATGTAATATATTCAAGCATTATCGATAAAAATTCTCATCCTCTGCAAATCTGATGGTCTTGACTTCATAATGTGTTTATTTGTATATTATTAGGGGTTTCCATTGCACAAACCCGATTGGTTTTCATCATTCCGTGGGAGGGGAAAAATGAAGAAAATCATTATTTTCTCACTCATAGTCTTATTTTGTGTTGGAACGTCCTATTCTCATCTTCAAGTAAAAAGACCAGTTCAAAGAAGGATCCTGGCTGTAAAAACTATCAAGGTGCAGTATCCAAATGGCGGGGAGATCTGGGAAAAGGGGAAGCCGTACACGATTCGCTGGCAGAGTCAAGGGATTGGCAGTTATGTCAAGATAAAGCTTAAGTGGGGAACAGGAAGCGGCGGCTGGTTTACAGTCACCAATAAAACACCTAATAGTGGAATTTACAGGTTCACCATCCCAGCAACAGGGATGGGTCAGAGCGGGAGTCAATTCTGGATATATGTCCTGACCTTGGATGAATCAGTCAAAGATATGAGCGATAAGGCTTTTACGATTCGGGAAGCGGGACAGGTAATTCGACCTGTTGCCAGCAAAGCTAAAGTTAAATTTACAAAAGTTGCGCGTTTGGACAAACTGGATTCTTCCTCGAAACTCCAGATTCAAAGGATCGAGAGGCTGGCTGAGGGAAAGACTCTCCAATCGGAGAAAATAATCCAAAGTTGGAAAAATCTGAACAAAAAGCTGCTCGACAAAAAAATACTTATCCAGGAAAACATTATTAAAGAGTCCTTCAACAAGCAGATTCAGAAGGAAAAAAGCCAGGCCCAATCATGTCAAAAAAAAGCCACTTTTGCTGCGGAAGCTGAAAGAAGAATGGACAAAGAACTGAAAAGAGCCAAGCAGCATTTAAGGCAAATTAAAGTATCACGAGTTGTAAAAAGGCCCTTTCCGCGCCTCAGGGTTAAGGTCTTTACAGACATTGTAAATCGGATAAAGGCAGGCCAGGCGAATATTCAATGGGACCCGGGAGAAAAGCCCATAAGTTCTGAATCCGAGCTATCCAGATATATTAAGCATGTCGAAACCCAGATGGAAGATGTCCGGAATGCAAGACAGGAGCATACCACAATGTTCGAGAATTTTGACAAGAAGGTCAACCAGTTGTACGTCATGTTGATGACTGTCTTAAAAACCACTCGTGAGATGCAATTAGCCATAACGAGGAATATACTATAGGTGGCCTGAGCAAGAATTTCTTTAATCGAAGACCAGAATATTAGGATTTAACCTTAGGGATTGACTAGGCAAAACCTGTCATTTCTTCACTCGGGATGAGCACCTCTGAATATCACTAATTAATGATTTTTTTCTCTTCTAAATACTGAATGACCATATTTTTGCTTTTGTCCAGGTCAAGCTTGTCTGTATCCACAGCCAGTTCGGGATTGAGCGGTTCTTCGTATGGAGCGGAAATCCCCGTGAATTCTTTAATCTCGCCTGAACGGGCTTTCTTGTACAGTCCCTTCGGGTCCCTCTGTTCAGCTTCTTCCAAAGAGACTTTAACAAACACTTCAATAAATTCTTCATCTTCGAGCAGCTGTCGTGCCCTCTCCCGGTCTTTCTGGTAGGGCGAGATGAAAGCGGTCATTGTGATGACTCCGGCCTGCGCAAAAAGTCTAGCCACTTCTCCTATCCGGCGGATATTCTCTTCCCGGTCTTCAGGCGAAAAGCCGAGATTTTTGTTCAGGCCGTGGCGGACATTATCGCCGTCCAGCACATAGCTCAAATGGCCGCGTGAATACAATTCTTCTTCCACTGCATGGGCAAGGGTTGATTTTCCAGAGCTCGGGAGTCCGGTAAACCAGATGACCACACCTTTTTGGTTGAGCAGTTTTTCTCTGTCCAGCTTGCTGAGAGCGCTCTGATGCCAGATTATGTTTGTTGCTTTTTGTTCAGTCATGATTGTTTCTCCATAATCAGATGATGATATTTTTCAGATGATATTCAAACATGTTTATCCGCTGTTGTTTAAATTCTTGTAATAGTCGATTAATATTTTAATGACTTCTGGCCGGCTGAATTCTTTGGGAGGTGTCTTCCCGTTTGCCAGCATCTTTCGAAGGTCGGTGCCGCTGATAAGGACGCGGTCTTCCTTATCATGCGGGCAGGTTTTCATGGATGCCATCCCATCGCATTTGGAGCACCAAAAGGTCCAGTCGATTTTTAATGGTTTCAAGTGCAGCTCATCCTCGTCGATCTCATCAAATATTTTTTGTGCATCGAAAGGTCCGTAGTAGTCTCCAACCCCGGCATGATCGCGGCCCACTATCAAGTGGCTGCAACCGTAGTTCTGTCTGAATATAGCGTGCAGGATGGCTTCTCTGGGGCCAGCATAGCGCATCTCCATCGGATAGACTTTAAGGACCACTCTGTCTTGAGGATAGTAGTTTTTCATCAAGACATCATAGCATTTCATCCGGATTTCCGCAGGGATATCGTCAGCTTTAAGTTTTCCCACCAGAGGATGAATCAGTATGCCATCGCATACTTCTAGGGCGATTTTTGTGCAATATTCGTGGCTCCGGTGGATCGGGTTTCTTGTCTGGAAAGCCGCCACTGTGCTCCAGCCGCGTTCTTCAAAGATCTTTCGTGTCTCCACTGGACGTCCAAAGTGTTTTCCGTAGAGTTGAGGATAAGGTCCTTCACTGAATGCTTTGACTGTCCCGGCGAGCAAGAACTCTTTTTGAGCCAGAAGCTTTGCCACTCCAGGATGGGCTTCATCCTCAGTTCGAAACACACGTTTGGCCTCGAGGTTCTTGTCATACGTGAATTTTTCCGTCACTTTCATGCTGCCCATGAGTTCACAGCTTTCCTCATCCACAAGCGCGATTTCAGAGTCGATCGGAAGACTTCCCGCCTGTTCTTTAGAAACAGAAAGTGTAATCGGAACAGGCCAGAGAGTGCCGTCTAACATATGCCTATTTTCGACCACATGAGTGTAATCATCCTTTCCCATGAAACCCTCTAGTGGGCTGAACGCACCCATAGCCATCATGATCAAGTCAGAGGTCTCACGAGAGGTGAGATGGATTGTGGGGAGTGATTTTGCTTTTTCTCTCTCCTCCTCGAGTTCTTCGCCCTCTATGAGCAAAGGATTGAGTTGGCCCCCATGCGGTGGGATGAGTTTCAGCGACATATTTTCCTCCGGTCAGTAAAGTTTAAAATCCATGAATGTCTGTTGAATGAATGATTAGAGGTATCCGAGCGACTTCAGGCGTTTTCTGATTGCCTCGATCTCTTCCTTGCTCAAGCTTGTGTCTCCAATTTTTTCAGCCTCAGAGGTCTCTTCTCTAGTGGAAACAAGGTCTCGCAGCACATAGACAATGAAATCGGTGACTGAATTAAATCCGCTTCCAGCGACAATTTTTGATATCCGGTTATACAGAAGACCCGGGATTTTAATTGTGACTTTACTATCTTTGGGTTTCCTCTGTTCGACACTCATATGACACTCCTATAAGAGTGTTAAACTATAATCGATTTAACCTTTCTCTGTCAAGGCCTAAGTTCTGTAGAGAGCAGGGATACACTGGTTTTTTATGTTATGGTTCATCCTCTCCCCCCAAACGATTGAAACTGCATTTTATAATTTTCAGATATAAAAAAGAAAAATTTGGGAAATCTCTTACTGCCAGATATATCCCCTGAATATTTCAATGAAGACACTAAAAAAACACAGTGAGATCCGAGGAAAAAAAAGCAAAAAAGAGTTCAGGACTAGCCCCGGGTTGAGCTAACCCCTGAAGATGAAATGGACCTACTCTAGATGGGGCGCTTACGAGTGAAAAAATCATCTTCCATTTCCTCCTAAAAGGGCATTGAAAAGAGAATGATGAAAGTATTAATTTATTAGGCACAGAAATTCTGTTAAGCAAAAAATTAAAATTATTAGGTAGGTGGTGCCAAATGGAACAAATGGCTAACGTATCTACGGATCAATGGCAAGAAATCTTTGAAATCCTCTTAGTCCCGATTAAGTGGATCATTCCATTACAGAAAGCGCTTATTGACTTTTTTGTACATTCTTCCTCAGCCTGGGGCGCAATCGGAAAGTACTTATTCCTCCTTTTTCCTCTACTTCTCTTAGTGGGTGCTGTTTGGAGCACGCAGCTTTCTCTGTACACTCTTCCTTTCCGCTCAAAACGCATCAACTTCATCACAACTCTGCTTCTCGCCTGGTGGGATGGAGCCCGCGCCGTGTGGCTCTTTTGGGTTGGGCTGTTTCGTCTTGTTGTGGTCGTGCTCGGATGGATATTTTCGGTTGCCAGACTGGCAGTCAAATTCGTAGTGGTTGCGCTTAAGCATATTCTGCTCGCTCCTTTCGCGATGACCGGTCGGATGACAAAAAGTTTCTTCCGACCAGGAGTTCCCTGGATAGCCTTTTTGGCTCTTGTTTTCTGGTGCATACTTGAAGCGGTGATCTTCTCGTTCGTCCTGTTTCCGACGATTTCAGAAGTTCTGATGGATATCGTGGGAACCGATGAAGTGTCAGGGTTCACATCACCTCTATTGTTCATATTCCTGCTCGTTATCATCATGGGGAGTTTTGCTGCCCTCCAAGCATTGAATGATGCTATCCGGACCCGGAAAATCAAATCCATCATCCAGATGGTTGTCATCGAGTTGATCGTCATGGGATTCGAGGTGATGTTCCTGTACCGCGAACTAGTCGATGCGATCACTCCGTGGATCGTCCAGCAGACTGGAGTGCGCGTTGGAATGTTCTTCACCCTTACAGTCTCAAGCTTTGGATGGATCGCCATTCGAGGCATGACGTGGTTCCTGTTCGCACAGTATGGTACGCCTCCACTTCTGGCCTTGATCTCCCGCCAGCCTGTTGAACAGGCCAGAGAGGGACAGAGGGAAGCAGCTCCAGATGTTCAAGAGGTTTCATCCTGGTGGAAGCAGCCTCTCCAGGAATTCAAGAATGAGATCGATTGGCTACATCAGAAGTTCAACGAACTCCTGGAATTCCTCACGCTGCCTATCCTCCAGGTATTGGCGGCGATAATAAATTTCATCATGATCTTGCTGACAGCGCGGCCGATTTTCAACCTTCCATTCAAGGAATTGAAGGACGTGATGGACACGAAGGAGATTCTGGTTGCACGAAGTATGATGCCCAAAGCAAGAGAGGAAGTTTGATGCGAAAATACAAAAATTTCTTTCTCTACAGTGTGGGCCTTTCACTCCTTCTGATGATCATTTCGGCCTGTCAAATGCCATCCGGCCAGAGAAAGCCTCGACTAGTGTTGTTTGTGGGTGTGGATGTAAGCGGTTCGTTCCGGAATTCGCCGTATTACGACGATTCCATCACGTTCCTTTCGCACTATATTTACGGCCATCTGAATGAGCTGGGCGAAATGAGCAGACTCCGTGCCCTGTTTGTGGGCTCCATCGGGGGAACCGCCGAGGATGAACCCAAGGCGTTCCATCCGATTCACGACCTTGAAGACAAAAATGTCACCCAGATCGAAGAAGAGCTTCGGAAGTGGTTTCCGCCTGAAGACATAATAACGGATTTCAACGCTTTTTTTGAAGAAGTTGCCCAAGTCACTAAGGACAGAAATCTCACTCTAGCGCCAATCTCGATCATAATCGCAACAGATGGTGTTCCGGCTTTAGGTACTCGAGATAAAAAAGCCGCCTACGAAAAGATTAACCTGGATCCTCTGGAATACCTCTCCAGACGGGTCACTGTCCGGCTCACTTACCTTGATCCCATTGTGGCCAAACACTGGAGAGAGGATGTTCCCTCGAGAAGGGTTCGTATATGGACGGTTGCTGGAGAAGTCATGGAGGGGTGGAGGCAGCAGATGGAACCGGGCGTTGACCTGGCTCAGCAGGAAAATCTCTGGAAGTGGGTTAAAGACAACGTCAACTTCCGCGTGCGTGCCAGAAGGTTCTAATAGAGCAAGCTTCACTGATTGCTAGATAGTTTTTATAGATAGCGTTCCAGTCTTCCAGAAGACTTCCACGCATTTTTTCGCTTAACCCACCATCCCTTCTTGCTACAGCTTTGTGCACTCAATCGAAAATTCGGTCACATGACTATAAAGTCATTGCTGGCGGAGTGCAGCCATATCGTAATAGAGGGGAAGTATCAACAGTGTCATTGCGAGCGAAGTGTGACAATCTCATATTAAGGAAAATCTTCTTTACTAAGAAATTGCTTCACTCCGCTTGAAATGACAATCTTAATTTCATTGCTTTAACAAAAGTATCCCCTAGTTTTAAACAACGGATTTCTTTTTTCTTTTTTAGGTTTGACAATATTAGACCATCTGAAATATGCTAAATCAAAATTATTGAACGATGGTATTCTGGCGTTTGAATGTCCACAAAATTCCACCTCAAAAGACACTGAGGACTGCAAGATGAAATTGACCAAAACCACACGCCGGAACTTTCTGAAGGCGACGGGATTAGGCATGATTTCACTGGGCATGCCTTCTTTCCCTCTGAAAAAACATAAACAGAAGCGAAAACCCAATATTATTTTAATCATGGCCGATGACCTCGGCTACGAAGGCTTGAGCTGTTACGGCAGCCTCTCTTGCCATACACCCAATCTCGATAAATTAGCCCAGACCGGAGTTCGGTTCACTCACTGTTTCTCCCAACCTCTCTGCACTCCTTCGCGCGTCCAAATCATGACAGGACAGTACAATTTTCGAAACTACACCGAATTTGGAGCCCTTCATCCAGAAGAGATCACCTTTGGACATATTCTCAAAAAAGCAGGCTATGAAACATGCGTGGTCGGGAAGTGGCAGCTGGCGGCCCGGAATAAGGGTATTGGCACTTATCCCGATAAAGCCGGATTCAGTGAACACTGCCTCTGGCAGGTGGACCAACTCGGTTCACGGTACTGGAACCCACTCATACAGGAAAACAATAGAATGAGAGAAGGCCTGAAAGGCAAGTATGGCCCGGATGTATTCTTGGAGTATATTGTTGAATTCATGGAAAGAAAGAAAAACAAGCCATTTTTTATTTACTATCCAATGGTTTTAACTCATAATCCTTTTGTTCCTCCGCCTGATTCAGCAGAAGCCAAAAGTATAAAAAAAAGCAATCCGAAATATTTTGCGGATATGGTGGCTTACATGGATAAGATTGTCGGGAAAATCGTCCATAAAGCGGATGAACTCGGAATTCGAAAAAATACAGTCATTTTATTCACAAGCGACAACGGAACACATCGTAAAATTAAAACTGAAATGAAAGGCCGCACAGTGCGAGGAGGAAAGGGTACCCCCACTGATGCGGGAACTCATGTTCCCCTTATTGCCAATTGGCTCGGGACTTCGCCCAAAGGAAAAATCTGTGGCGATTTAATCGACTTCAGTGATTTTTTTCCGACTTTTGCCCAACTTGCGGGCACAGAAGCCCCAGAGAACCTGACTGTTGACAGGAAAAGTTTTCTAACTCAAATAAAAGGGGAGAGGGCCTCGCCCAGAGAATGGGTATTCTGTCATTATGATCCCCGCTGGAGTAACTGGAAACCCTGCCGTTTTGTCCGGGATAAGAGATGGAAGCTTTATGATGATGGCCGATTGTATGATCTCCACGCTGATCCGATAGAGAGATCTCCTCTTTCGGATAACCGGGATACAAAGATTGCTGCCGTCCGCCGAAGATTGCAGCGAGTTCTGGATAAAATGAAATAATGTTAAATAGCTTAGTTCTCTTCCATTTAGTATGGGTAAATGATCAGATAGCATTCAGGAATGTCCTCGCTCCAGTCAGATTTTTCACGCTATTCCCTCATCAACCTTCTCGGCCCTGTGGAACTCCGCGTGTTTATCAAATCTCACGCTCGGAAATCCCCAACTCATACTTAGCGCCACCCGATGTATTATATCGTGCTCAAACAGTCCTCGGGCCCGACTCTGTCGGGTTCCCTCAAGGTCGACTCGGGAAAGCTAAATCTTCCGATGTCGCTTCATCCATTCCTGAATGCTCTTATAAGTTAACTGTTTTTCACCTAACTCACACTAAATGGAAGAAATCAATAAAGTTTATTTCAAATCTATTTAAAGGATCTTAACTGATGAAAATTAAATCATTACTCACGTTTGCGTTTATCTTTCTTTGTGCAGGAACTTGCCTTTTCATCATGGCCCAGGAAAAGAGGAGCCCTCTTCTTGATTCGTGGGAACAGTATTTAAAGCTGAAAAAAGAGTCAGAATTCGGCATGGAATGGATCTCCATCGGGCCGGTTATGAATTCGGCAAGAGTCGAGGCTGTCCAGTGTGATCCGGCCCGGCCAGGAACGATGTATGTGGCTTTTGGCTCGGGTAACCTGTGGAAGACCATAAACCATGGTCTCGCCTGGAAGCCTATTTTTGAGAATCAGTCCGCATTGGGTATCGGTGATATTGCACTGGCCCCTTCAAATTCCGATATTATCTGGCTTGGCTCCGGAGAAAGTCTTAAGAAAGCGAGGAATTTCACCATGCCGGGCACCGGTGTGTTTCGTTCTGATGATGGAGGGCAGACGTGGAGAAACATGGGGCTTCATGATTCCTTCCATATCGGTGAGATTGCCGTACATCCGAAAAACCCGGATAGAGTTATCGTGGCGGTGCAGGGCCATTTCTGGTCGACCAACACAAACCGCGGGGTTTATAGGACTGTAGATGGAGGTAAAACGTGGGAGCATGTCTTGTATATCAACGAACGTACAGGGGCCAACGATGTGGTTATCGCGCCATCCAATCCAGATATAATCTACGCTTCCATGTGGGAAAACAATCCCGGAATATTCGGGAAAGAGAGCGGAGTGTATAGGAGTACGGACGGCGGAAAAACATGGACCAGGATGAAGGGCGGTTTGCCTGACGGCCCACGAACTGGGCGCATCGGTCTGGCTGTATCCTGGTCAAATCCTGATAAGGCCTATGCTCTGGTGGACAACCTGAATAAAGACAAGAGACAGGCTGCTGAGGTGTACCGCACTGTTGATGGAGGGAAAAGCTGGACAAGAACTCATAAGGAAGACCTTCATATCTTCTCCCGCATCGGATGGTATTTCACCGACTGCTATGTGAGCCCCCAGAACGATGACGAGGTTTTTGCCCTGGGCGTGCGAGTGGCACACAGCGCGAATGGTGGAAAGACGTTTCAACTGATTGGCGGAGATATATTCCACCTTTTTCCGAACGCGTCTGAAGTGCTGCATCTTGACCATTGTGAGCTCTGGGTCAATCCTCTTAATTCCAGTCATCTGGCTTTGGGCAATGACGGGGGTTTTTTCGTCAGTTATGACAAGGGAAAATCCTGGATGCATTACAATAATCTCCCGGCCGGAGAATTCTATGATATATCTGTTGATAATCAGAATCCTTATACCGTGTATGGGGGGACTCAGGATGACTCATCCGTGTACGGCCCAGCCAAAGAATGGAATCCAGTATACGCAGATGGATGGGAATACGTCTGGTTGGATGCCTGGTCAGGGGGTGACGGCTGCGTCACGATTCCAGATCCGGAAGACCCGAATACCGTCTATTTTTCGAGCCAGTATGGAGGAATCCGTCGAAAAGATATGAAGGCGGGCCGTTCTGTGGGAATACGCCCCCGGCTGCCTAAAGGTCAGGAAGGAAGTTTAGCCTACACGTTCGTGGCCCCGTACATCATCTCTCCACACAATCATCTGACGCTCTATCATGCCGGCAACTATGTTTTTAAAAGCCTGAACAGAGGTGATTCCTGGAGGCTGATCAGTCCTGATTTATCGCAGTCAGCCCATGCGGCCAAAAGATCCTCTGCCATGGGCGCAATCGCTGAATCCCT
This sequence comes from uncultured Eubacteriales bacterium, assembly GCA_964346585.1. Classification (GTDB taxonomy): domain Bacteria; phylum Acidobacteriota; class Aminicenantia; order Aminicenantales; family Aminicenantaceae; genus SOIA01. The sequence continues at coordinate 31,957 of CAYFVQ010000289.1, read as the reverse complement.
CTTAGAGCCAGGACTTCTGTATGCGGGAACGGATAAAGGCGCTTTCTGGGTCACTCATAATGACGGCCTAGAATGGATCGAACATTCTGAGGGGCTTCCCAACAGATACATCCGGAGCATTTGTCCTTCTCGTTTCAGTCTGCCCCGAGTCTATGTTGCGGTGCCAGGTATCAATGATGATGACCTGAAGAATTACCTTTTTGTCTCTGAAGACTATGGGAAGACCTGGAAATCGATCACATCCAACCTGCCCGATGAGGTCGCCTATGTCGTCCTGGAAGATCCTGTGAACGAAAATATCCTCTACGTTGGCCTGTATAGAGGCGTTTACGTATCGACAGACCGTGGACAAAGCTGGTCTTTGCTGGGACCGAGTATGGCGGCCACAGCCATTTCCGATTTGGTCATCCAAGAGAGGGAAATGGACCTAGTGGCAGGAACTCATGGTCGGGGAATATACAGGATGAATATCCAGCCGATTCAGCGGGCGTTTAAAAACGGGGAGCCGACAAAAGACATTCTTTTTGAAACTCCTGTGGCCCGCTTGCCCTGGATCAAGGATACCCACCGTGACCCGAAATACAGCACCATGGAAAAGGTTCCGATAACCTTTTACCTTATGAATGAGGCCGAGGTGACAATCAAAGTGATAAACAAAAGAGGGGAAGTCATCTGGTCGATTGCGCACAAGGCCAAGAAAGGCTTCAATCAGTATAGATGGGACCTGGTAAGAGAAAAAGTGGACAGTCCGCAGCCCTATTTCATCCAGTATTATAGATTCGCGCGGGCAGGGACCTATGAGATTCAAATATCAGGTGAGGGCATTGACCTGAAAGGAGAGTTGACAATAATCAACCGCGAGTCACCCGATTTTTAACAGAATCAGCTAACCTGAATTATTCATAAAATCTGCCGACACCTTATTCATTTAAAAAGGGGATAGTCCCTATCTTCTTTAAAACAAGGACTGAAAGGGACAGTCTCCATTTTCTTAAAGACGGCATCTTTTCCCCTCCGGGCGAGCCGATCTTACCGCATCTACTTCGTTACATCACAAGAGCGGTGGACGACCACAGCCAGGGTCAGGCTTTATCCTCATGATGAGAAAAAGGATTACGTTTTGCACCGAACATCTCTTCACGACAAAGCCTGACCCTAAACGCCTCGCATTAGCGGCAACCTCGACTCATGAATAACCCAGGTTAGAAACAGGGCTTTTCTTTTGCAGCCGCAAGTGGTATATTGAAAGGTCAATTTTTGGGTTCTGGCTTAGTGTGAATGTATCGCTGTTATGAAGCCGTGCAATGCCAAAGCCATGGTTGGGAAGGGAGAGAATAGCGCAGACTTGCAGAAATTTATGAACATCGAGTTTTAAATTTCCTTTAGGTTTAAGCGAAATCTTTCTCTTTCACCACAAGCCATTTATCAAGCTAAATCCTAAAAGATTCTAAATTTATTAAGGAATGGAGTCTAAGGTTATTAGGAATACAGATTTCTATCAAAAGGATTGGTCCAATGACAATCATTCAGATTCACAAAAGGAAGAAATCATGCGAAAGCCAATGATAACGAAGTCCAATCGGAGATGGTGGAGTTTTCTGTTGATCACAGTTATGTGGATCATAACTGCAGGATTCTTCTCCAATCGCATCCATGCCCAGAGTGCAGCCGGACGAGAATTCAGCCTTCAAGCGGCCCAGAAGTATGCGGTCGAGCACAGTTATGATTCTCAGAGGTCTCGGCTGGATATCCTGGTAGCTCGAAAGAAAATGAGGGAAACCGTATTGACAGGATTTCCCCAGCTTTATTCCACTGTTGACTACATGAATAATCTCGAGCTGGCGACCGTGTTGATACCGAATTTCTTTGAGGGAAAGTTTGACGAAAAGATCCCGGTCCAATTTGGCACCCAGCACAATGCGAGTGTTAACTTTGTCTTAAACCAGCTTGTTTTCAACGGGAGTTATATCGTCGGCCTCAAAGCATCGAAGATTTACCGTCAACTGGCGGACCAGAATCATGAGAGAACGAAGTTGGATATTCTGGAGACGGTCACCAACACCTATTATTTGATCCTGGTCGCTGAAGAGAGTGAAAAGATTCTGATTTCGAATATCGAGAACCTGGAGAAGACCCATTATGAGATCCGGGAGCGCTACAAGGAGGGTTTTGTCGCTGAAACAGATGCTGATCTTGTCCAGATATCAGTGATAAAATTAAAAAACAGCCTGCAGACGATCGTCAGACAGAAGGAGGTCGGATATCAACTTTTGAAGTTTCAGATGGGATTGGACCTAGACGAACAAATTGTGCTCAAGGACAGACTGGAAGACATTATTCAGCAGATTGATATCTCGGGAACAGGGGATGTCGAATTTGATCTTGAGCAAAATATTGACTACAGACTGCTTGAAACACAGGAAAAGCTTTCGGAAATGGCCCTGAAGAACGAAAAAGCTCAATATTATCCCACGATTTCGGCATTTTATACGTTCCAATTGAATGCATTCCGTGACGAGTTCACTTTTTTTAACTTTAAAGAAGATTGGTTCCGCACCCAGGTTTTAGGTTTAAATATCAGTATCCCGGTATTCAGGAGCGGTGTACAGAAAGCCAAAGTCGCTCAGGCCCATATTGCCTTGGAACAGGCCCAGAACGCGAAATTGCAAGCCTCTCAGGGTTTAGCCGTGGAAGCGGCCAGTGCCAGATCGGCCTTAGATTCCGCGTATGAGAATTATATGAATACCAAGGAAAATGTGGAATTATCCAAAAAAGTATACGACAGAACATTGTTTAAATATAATGAAGGAGTCGTCTCTAGCCTGGATTTGACCCAGTCGAATGACAAATACCTGGTGGCGCAGTCCGATTTCATTCAAGCCATGTCCGGACTTCTGACAGCAAAGAATAAATTGGACAGGCTGAATAGTAACTATCAAACAATGCAAACAAAGGACGAATGACCATGAAAAATTACAAATACTTGACTCTAATGGGAATAGGATTGATTCTTACCGCCTGCGGCCCTCCGAGTGAAGAGGCGCAGCTGGCGCGATTGGAAAGGCAGAGAGAAGCCTTGACGGAAAAAATCGAGAAGCTGAAACAGGAAATCGCTCAAAAAGCCAATCCTGTCGCAAAGCGCGAAAAGGTTATGAATGTTGAGATTTCACCGGTGGAAAAAGGAACCTTTCGACATTTTATACAGGTGCAGGGCACCGTTGAATCAGACAACAACATTCTGGTGGCTCCACAGTCTTCTGGAGTTGTTAAAAGGATTCATGCCCAAGCCGGTGATAAAGTCAACAGAGGTCAGCTTCTGGTTGAACTGGATGGGGCTATTCTGGAAAGTAGTATTGCTGAAGTGGAGAATGGATTGATGCTTGCCAATACAATTTTTGAAAGGCAGCAAAGGCTGTGGAACAAGAATATCGGCAGTGAAATCGAGTTCCTTCAAGCCAAAAACAACAAAGAAGGTCTGGAAAAAAAATTGGCGACTTTAGAGGAACAATACAAAATGACGAAAATTTTTGCGCCTTTATCCGGAACAGTCGATGAGGTCCTGATCAAAGAAGGAGAGATGGCGGCCGTGGGAATGGGCGCCGTTCGAATCGTGCAGCTGTCCAATCTGAAGATTAAAGTTGATCTTTCTGAGATACACATTTCGCGGATCAAAAAGAATGATTTTGTGCATGTGGAGATACCAGTGACCGAGAGAGAGTTCGATCTTCGGGTCAATGCTGTCTCCCAAGTCATCGACCCGAATAACCGCACTTTCCAGATCGAATTAAAGATTCCCCGATCCGAAACCGGAATCAAGCCGAACATGCTGTCGGTTTTAACAATCAATGATTACACAAATCTGGATGCGTTGATCGTTCCGCTGAACATCGTTCAAGAGACAGGGCAGGAACAGTTTATTTTTGTGGCCGAGCCTCTAGACGGGAACTGGATTGCTCGACGGAGACCGGTCAAGACTGGATACAGCTATGACGACCGGACCGAGGTTCTCTCCGGGCTTCAAGAGGGTGAGCATGTGGTGACGTTCGGGTACCAGAATCTGGCCGACGGTCAAAAGCTGGCAGTGGTTTCAGGTATAAAATAAACCTTTCAAGAAAGGGCCTCACATTTAATAAAGAAATGGACAGAAAATGAAATTTGGAGAATTCAAATTAACAAACCTATCGGTGGCGAATAAGACAACCATATACATATTCACAGTGATTCTGGTGATATTCGGGTTTATGCAGTACGATGCGACTCCCAAAGAGAGATTTCCTGAAATCGTTTTTCCCTATTTCATGGTCAGCACCATCCATCCTGGAACATCACCGGCTGACATGGAAAACCTCATCACCCGGCCTATAGAAAAGCAACTCAAAGGAATCGACGGTGTCAAACACATCAACAGTAATTCGATCCAGGATTTTTCTTCCATTTTTATCGAATTTGAGCTGACCGCCGATGAGATGCAGGCGTATCTTGACGTGAGGCAAGCCGTTGATGATGCCCGGTCAGAGCTTCCTTCTGACCTTTTCAGCGAGCCCGAGGTCACCCGGATCGATCTCTCTGAGATTCCGATCCTGTTTATCAACCTTTCCGGTGACCTAGGATTGGTGAAGTTAAAAAAGATAGCTGAGGACCTTCAGGATGAGATTGAAGGTCTGGAGGAAATCACTCGCGCGGATATCGTGGGGGCTCTGGACCGGGAGATCCAGATCAATGTCGATCTCTATAAGATGCAGGCCGCAGACCTTTCCTTTTTTATCATCCAGAATGCCGTCGCCTCTGAGAATCTCACCATTTCCGGAGGACAGGTTGATACGGATGGCATTCGGAGAAACCTCAGGGTAGTCGGTGAATTTGAGAACATCAACCAGATCAAGAATATCCAGTTGAGAGAAGGAATTTATTTAAGAGAGATTGCCGAGGTCGTGGACGGGTATGCGGACAGAGGGAGTTATTCGCGTTTGAACACCCAGGATGTGGTCACGATCAATGTGATTAAAAAAAGCGGAAAAAATCTGATCTATGCGGTCGATAAGATCAAGGATATTGTGAACGAATACCAACAGACTGCCCCTGAGAACTTGATCATCACCATGACAGGGGACTCCAGCACTCAAACGAAAAATACCGTAAATGATCTGTTCAATACGGTGATCCTCGGGTTTATCGTTGTCGTTTTTGTCCTTATGTTTTTCATGGGGGAGACAAATGCCCTGTTCGTGGGGATTGCCATCCCGATGTCCATTGTTATCGCTTTCATTTTTATTCCTGTTGTCGGGTTCACCATGAACATGGTTGTTCTCATGTCCTTCATCCTTGTTCTGGGAATAGTCGTGGATAACTCGATTGTCGTCGTGGAAAACGTCTACCGTCATTTCACGACTACTCCGGACCTCTCTATCGCTGCCGCTTCAAGACGGGGAGTCGGGGAAGTCGCCATGGCCGTTTTCACAGGCACACTGACGACTATGGCTCCCTTCTTTACTCTTATCTTTATGCCTGGAATTCCGGGAAAATTTATGTCCTTTCTCCCTATCACTGTCATCATCACACTGACGGCTTCCATGCTGGTGGCGTACATGATCAATCCAGTTTTTGCCGTTTCTTTCATGAAAAGACCTTCCAATGACGACACAAAAAGAGTCCGCGCGAAGTTCGGCTTGAAAAGAATCCTCATCCTATCAGCGGCTATTGTCTTGGCCATGGTTTTTTATGCGGCGGGGAAGATGCTTCTGGCCAATCTTCTGGCGTTCGGAATCATCCTCTATTTGTTGTCCAAGTTTGTCATACATTACCTGATCGCCAAATTCCAGAGTTATGTCCTTCCCCGAATGAAGAAAGGATACAGGAAAACTCTGACTTTTTTCCTCAGAGGAAAACGTCCGTATGGGCTTATTGCCGGGATCGTTGTTCTTCTTTTTCTATCCCTCATCCTTCTGGGAATCAGAATGCCCAGGGTTGTGTTTTTCCCCAGTGGTGACCCGAATAATCTCCAGGTATACATCACTATGCCCGAAGGAACCCATATCGATGTGACGAATGATATATGTAAGCAGGTCGAAGAAAAGATTTACAGAGTTATCGGCCGCGACAATCCCGATGTGGAATCCGTGGTTTCCAACGTGGCTTCGAATGCAGGAGCCGGATTTTTTGAACGCTTTTCTCAGGATAAGCTGGCTAAGGTCACTATTTCTTTTGTGGAGTATAAATTCAGGACCGGGATATCCACACGGGGGTATCTGAGTCAACTGCGCGGGGAATTGAGTGGAATCGCTGGAGCCAAAATCCGTATTGATGAGGAGATGATGGGGCCTCCCACCGGGTATCCCATCAACATGGAAATCAGTGGAGACGATATTGACGAACTGGTCAGCATAACTAACAGACTGGAAGAATTCATTCAGTCATTAGACATTCGAGGAATTGAGGAGTTAAAGTCCAGCATGGAGGTCAGCAAGCCAGAGCTCATCCTGAATATTGACAGAGAGAAGGCCAACAGGCTGGGAATCAGTACCGCTCAGGTGGGGATGGCTCTGCGTACAGCTATTTATGGGACAGAGGTCTCTAAGTTCAAAGACGGAGAGGAGGAGTATCCGGTTATGGTGCGGTTGGATGAAAAATATCGGAATGACATAGATGTCCTGCTTAGCCAGACAATTATGGTTCCCGGTGGAAACAACGGGCCAAAAAAAATTCCGATTTCCTCCTTTGCTCATGTAACCAACCGGACAAGCTACGGCGGAATCACTCGACTGGATAACAAGAGGGTGATCACTCTGTTCTCCAACGTGCTTTTCGGGTACAATGCCAACGAGATTATTCGTCAGATCAGCAGAGCGCTTCCTCAATTTGAATTGAAAGATGGTTATACGGTCAAGTTCACGGGCGAACAGGATATGCAAGCGGAGGTCGGTAGCTTTATGATTAGAGCTCTTTTCATTGCCGCGGCTCTTATTTTGATCATACTGGTCGCACAGTTCAATTCTCTCTCCAAGCCGCTGATCATCATTCTTCAGATCCTATTCAGCTTAACCGGTGTCTTTCTAGGCTTTGCGATATTTGGTATGGATATCTCAGTCGTGATGACGGGAATGGGGATCATAGCGGTGGCCGGGATTGTTGTCAAAAATGCGATCATTATTGTTGACTACACGGATAAACTGATTGACAGCGGTATGGACAAGATTGAAGCCATCGTCCAGGCTGGGGCCACACGATTAACTCCCGTCCTTTTGACAGCGCTTTCCACAATACTGGGGCTTTTCCCTCTTGCCATCGGCATAAACATAAATTTCATGACTCTATTCAGTGAATTGAGACCACAGTTCTACTTCGGCGGTGACAGCCCTGTTTTCTGGAATCCCCTGGTTATGACCATCATCTTCGGGTTATCCTTTGCCACGATCCTGACTCTTGTCGTTGTTCCTGCCATGTACAAACTCATCTACGCCCGAAAAAAATAGACGCCAGCAATTGAATATTGAATCATTTATAAAAAATATCAGTATATATAATATAAGGGTAAAATGGATTTGGTTTATATCGCCGCAATTCTAGCCGCTTGTTCGTTTATCGTTTATCTTGTATGTTCTATTTTGATGGTCAATTTTCTTGAAAAAAGGAAAATTAAAATAAATTACTGGCTAATAAAAGTTTTAATTTGGAAGTATGTGAATCAATACAAAGATATAACACTTAAAGAGACTGGAAAAATCGATGCTTTGCACACGATTTGGTCCATCTCACTTTTTTTAATGATAGCTTCATCTATTGGAGTTATCTTTATGAAAGTATATTTCTGAGTCATTAAATCTTATATTGGAGACTGCTATCGACAATCTTTTAGGAGTGGAACAAATGAATGTCGTCGAGATTGAAAATATCACGAAAACCTTTGGCAAAGTCAGGGCAGTAGATGATTTATCCCTGAATGTTCCTCAAGGAAGTATTTATGGGTTTATCGGCCCCAACGGCTCCGGGAAAACCACGACTTTGCGGATGATCATGAACATCTTTTATCCAGATTCCGGCAAGATCCGGATATTCGAGGAAAAGATGCATGGCGCCACCAGTGACCGCATCGGGTATCTACCGGAAGAGCGCGGCATGTACAAGAAGATGAAGGTCCGCGACCTCCTCCGTTTTTACGGGGAACTGAAGAGCGGCCGGAAAGTGAATAAAGAAGTGGACTATTGGCTCGAGAGGCTGGACCTCAGCGACTGGGCCGACAAGAAGATCGAGACACTCAGCAAGGGAATGGGACAGAAGGTCCAGTTTATATCGACCATCGTTTCCCAGCCCGAGTTGATCATCCTGGACGAGCCGTTTACCGGATTGGACCCGGTCAACGTGGAAGAGATCAAGAATGCAGTGCTCGACCTCCGGAATCAAGGAGCCACAGTGATTTTCAGCACTCATGATATGAATGTGGCTGAGAAGATGTGTGATTTCATTTTTATGATATTCAAAGGGAAAAAGGTCCTGGATGGGACACTGGTCTCGATCCAGGATAAATACGGTAGTGATACTCTCCGGATTCGAACAGAAGGCGGAATTTCAAAATTGAAAAACTTGGACGGTGTGGATAAAATCACGGATTTCGGTCAGCTCCAGGAATTGCGTATCGCACAGGAAAATGACCATCAAAAAATTCTTTCCGAGATCATGTCCCGGACACGTGTCTTCAGTTTTGAGATGGCCAAGCCGACGCTGTACGACATTTTCCTCAGGATTGCCGGGCCCGAAGCCAAGGAGGAGACCGATGCGTAGAACATTCAGGTTAGTGAAAAGGGAATACCTGGCCGCGGTTAAAACAAAAGGATTCATCATCATGCTGGTTCTGATGCCCGTACTGATGGGAGGAAGTGCGATTGCCATGTATCTTTTGCGAGGCCAGGTGGATACAACGGACAAGCGTGTGGTTGTTCTGGATCATTCAGGAGCGCTGATGGACATGCTTTTAAAAGCGGTGGATGAGCGGAATAAGGCCGCCGTGTATGATAAGGAAACCGGAAAGAAGATACAGCCCGCATATGTTCTTGATAGAGTCGAACCTGACAAGAATGATCCTCGAGCACAAAGACTGCAGCTTTCAAACCGCATCCGCAGTGGAGATCTCCACGCCTTTCTCGAAATTGGCCCGAATGTCCTTTATCCGAGAGGGGAACAGAGCACATTCCGCATCAAATACCATGCCAAGAACGCACCCATGGACAATGTCCGTAACTGGCTGAACAACACGATCAATCCTTATCTGCGCAGGGTCCGTTTGACGGAAGCGGGTGTGGATGAGTCCAAGGCAAATGAAATCATGACCTGGCTTCAGGTTGAACCCATGGGACTTTTATCTGTGGATGAGGAAACCGGGGAGATCCAGGAAGCCAGAAAGACAAGCGAGGAGGAGGCTATCTTTGTGCCGATTGTGGTTTTCTTCCTGATGTTCATGATGATCATGATGGGCGCCATGCCGCTTCTACAAAGCACCTTCGAAGAAAAGACACAGAGAATTGCGGAAGTCCTCCTGGGAAGCTTAAAACCTCATGAGTTCATGGCCGGAAAAGTCTTGGGAGGCCTGGCTGTGTCACTGACCGGAGCTTTGGTTTATGTGATCGGTGGTGTTTTCTTTCTCGGAAGAATCGGTTTGAATGACATCATTCCCTATCATGTGATTCCCTGGTTTTTTGCTTTTTTAGTGCTAGAGATAGTCATGGTGGGATCTTGGTTAGCCGCTCTGGGCTCGACCTGCAATGATCCCAAAGACGCGCAAAACCTGACGTTTCCGGCCATGTTTCCTGTGTTTTTTCCGATGTTTGTCTTCATGCCGGTCTTGATGGAGCCGACTAGCGGATTTGCCACCTGGATGTCATTTTTCCCGCCGTTTACCCCGATGCTGATGCTTATCAGGAAAGCGGCTCCCGCGGGTATTCCTGCCTGGCAGCCTTGGGTTGGGCTTGTCGGTGTGGTCTTATTTACCGCTTTCGCCATCTGGGTGGGGGGACGGATCTTTCGAGTCGGTATCCTGATGCAGGGAGGCGCTCCAAAGCTATCCAACATGATCAAATGGACCATCCGCGGCTAACGAGCGAGGCGGGTGCTAATGCTCAGTTCTTAATTATTGTTTTCTACATATAGTATTTGAGATGAATGCGTCGTTGTGAACGAAATACGCCAATCTCACTTCATATCATTTCGAACAAAGCTCTGCTATCACACCTTCATTTCATTGTGAACGGAGTGTGGCAATCTCAACCTGAAGGGTGTCATTGCGAGCGAAGCGCGTCAATCTCACTTCATGTCATTGCGAGCGAAGCGTGGCAATCTCGTAAAAAGGATTTCTTTAGAAAGGAATCTTATTCCCAATTCCAGAAATCAGAAACAAAGATTTACCCCTCTTCACTTCATACAGGTAAAGTTATTTTTTTCTTCTGGCTTTCCAGGCGATATATTCTTCCTTACTTTTAAATGGAGGTAGATGATGGGGCATGAGTTCGTACGATGTCTCTTTTAAGGGGGCTGGATTCTTGGGAATGTGCTGGATTAGTTGTTTTTTGATTTTCGCATACTCCGGGTTTTGAGCGAGGTTAGCCCATTCTTCCGGATCCATGTTGTGGTCGTATAATTCCTCACTGTCATCGATGTAACGAGTGTATCGCCACCTCTCTGTGCGGACTGAAAATTCAGAAAAGTCGTATGTAGAGATGGCTGGATAGGGCCATTCCTCATGAGGATTCCGGAGCAAGGGGACGAGACTGTGTCCGTCAAGTCCTCGCTTCGGAGGTAATCCGCATAACTCGATCAGAGTGGGGAAGATATCGACCAGAGATGTTATCCTCTCACACTGTCCCCCTCTCTCTGAACCTTCTGGCAACCCGGGCGTCCCTTTGGGGGCTTTGATCATCATCACGCTTCTGAGGACATTTTCCCAGAGAGCAAATTTTCTCCAGTGTTCTTTCTCGCCCAACTGCCAGCCATGGTCAGACCAGACAACGACTATCGTGTTATTCGCATAGGCACTCTTTTCGAGCGCATCCAAGAGCTTCCCAAGCAACGTATCGGCAAAAGTCGAAGAAGCGAGATATCCCTGGACAGCCTTTTTCCACTGTCCAGCTTTGATGATATGTTTATGATAATTCCCGCCGCGATAGGCGATTTCTCGAGCCCTCTCGCCCACATCATCCAGGTCGTTCTCTAACACTTTAGGCAAACGGATTGTCTCTAGAGGAAACATGTCAAAATACTTTTGAGGCACGTACCAAGGCACATGCGGACGATAGATACCACAGGCGAGGAAAAAGGGTTTGGAGTGCGCTTTCTGGAGCTGGCTGATGACCCAATTGACTGATTTGAAATCCCCGGTTTGTTCATCAGGGATCTCGATGGGAGACCAGTCAAAGTCTCGATACATATTCGGAAAATACGGCATGTTCACTGTTTGTCCGGGTTTTGGCCGGAAGTAATCGGGCATGTGTTTTTCTTTAGAGGGATAATAATCATCCCAGGACCGAGGGTCTGGCATGTTGTTATGGAAAATTTTTCCGGCGCCACCTGACCAGTAGCCGTGTTGACTGAAGTATTTGGGGAGGGTTTGGACACGGGGAAGAACTTCTCTCCAGATTTGATAATTGGAGTACATGCCTGAATTATAGGTGTGAATTCCTGTCAATAGAGCTGTTCGGGATGGGTTGCATGCTGCAGACGCACAGAAACAATTGGTGAAATTCACGGCTTGTTTGGCTAAGCGCGTCAAGTTTGGAGTTTTGGACTGAGGGTGGCCGCCTAGGGGCTCGATCCAATCGTTGAGGTCATCGATCGCGACAAATAAAACATTCGGAATTTCACTAAGACCTGTGACTTCTTTTTCCCCCTTCTCACTTCCACACGCCTGGAATGCAAGGCCAGCCGCTCCCATTCCCATAGCTTTGATAAAATCACGCCGATTCAGAACAGCCATTTTCCAATCTCCTTTAAAAAGACAATGTTTGCCGAATAAGGGGAGGTTGACTTCCTTTCAGCTCGTCTCTCGCCAAGGCTTTAAGAACGAAAATGCGTGTGATTTTTATGATTTTACTGACGCGGTTTCGTTCTGATTCCCAGATAGTAGGCCACGTTCGCGTGGGGGTCTATCTTCGTTTTTATCTTGCCTGGCAGGGCACTCAAAACCGGATTCAAACCTGGGCCATGTCCGGCATAGTCGCTAAATCCGTGGATGCAGACACCTATGGTCACAGCGCCTTCATATCTTCCGCGTCCGTAGAAATCGTAATGGTCCTTGATCGCCACGAGGTCTCCGAGCTTGAGTTTTTTCAGATTGTATTCCTCAACGATTTCCGGGCATGTAGTCTGAATATCGTAGTCAATGTATTCAATGAACGGACCCCCCATTCCTGAGCCCATGATATGCCCCGGAACCTCCATGACAACAGGGATAACGAGTGTGTCTCCTTTTATGGTTATGCCCATGTTTTCCAGGAGTTCAGGGGAAAGCTTATTCACTCTGACATCTTCGAATCCTTCAATTTTGAGTCCAATGCCTCGGGCTTTGACCTGAATTTTATCGTCTATAGTGAGTTTTTCGAGAACATCTTGAGGAAACCAAGCAAGGTCATCTGATCCCGCATGCCTGCCGATGTAGAAGCCTTTGGCTCCTTTGGCCTCACCAGAGATGACTCTCGCTTCATTGCCGATACACCCGAGAATAGCTATTGCACACCGGCTGGGTGACGATTCATCGCGACCCTGAATAGTGACGTCGGGCTCGACATGGTCTGCGTTCGCCCAGCCATAAGTTGAGTCTCCGAGTGAAACGGTGTAGTTGATCGAGGCCGTTCCTAGGCTGAGTTTGGGCTTGCCGTCGTAGGTCGTCGAGTACCCCCTGCTCCCGGCTGGCTGCACAACTGCTTCAACAGCAGTCATGATGAGCTTATCCTTATTGGTCTGTAGAGCCGCTTTCATTGTGGACGGAGGGGACTTCTTCATTTTTATGCCGAGATACTTGCCGATGTTGGATGTGGGGTCAATGCGGGCTTTGAGTTTTCCGAATCGTGTGGAGAGAATTGGTGTCACGCCAATGCCCAGACCCGAGATGTCACTCGGTCCACTGCAGACAACACCAACTGTTGCGCCCCCTTTGAAGTAACCTTTTCCATAATCGGTCTGGATATCTTTGAGAAGAACGAGATCCCCGAATCGCAGCTCATCCAATCCGTACTTCTTGATATCCGGGGGATAGCAGGTCTGGACATGCCAGTTGCCTGAGAGGCTTCCTCCACCCGAACCCTGCCCGGCAAGCTCACCGGGTATCTCTTTAACAACAGGCACTTCAAGCTTTCCATCCCGGGTTGGAGTGACAAGCTTTTCCAGGATCTCAGGAATAACGCCATGAACGAAGACATCCTTGAATCCGTTTATCTCGAGGCCCACTCCTCTGGCTTTGACATGAATTTTGTTGCCTATGGCGAGTTTGTCCAAGACAGTGTCATCAAAGTGAACCAGCACATAACTCCTGAATTTCCCGATGATCAGGCCTTTTGCTCCCTTGGCATCGCCGTTTAAAAGCTTGACTTCGTTCCCAATGGATGTGAAGTTGAGCCAGGAAGTTCTCGCTCGGTCTGAGCCAGCTCCGACTGTGGCGACACCCATGGTGGCCCTGTCTCCAGAGGCCCATCCGAATACTTTCTCGCCAATTTTTAGGTTATAATTGATGCCACCGATTCCAATCGCCATCTTGGGTTTTCCATCCCAGGTTGTGGTGTATGACCTTTCAGGCTCAGCGGGCGCGATCTCACCTTGGACCGCAAGCGTCAGCAGTTTGTCTTTGTTCGTCGTTATGGTTTGTTGTCCGGCCTGTCCTGCAGCGCTATTCTTATCCGCGAAAACAAAAACCAGGCACAATAAAATTCCGAGCAGTGTTAAAATGTTTTTCCTCATACCTCCTCCTTTTTGTTAGAAAATGTAGGATAAGATTAATAAGCTCCACCTAAAATGTCAATACAACAATAAGGGGACGTTCCCCAAGGTACCACCTTAGCTCAACAAAAAGGAAGAAAAAGAAAAAAAGGGGACAGCCAAAGAAAAAAGGGGATAGCCCCTATCTTCCTTAAAAAGGACTGAAAGGGATAGCTCCCGAATAAAGTAGCCTGTCCCCCTTTTTAAAAGTGGCTTGACCCATTTTCATTTTTCCATTGCAGATGAGCTTATTGAGCTAAGGTGGTACCTTGGGGAACGTCCCCATTTTGTTTTTTTGACTTGGGTTATTCTGGATGCTATGATTTTTCTCAATTACCGGAATAAAATAGGGTGAAGGCACTGAAAACAACTCTAATCCGAGGGGGGATAGTTGTCTCCAATCAAGAGGCCTCACAGCAGGATGTGCTGATTCAGGGTGAGCAGATTGCTTCTGTGGGAGACTTGTCGGACATCAAGGCGGACACAGTGGTCGATGCAGAAGGGCGGCTTGTTCTTCCTGGGGCTGTCGACACGCATGTCCATTTCAATGACTATTTCATGAACACTGTGAGTGTACACGATTTCCATAGAGGCACTCTGGCTGCTGCTCATGGTGGCGTAACCAGCATTGTCGACTTTGCGAATCAAGCTCCAGGCAAGTCGTTGCAAGATGCACTCGAGAGTAAAAAAGCCGAAGCAGAGGGGAATGCACTGGTCGACTGGGGAATTCATCCAGTCATCACCCAGCTAACGCCAGAAACACTCGAGGAGATTCCTCGAGTTGTTGAACAGGGAGCACCGACGATTAAGTGTTACATGACTTATCGAGAAGAAGGGCTCATGGTCGAGGATGGGGATTTGAAGCGAATATTGGAAAGCCTCCGGAAGACCGGAGGAATGCTGATGGTGCATGCTGAAGACAACGATACGATCGAAGAAAACGTCCCCCGGATGATCGACGAAGGCATGACTCAGCCCATCTATCATGCCCGAAGCAGACCTCCGGAGGCGGAAAACCTGGCCATCCGCCGCTGCATTCAGCTGGTACAAGAAACAGATGGCCGCCTCTTCATCGTTCACATGGCCACCGATAATGGGATTGAACTTGTCAATAGGGCACAGCGAGAGGGGTTTGATGTTTTTGCCGAGACCTGTACGCATTACTTGATATTCACGGAAAAAATGCTCGAGCGGGAAGATGGCATAAAATGGATATGCTCTCCTCCCTTGAGAAGTCAAACTGTCCAGGAACGCTTCTGGGACGGGATCAAAGACGGTCGCATTTCTATGGTCACTTCAGATGACGCGGCCTATTCATGGGAAGCCAAGCTCTACGGAGCTGAGCGTTTTGATAGATGCCCCAACGGAATCCCCGGAATCGAGACGCGTCTCTCCATAATTTACTCTGAGGGAGTCACCAAGAGGGGATTATCCCTTCCACGATTTGTGGAGCTTGTCTCGACTGCCCCGGCCAGGCTCTTTGGTCTGACTCCTCAAAAAGGAAGCCTGGCTCCTGGCGCAGATGCGGATATTGTTCTCTTTGATCCCGAAGTGAGATGGACCATGAACTGTGCAACTCTTCACATGGCCTCTGATTGGTCTGCCTATGAAGACATCGAGATTACCGGAAAAATCGAGAAAGTCTTTTCAAGGGGAGAGCTCATCATTGATGGAGAGAAGTGTTTGGCCCGGAAGGGGAGAGGGCGCTATCTCCATCGCACACTCGATTTTTCCTCGCATCCTTGACCATGAGAATCGACAGATATTTTTTCATATAAAAAAAGGAATAGACCATGCCAAAGAAAAATCAATGCCTCATATATTCAGGCGCCACTCCAGAAAAGGTTGATGAAGATTTGCAGTCTCTCGTTGACTTTCAGGAGGAAGGCCTTTCCCTTCAAGCGCTTGAGGAGCTCATCAATGACCGACTCATTCCGCACCTGATGCAGTATGACCATCCGGGTTTTCATTCGTTGTTTAATTTTTTCCTTGAGGAGGGAGCAGAACTGGGCGCCAAAATAGCT
Source organism: uncultured Eubacteriales bacterium (assembly GCA_964346585.1). Lineage (GTDB taxonomy): Bacteria > Acidobacteriota > Aminicenantia > Aminicenantales > Aminicenantaceae > SOIA01. Next base: position 15,983 of record CAYFVQ010000289.1, on the reverse strand, counting down.
CTTGCTTATAATCAAGGCGTGACAAACTGGCAGGTCTCACCAGGGGGAGCGGCGCTGGAGGAACTCTGCTGTCAGGCTCTCTGTCGGCTCTTCGGAATGGGCGCAGACTCAGATGCGACGTTCATGTATTCTGGAACCTATGCCAACCAGGAAGCGCTCTACCTGGCACTCCATTGGAAGGCGGAAAAGTGTGGTTTCGATTTGACACAGAAAGGGCTGAACGGTTTTGATGACCCCACGCAACTTCGCGTCCTCGCTTCCTGTGATGCCCATTTTTCCTTGAAGCACGCTGTCCGGATACTCGGACTTGGGGAGGAGTGCCTTGTCCCTCTCGATGTGGATACGAATCGTAGGCTGGATGTGCAGCGCATGAAGGAGACAATCGAACAAATGAGACAGATAAAAAATGTCTTTTGTGTGGTGGCCACGGCAGGCACGACTTCAACGGGATCTGTTGACCTGGTCCTTCCTGCGGCTGAGATTTGCCGGGATCTCGACACATGGCTCCACGTGGACGGGGCGTATGGCCTAGCCTACAGCCTGATTCCCGAGTTGAAGAACCTCTTTTCAGGAGTGGAACAGGCTGATTCAGTCTCTTGGGATCCGCATAAACAATTCGGAGTTCCCATCCCGAGCTCTATTCTTTTTGTGAAAAGGAAGGAAGATTTTAACCGTATGGCCATTTACAGTGAGTACTTCAACCGGAGAGACGACCCTCGACCGAATCCGGGGCTAAAATCGCCTCCTTCAACCCGGCCCTTTGCGGCCCTGTCTCTAGTGACTTCGCTACGCCATCTGGGGATGAAAAGTGTTATTCGGAGACTCGAGACTCCGATCAAGGCCATCCGAGAATTGGCTGAGGAGTTGGAAAGTGAGACCGACATAGAAATCGCTCATCAGCCCGATACAGGAATCCTCTGTTTTCGTCTTGTTCCAGAAGGATTGCCTGAAGAAAAGCTGAACCAGTTGCAAGAACACATATACGAGAGAATCATTTCGAGTGGGGAACGCTCGCTATCTATAACAAAACTCGAAGAAAAAACGGTTTTGAGACTTGTTGCAGTCTCACCCTCCGTGACAAGTCAATCCATGATGGAAACAGTCTCCGAGGCCCGCGCTCTGGTCCGAGATTATTAATGGTCTGTGAAAGATGGTTCATCCGTTCTTCTTATGAGATAAAAAAATAAGGAATCGCTCTGTTGCTGCTTGAGAAAATTTTGGACGTCGCCACCAAGATTGACGGGGTGCTGTGGGGACCATGGACAATGGTCTTCATCGCGTTAGTCGCTGTTTTTCTTTCTGTTAAATCCGGATTTTTCCAGTTCAGAAAATTTAATTTTATCTGGAGCAACACATTCGGGAAGATATTCGCCCAGACTGAGAGCAGGGACAAGGGTAGGATGACTCCTTTTCAGTCCACCACCACTGCACTGGCAAGTACGGTGGGCATGGGGAATATTGTCGGCATCGCCACTGGTCTTTCCATCGGAGGCCCTGGGGCGATATTCTGGATGTGGGTGCTGTCTCTCCTGGGAATGATGACCAAAACCGTGGAGATAACCCTGGCCGTCCATTACCGGGATACGGATAAAGATGGCATTCTCAGTGGCGGACCGATGCACTATATCAAAAAAGGCCTGGGATGGAATTTTCTCGCCAAGCTGTTCAGCGTAGGAATATTCATCAATGCTGTTTTGAGCGCTTCTCTTCTCCAATCTCACACAGTCGGCAGGACATTCCTGAGGAGTTATAGCTTCAATCCTTATGTCACCATCGCGATTATGGCCATAATCGCTGGCTTTGTGATCATAGGCGGCATTCGGCGGATCGGCCGGTTCTGTGAAAGACTCGTTCCTTCCATGTCTGTCTTGTACATCATAGGCGGAGTCGCTATTCTCTTCATCAATTATCATAAAATCCCTGAAGTGTTCGCCACCATATTCAAGTACGCCTTCGCTCCTGCGCCAGCCTTTGGGGGATTTGCTGGAGCATCTGTGGCGTCCGCCTTCAAAATGGCAATGGCCAGAGGCATGCTTTCGAATGAAGCTGGCCTGGGAACAGCCCCCATGGCTCATGCGACAGCCGACACCCCTCATCCTTTCCAACAGGGAATGTGGGGGGCCTTTGAAGTCTTTATCGATACGATCATCATCTGTACGATCACTTCTTTTGCCATTCTTTCGACAGGTGTTTTATCAGGGGGTGAATCTGGAATCGAGTTGGTTATCGAAGCGTTCTCCTCGGTTTTTCCGCCTTTTCTATCGAATGCATTCGTCTCTCTTGTGACCTTAACCTTCTGTCTGTCGACACTCATAGGTTTCTTTATCTATTATCGAACTGCGGCCATTGACGTATTCGGTCAAGGAGCCATGAAATACTTGAAATGGTTCTACTTAATGCCGGGGATCCTATTTGCAGGTATTGCGGATGTCGACAGACTATGGGTGTTTGCGAATATATCCGTTGGAGTCTGTTCTCTCCCAAACTTGATAGCCATCTTGGCATTGAATGGAGTCTTCTTCGTGTTGATGAAGGATTTACTATCTAAAAGGAATAAATTTGCCTGTCTGGTCGTCGATTCTTCCAAAAAATACGTAAAAATGGCAAAATGACGGGATAAGAGGTCGTCTATGAGTGAGGATAAAATGAAAATTCTGATCATAAATCCAAACAGCGATTTAGACATAACCAAGGCGATCCAGAAAACAGCGGATGAATTTACCCAAGGGGCATTCGATGCTGTGTGTCAGCCCACACCCGGAGCGCCGGCGTTCATAGAAACCTACGAGGATGCCATAAAAGCAGCTCCGGGAATGATCCAGCTCGTGCGAGAGAACGAAGAGAAATACGATGCGTTCATTATTGCTTGTCACAGCGATCCCCTTCTGGATACGATAAAGGAAAGCACAAAGAAGCCTGTCGTCGGCATCGGAGAAGCGTCCATGAAGATGGCTTCGATGCTCGGGCATAGCTTCTCGGTTGTGTCGGATAATACTCATTCTATCCCGAACAAAGAATTCCTGGCGAGGCAGTATCATCTCCAGGATGCGTTGGCCTCGGTGAGAGCCCCTCTAGGAGAGATGAGCGATTTGAGTGATGAGGAGAAATATTTCCAGACTGCCCGGCTAGCGATCGAAGAGGACAGAGCAGAAGTGATCGTGCTGGGCTGTGCGGCGATGACAGGATTGGATAAACCTCTCCAGAAAAAACTTGGAGTCCCAGTCCTGGATGGTATTGTGTGTGCTCTGATTATCGCTTCCGGCTTAGTCCAGTACGGCGTCTCGACAAGTAAAATCAGAAGGTACAATCCAGAAGGCTAATAGTGTCCTACAGAATTATTCCTTACAGTTTTTTCTCCACTTCCCGGATTGAATCGGTGAATATTTCTATCCCTTTTTGAGCCATTTCTTCAGTCAGAACAAGAGGAGGAAGGAAGCGGACAACGTTTGAAAAATGGCCTCCGATCTCGACGAGGAGCCCGTGCTGGTGGCAAATGGTCCTCACTCTCTGAGCCAAGTCAGGGGCTGGCTCCTTGGATGCCTTTTCCTTGACAAGTTCTATGCCAAGCATAAGGCCTTTTCCCCGGACATCTCCCACGATGGATGAGTCTTTCTCTATGTTTATGAGCCAGGAGAGAATCTTCTCGCCAAGTTTGGAGGAGTGTTCGGCAAGGTTATTTTCCACCATGAATTGAATTGCCGCAGCTCCGGCTGAGTAGGCAATGACATTTCCCCGGAACGTGCCGATATGTTTTCCAGGAGGCCATTTATCCAGCTCTTCTTTGTACACAATGCAGGAGATGGGAAAGCCTAAGCCTCCGAGTCCCTTACTCAAAGTCATGATGTCAGGTAGTATCCCGCTGTGCTCAAAGGCAAACATTTTCCCTGTTCGACAGAGACCGGCCTGGATTTCGTCTACGATCATGATTATCTGGTTTTTGTCGCAGACTTCTCGAATTCCTGTGAGAAATAATTCTGGGGGAACGATGGAACCGCCTTCGCCTTGAATGGCTTCAACGATGAGTGCGGCGGGTTTCCCCACCCCTGAATGAGGATCTTCAAGAACATGCTCGAGATACTTCACACACTCCATATCGCATGAACCAGATTCCTTTCCGAATGCACAGCGGTAACAGTACGCATACGGGACAAAATGAACTTCAGGAATAAGCGGCAGAAAATCTTCTTTGAAGGACAGGCCGCTGGAAAGAGAAAGGGCTCCCGAGCTCATCCCATGATAGGCGCCTTCGAAAGAAATCATTGTCTGACGGCGCGTGTTATACTTGGCGAGTTTCAGAGCCGCTTCAACGGCGTCTGATCCCGTGGGTCCTCCGAAAAAGATTTTCTGTAACGGGTCAGGCAAAAGTGAAAGCAAGGCATCTACCAGTGCTTTCCGTGGCTCGCTCGGAATGTCGAGTGAATGAGTGAGACGGGAGAGCTGCTCCGAAACGCTCTCTAATACCATAGGATTGGAATGTCCCACATTCATCACTCCGGCTCCGCCGAAAAAATCGATGTAGACATTTCCGTCTACGTCCTCGACAGTTGCTCCTTGAGCTCGACTCAATGCCATCGGCATCCCCCGGGGATAAGATACAGCAGAGCCCTCATGAGTTGACTGATAATCGAGATGTTCCTTTGATCGAGGACCGGGAGGTTGGATCTTTATCACGGGTGCTTTAGGAAAGGAAAGGCTCTTAAAGTCCATCTGATTTCTCCTCACAGTCGGGGCCTGTTTTCCACTCATAAAAATGAATTTTTCATTGTTTTCTTATGAGATTGCCACGCTTCACTCGCAATGACAAGAACATGAGATTACCACGTCACTTCGTTCCTCGCAATGACAAGAACATGAGATTGCCACGCTGCACTCGCAATGATACCTTTAATCCATCAAATTTATTTTAAAGAGATTTCCGCGTCACTTCGTTCCTCGCAATGACAGGTGAGTGAGATTGCCAAGCCTATTCCGAGCCGAGCGAAGAAAATCCCACCAATCCCCGCAATAACACATTGTAACAATTCAGGTGAATGAGATTGCCGCGCACCGCTCGCAATGACACATTCTCACAATTCGCAGGTGCCGCTTGATTGAGCAGTTACCGCTATCCCTTCATGAACCTCCTGAAATTTTGGAAGTCGTTATCGACTCACTTTGAGGTTGATCCTTTTTGTGGCCGTCCCACCGTGCTGGGATTTGACTTGAAATTCCACCCATCCCTGGGTTCCGCCCATCTTGACTAGAGTGCAGAGCCGCTTGGTTTCTTTTCCTTTGAGCCTGAACTCGACAGATTTTCCAGGGATCGCTTCAGAAGGAGCGAGCTTGTTCAACGGGTCGACAATGGTCGAACCTTCAGGTATGTCAACGATTGAAATGTTATTGGATGTGTTGACTGTTATCTTGTCTTTCACTGCTCTTTGGAGCTGGACAGCGCGATCCGAAGACGTGGGGTAAACACGGTCATTCTTGACCGTAACCACGACCCAGTACAGCTCATCCGTGGCCGGAGTGACAGATATTTCATCGATCTCCACTTTGGGAAATTGACTGACACAATACATCACGAACTGGGCATTCTTGAACGATTCCATCTCTATGTATCGGGCCGGGGGAGTCCTCACCGTGTGTTTCTTGCGTGTGCCACCGATCCAGATCTCTCCCAGATCAGGATGCTTGACCTTATGCGGCATGACCCAGCCTTCTCCGGTCAGCTCGGTATCGACCCACTTCAAATATTCATCGTCAGTCACTCGACCATCGCCATCCTCGTCGGCGTCAAAGGCTGGTGAACCCCAAAGCTCGATAAGGTAGCTGTAAGCACCGAGCATGTAGTAAGTGGCCGCATGGGCCTGACCGCTCAAACCGCCAATGGTCGGGCGGTAATTCTTCATGATTCTGGCCCCCATGGTCACAATTTCTGTCTGGACATCCATGTCATGCTGGTAAATCGGGGCCACCTGTCTGTTGAAAAGCTGAGCGTACTTGTTTGTCTTCCTCATTTCTTCCAGGCGTTGCTGGAGCATTTGTTGCATCCGTTGTCTTTGCTCGGGCGTCTGGTTACGGCTGGGCACAGCTGGTGGGGCTTGGAACATGATCAACCGTCCCGTGTTGTGATAGTGGAAGCTGGCATAGATATTTGGATGGGCCAGTTGGAATTCAAAAACGTTGCGGCACTCGGATTCGGACATCGGGTAGGGATTCCCGGCCTGGAGATACCAGCCATAGGGGAAGTTCCGGTTCGGGTCAGGGCCACCGATATCATCCTCGTTGATCAAGCCATCGCCATCGTTGTCGTATCCTTCTGAACCTACCCTGCGGAAGCGTCGGACATCTTCCTTCTCATCGCTCACCCGGAGAAACTGCCGCCTATCGGGTGACAGCTTATACTGTCCTTTCGGGTCTTCAATATACATGGTAGAAAGCTCACCGTCGCCATCGACATCCTCGGTCTGGTCCTCGTCGTAAAGTCCATCACCGTCATTGTCCTCGGGCCTGTAGGGCTCACGAGGATTATTCGGGGTGTTGGGAAACCGAGCGAATGAATCGTTGGCATCCACGTTGAGTCCTGGAAGGATGTAGAACGTGTTGTTGTTGACCAGGTCGAAGACGTATGTGTCGTAATCATACCGGGTGAGGAGATACCACATGAGGTAGAGAGAGCAGGAGATCCCGTTAATCTCGTTGCCGTGAATGGCGCCGTCCACCCACATGGCGGGTTTGTCCTGGTGCTTTCCGGTCGACTTGGCTGTGATGGTTATCAGGTACTGGTCACGTCCCATCCGACTTTTCCCTATGCTCTGGATATCAGCCAGGTGGGGGTATTTTTTCTGGATGTCATGCATGATTTTGGTCCATTCCGCGTAGGAGTAGTACTGCTTCCAGCTTATCGGGAAATCGAGTTCACCGTGGTAGCCGCCCGGGCTCTTCTGAAGCTTCTTCTGAGCAAAAGCCGGAACCACAGAGGCTGTCAAAAGGAAAAAACCCAAGACTGAAACCGTGATATATTTGAAATGTTTTTGTCTTCTCATCGTTTCCCTCCGTTATTGAATGGAAAGGCTTTTGACCTTGGTTCCGCCTTTTTGTGAAGTGGCCACAATTTTGAGCGGAGAGTCTCCCTTGACCGCGATCAGCCATTTGACTGTGCGCTTGGGGCCAGTCTGCTCAACCTGGGTTGGGCTGTACCTCGGCTGTCTCAGGAACATCGGGAATCCTGGCGGGAAAAACATCATCCTCCGCTGCATCTGCGCCTGCTGAGGACGTGGAGCGCCTCTGGCTGTATAGCCTGGAATTCTCATCGTCCCCTCCATGACTCCGAGTCTCTGGAAGGTTGAGCCTTGAAGGTAGGTGATTCGGTCGCGGTTTCCGATCAGCCAGACAATATCCTCACGGTTTCCAGCGAGTTGAGCGCCCCGGGCAAGATGAGTTGCCAGTTTTCCTTTGTTTTCGATTGTCGCCGTGACTTCAATAATTTTATATTTACCTCGAGATTTTCCCTTTTTGATCGTAACCTGGTCACCCGTTTGGGAGACGACAGCATCACCGACACTTTTGGCGGTGTAAAGGACGCGTGCTTTGGCGTCAGTGATGAAGATTTCCGGTTGGAGTCCGGCTCTGAACTTCTCGAACTGCCAGTGCTTTTCACAGACACCGATCAATGGGTTTCCCGGGAGTGCATTACTCCGGTATTTGGGAATCCAGCCGCCGATCTCTCCCTCTCCCAGTTCGGGATGGTTAAATTTCTTCCAGGGGATAAACAGCTTCCCGCCGTATTTTTCGTCCTGGTACTTCAGGAGTGCCCGTTGGGACTGGAGCCTGGCATCCTGGCCTTCAAACTGAGGAAAATCCTCGATATCTTTCTGAGGATTCCAGAGTTCTGTTGTGAGAGCGTAGATGCCCAACTGCATGTACATCCAATCACTGGCCATCCCGTAGTTGTACCGCCGGTCCCTTACCTCATTGTAGCTGGCTCTCCATCCTCGGGGCAGCTCATAACCGCGGGATATGGCATACTTATTCTTCGAAGTCTTCCTGAGCTCTTCTTTCATGGCACTTAAAGCCCCAGGCTTCTGCCACGCTTCGGGGACTTCATCCCCAATAATCTCCAGGTACTTTTTCCCCATGATCATATCGAATACAGCCACATCTTTAGGATGGAGCTGGGTTGGAGGCGCTGTTCCCATTGGCCTGTAAGTGAATCCACCGGATGTGTGGTAGTTCTGTGCCATCAGGATATTGGTGTGGTTGGTGAAAAATTCGGCAATGGCATGAATTTCGGGTGAAGAAGTGGGATAATCACCCTGGCCTCCGGCCATACCGTCTGTTCTGAACCAGCCCTCCGGAAAGTTACGATTAAGATCAATCCCTCTTTCCCTGTCTTCTCCGCGTTCTCCATCTCCATCGTTGTCCTTGTCCTCACTTATGACTGAATATTTCTGCTTGTCGGTTTTTTCTCCTCTCCTCAGACGGATCATCAAGCGAGAATCCTCGTCGTCGATCACGTACTGACCTTCGGGATCTTTATACCGGAATTGAGTGATGTGTCCGTCTCCGTTGAGGTCGTCATACCCGTCCTCGTTGACCTTGCCGTCATCGTCATCGTCCTTTTTCATGCTGTTCTGCCGCTGCGAGATTCCCTTCTCGAGGCTGTTGTACAGTCCATCAGGATTGACGACAGGACAGATGTAGAAAGTCTGGTTGTTCACTATCTGCGTGACCTCATCATCCGAGCCATAGCCTGAGACCAGCTTGTCGATGGTATAAAGGCTGACTTCAGTCCCTGTGTATTCGTTGCCGTGAGTGCTGCCGCAGATCCAGAATCCCGGTTTCCCCTGGTAGGGTTTCATGGGCTGGACGTTCTTCACTCCTTCTTTCCGCATGTTGCGCAATCCCACATGGGCATCGATCGTGGTCCCTGTTTTCATGTTGGTGATGACGAGTACATAAATCGGCCTCCCCATCGTGCTCTTGCCGATCTCAACGAGTTTTGTGATGTTCGGATACGCTTTAGCCACGTTTTTGATGTAGGATACTGTTTGGGTGTAGCTGTGGTAATCATTGAAGCTGATGGGAACCTTCTGAGCAGTGAAGACAGAGCCTGGTGAAGTGAGTAGCAGAAAAAGCATCAATGGAATAAAAAGCAAGCCGTAAAGCCTAAAAGTTTTGATTTGCATCAAGCGTTCCCTCCTTTCTCCAGGAAATTAATTAGTCTCTTGTCAAAGAAACATCCATTTATATCGATCCGGAATTCTGCGCCGAATTCCAGAGAGGAATCACTTTATATTAAATCTTTTTAAAAATAAAGGGATTTTCAAAGGAAAAATATCTAGCCAATGATGGACAGCCAATCGAAAGGATTTTTTTAGCAAAAGCATTCTACTAAAAAAAATCATTAATTTAAAAGAAAAAAATGGTTTCATAATTTTTCGGAAGTTTTTTTGGTTATCATATTGCCCTTAGTCAAATAAATAAAATAAGGGATTGCGTCTCCACATTTGACATCGGAGCGAACTTTATATTAAATAACCAGTTCTTTCTTGCATAGATAAGAAACACAATCCGCGTCGGAGGAGAAATAGCATGAAGGCATTAATTCTCAACGGCAGCCTGGAGCACCAGACACATTTAATGCCCTTACAGGACATTCTTGAGACCGAGTTTTCTTCTGCCGGGTGGGAGTGTGAATCTTTGATCCTACACCAATTCAAAGTCGGGACTTGTATCGGTTGTTTTAAATGCTGGGATACGACACCCGGAATCTGTTTTCAGGAAGACCAGGGAAGAGAAATCGCCAACAAAGCGATCAACAGCGACCTCCTTGTCTTTTTGACTCCCTTGACATGGGGAGGATATTCTTCCGAGTTGAAGAAAGCGATTGAGAGAATGCTGGGATTGCTCCATCCATCATTTGTTAAGATTAAGGACAGTTACCGGCATGAAAAAAGATATGACGATTACCCGTCAGTCCTCGGAATTGCTGTCGCAGAAGGTGAAAGAGACAGTGAATGTGACCAAATTTTTAAAACCTTGATCGAGCGCCATAGTCTAAACTGGCATACTCCAACACAAAGAGCCGAGGTCTTCCTGGATAAAAATGACGATAAAGAAATTAAGCAAAGCATCAAGAGTATGCTCGCTGAATTAGGAGAGAAGAAATGACCGGCCCGAAACGAGTGCTGCTGTTGGTTGGAAGCCCCAGAGGGAGAAGAAGCACCTCTGCAGCCGTAGGCACTTATCTTGTGAACCTGATGAAGCAGAAAGGGCTCGAGCTCCTTACTCCTCAATGGATTGGGCCGATATTGAGAAAACAAGAGAAAATTTCTCGCTTTCTCGAAGCCATTGATGCAGCTGATGTTATCGTTCTGGCTGCTCCCCTTTATGACGACTGTCAGCCTTATATTGTTATCAAAGCCATGGAACTCATTGCTGTTCATCAGAAAGAGCTGGCAAAAGCGCAAAAAAAGAGTGACGGTAAACTGTTTTCGGTTCTTGTGAACTGTGCCTTCCCAGAGGAACACCACACTCAAACGGTCATTCGAATATACCGTAAATTTGCCGAGGATGTCGGTTTCTGCTGGGGCGGAAGCCTGTCAATCCGTGCGGGTGAAGCTTTGCGGGGGAGAGAGGGAAAGACTCTGGATGATGCAGGCTCTATGGCAAAGAAGGTCAAGGGAGCGCTGGTCCGGATGGCTGATTCATTGGCCAAAGGATCTCCTTCAGCAGATGAAACGATGAGCGTCATTCCAGAATCCTTCTACCGGGGCCTCTTTTCTTTCCTGGGATCATTTTTTATATGGATCAACAACCGCGGATGGGCCAAACTAGCCAAGAAGAAGGGGGAAGATGTCAGTGCACGCCCGTATATGTCGTAGATAATATTCAGACTCCCATCGGAATGAACATGAATGAAAATTGGGGACAGTCCCCAATTTCGGAAAAGCATTCTATAATCCTAAATCTGATCAACCTCATTGACTCTTTTCTTATTCCTTGCTATTATTTTGGCGCTATCCTTAGGGGAAAGGATTGACAATTAAAGGCCCTGAATACAGTATTATGAATCCTTTTGATTCCAAATGCTGTCTCGAATATGCAGCCTTTCTTCCTGAAGCTGAAGAATGTTTATTTGTCAAGGCTTTAAGAGTCCTAAAACAATAAAAAGCAAAAAAGGAGGGGTAAGATGCTTGAGAAATCAATTTATGAGTTATTTAAAAAAGTTTGCGAGACAAACAAGGATAAGGTCGCATACAGGTATAAGGAAGGTACGGAGTGGAAACCCGTAACCTGGGGAGAGCAACAGGAGACATGCAAAAACATCTCGAAGAGCTTGATGGCTTTGGGGGTTGGAAAAGATGATAAAGTCAATGTTCTCAGCTGGACTCGGCTAGAATGGATTCAGCTCGATATCGCAACAGTGAGCATCGGCGCTGTGATCGTCGGGATCTATCATTCCAATTTGCCGGATGATTGTGCCTACATCATCAACCACAGTGATGCGGTTATTCTTGTCGTTGAAAACCAGGACCAGCTGGATAAGATCATCAAAGTCAGAAAGAATCTTCCTCACCTGAAGCACATCGTGATTATCGACGGTGAGCCGTCCGGTGCAGAGGGTGTGATGACCTGGAAGGAATTTTTATCAAAGGGAAAGAACGTTAAAGATGACGAGTTTCTCGCGCGGACAAAAGAAATTCAGCCTAAAGATGTGGCTTCGCTCGTTTATACATCCGGGACAACCGGCGTCCCAAAGGGTGCGATGATCACGCACGAAAACTTGGTTTTCACTTCCTGGTCTGCCCTTGAGTCTGTTCTGCTGGAGCCTCATTTCGAAACTTTACTGTTCATGCCGCTTCCGCATGTTTTCGCCCGGATCATTGTTTATGTCTGCATTCGAGCAGCAATCACAGTCAACATTGTAGAGAGCATTGAAGCGGCCGTGGTCGTGAAGAGTATAAAAGAAGTCCGGCCGCATTTCTTTGTCACTTCGCCGCGAACCTATGAGAGAGCCTACACAAGGATCACTTCAACTCCGCAAGATGCCGGCGGGATCAAGTACAAGATTTTCAAATGGGCACTCAAGGTAGGTTATGCCGTGAGTCGGTTGCAGCAGCAGAAAAAGCCTGTCAAAGGCTTGCTTGTCTTCAAACACAAGCTCGCCAACAAACTCGTTTTCTCTAAAGTTCAAGCGGTTTTTGGAGGCAATGTCGTCTATACAATTTCGGGGGCTGCTCCCTTAAGCAAGACCCTTGCAGAATTTTTCCATGCCTTCGGCATTCTGATCCTGGAAGGCCTCGGGATGACAGAAAACACTTCGTTCACTAACGTTAACCACATAGATAACTATAAGTTTGGAACGGTTGGTCCATTGGGTCCGGAGATCGAGCAGAAGATTGCGCCTGATGGAGAAGTGCTGTTCAGAGGAAAAAACGTCATGCTCGGTTACTACAAAGATCCTGAAGAGACAGCAGAGACGATCGATAAAAATGGCTGGCTCCACACAGGAGATATCGGCCAGATCGATGATGACGGTTTTTTACGCATCACCGATCGCAAAAAAGAAATTATCGTGACATCAGGCGGAAAAAATGTGGCTCCCCAGAGAGTGGAAAGCACCATGCTGACCTCACGCTACATCGGCCAGGTTGTGACCTATGGCGACAAGAAGAAATATCTGACAGGCGTGGTCACGCTCGACCCAGACCAGATAAGCGAGTGGGCAACGAAACAGGGCATCGAGTTCAGCAGCGTCGAAGAGCTCAGTAAAAACCCGAAAGTGGTGGAATTGATCAATAACGAAGTCCAGGAGAAAAACGAATCCCTCGCCTCTTTCGAGACCTTGAAAAAAGTTATAATCGCTCCAGACGAATTCAGTGTCGAAAGCGGTGAACAGACATCGACCTTTAAAGTCAAACGAAAAGTCGTCTTAGACAAATACAAATCGAAGCTTGATGCCCTGTATGAGGATTAAATTCAAGCCGTATCGCTTATCTGCACAAAACACAAATCATAGCCCAACTCTCCGGGCTTCTTGAACCATGGATTAGTTTTGAGTACTCGTTCCTCGACTCGGAACTAATCCTTTAGTTGTTAGCCATTTGCTAAGAAATCCTTATGAAACGCAACAATACATTGCGGATTTTTTTCATTTCTTCTTAAGTTCAGCTATTTTTTCTTTTGCAGCTGTGTTTTTGGGATTGAGCTCCAGGGATTTTTCGTAGTTGGTTATGGCTTTTTCCTTGTCGCCCTTGGCGGCATAAGCCTCGGCCAGGCTGTCATACGTATTCCAAGATTCTGGGTAAGTCTCGACGTTCATCCTCAGGAGTTTTACCGATTCTTCGAGCTTTCCCTCCCTACGATAGCGGTATCCCAGAATATTCATATCCATCTCTTCGAACAGAACTGCAGTGGGATCATTTTCTCGAATTTCTGTGAATAGCCTGAAAGCCTCTTCCACACCCCGGGTTTGTATAATCGAGAAAAAATCTTCATCCATGGGGGGAATTTCCGACGCTTTTCTGGATTCTATGGTCATCATCCCTCTCTGTATTCCATTTTCTTCCGGTGAGTTTTGAAGAAATTCAAGGCTCTTTTTCTCCTTTTTCAGGTAAGCGTCGAAAAAATTCAGCGTATATCTGCAGATAACAGCATACCCGTCACTGAGGTACTTTTTCAATGCAGAAAAGACGTCTTCCCTTGTATTTATCAGAAGGAAAACATTCCTGGAACCGAGGTAACCGTGACGGAGATTGGGAAAATGCAGATGATAAGCGTCAGTATATTTCAACCCATTATAGAATCCAAAATCGTGCGATCTCCCCCCAGCGGAAATATGCATCGAGTGAGCTCTTAATTTTCTGGGGCGGTAAAAGGGAAAGCTTTTCATTGTTTCGATTCTGTGGGTCATGTGTTCTGACCCGTCCAAGGACACGAGTGCCTCCACGCGGCTGTTCCGCATTGCAAAAAAGATGCTGGTCATCCCTCCCCAGCTGTAACCCATAGCCCCCACCCTGTTTTTATCGACATTGTCTGAAACCAGAAGATTTCCCATGACGAATTCCGAATCACGAATATGTGCTTCGATTCCGATATGATCCGGTCCGTACTGCCGCGAGGAATATCCGAATGACGGACAGGACGCAACGATGTATCCATGGCTGGCCAGATATTCGCAGAGGACATGGTTGTCGAAGGCTTGGTCACCCCCGCCGGCTCCATATATGATGAGTGGAAACGGTCCAGACAAAGGGTTCGCGTTTTTAACAGCAAGCGTTGTTTGTTCAAGAGCGCTCTGAAATAGTGGAGAATCAGCCAGCCTTTTATCCTTTCCCATGGGCATCTGTCCATATTCTTCGATAAGTGCATATTTGCGTTTTTCATCAGGCGGGGAGAAATCGAGCTCTGTGGCCGCTAGAAAGAGATATTCCTTAACACGCATGTGTTCCTGATCGATTTCGGTTTGGGCCGGATACCAGATGAGTATCTGAATGGGGCGGGCGATTTCAGACTCTGTTTTTCCCGGCTCTCCGAAAGTCCGGCTGAAGTCGTAATGATGCCCGACAGAAAATCCTACTGTGAAGGGCCCGGGATTCAATTCGGCCGGCAGTAGAAATCCGGCCGTCTGAGCGTTCATGAAGAGACATAGGATAGACAGAAACAGAACGCCGGAAAAGAGGATAAGTTTTTGCATGAGTCTAGCTCCTTTCAATCCTGCATTCTCTATTTTAATCAGCAATAAACATGCTAATTTCATCTTCTTGGGGTTTTCTAACACTGTGAAACAGACAATGTATCATTTCATATGAATAGGTTTACTACTACTTTTGTCGTTTTAAATGAAGACATACCAATAGTGATATACATTATTACTATTAAGTAATACTTAATTCGAGTGGAAATGTTTACACGATAATCGCGTCCATCGGCATTGCTGAGCAGACATCATCGTTCAAAGTCAGATGCCAGGCGGTCATAGACAAATACAAATCGCAGCTTGATGTTTTGTATGAGGATTAAATCCAGGCTTTATCACTTTTCTGCACAAAGCACAAATCTTCGCCTTGCACTGCTCCAATTTTTTCAAAGGGATGACTGATTTTAACTGATTTTTTTAGTCTGCCTGGCTATTCATACCTGAGGGCTTTCACCGGGTTGGCAGTGGCCACCTTTAAAGCCTGATAACTGACCGTTCCCACAGCAATTGCAAGGGCAACCAAAGCTGAACAGACAAAGATCTCCCATCCCAATTCAATCCGGTAGGCAAATCCCTGAAGCCACTTCTTGGAGACTAAATAAGCGGCCGGCCAGGCGACAAAATTGGCCACCACGACCCATTTGGCAAATTCCTTGGTTAGAAGCAGCATTATTCCTGGTACTCCTGCTCCCAGAACTTTCCGGATGCCCATCTCCTTGGTCCGGCGCTCAGCCATGAACGAGGCCAGTCCGAAGAGCCCCAAACAGGCAATGAACACGGTCAGCATTGTGAAGTAACGGAATATTTTCCCGATCCGCTGCTCAGTCTTGTACCAGTTTTCGATGTTCTCGTCCATGAATTCATAACTGAATGGGATGTGGGATCCAACAAATTTCTCCCATTTTGTCTTCAAGAATGAGATTGTCTCCGATATATTTCCAGGCCTGTACTTAACAAACATATGGAATTGTTCTGAAGGCTGCATGGCCACCGGTGCGATCGGGTTGTGGAGTGAAGACCCGTGAAAGTCTTTGAGGATTCCTATGATCATCCCTTTTTGACCTCTGAAGGAAAACCATTTGCCGATAGGATTCTCCATTGCCATGGCCTTAATCGCAGTCTCATTCAGCACCCAGTTCTGGTCGTCGTCAGCAAACTCCTGGGAGAAGAAGCGTCCTTCCGCCATTTTCAGGTTGAAGACTTTTAAATAATCATTATTGCACGTACCCCAGCCTATTTTGACCTCTATAGAGGGATCTTTTCCCTCCCAGTTGACCTCTGTGGTTCCTAATTCTCC
>CAYFVQ010000288.1:0-2452 GCA_964346585.1 uncultured Eubacteriales bacterium | reverse complement strand
ATTCATCGGCACGACTATCAAAATCTTCCCACATGAGCCGTTGGAGTCGTCGAATATTCTTTAAAGCTGATATTCCATCTTTTGTTAATCTATAGTACTTTTTGGCTCGGCCACCCCTGACTGAAGATGATTCACCGACACCGCTTTCGAGATACCCATACTTAATCAATCTATTCAATGAGACATAAAGTGCTCCGAAGGATAAACTTTTGTTAGTGAAACGTTCTATTTGGTCTTTGATAGAAACGATATAGGCATCATCTTTTAATTTTAAAATGGTGAGTAGGACATTTTCTTCTAATTTCGTCAAGGCTCTCATATTTTTCCCATTTTTTATTAATTTGTTTCTAATTTAGAAATATTATATCAGATTGAATATGTTTGTCAATATTTATTCGAATGATAAATAAAGATTTCTTCAATACAAGGGATGGCTGTGGGGCATGAATGAGGGAGGCTGCCCGTTGAATTCAGCTTAAAGATCTAACTTTTTTTCTTTTTTCTTCTCCTCTATTTCGCTGATAGGAGTTAGATTGACATGCTTGGCAAAGAATTCGAGGTACCGCCTGAGACGATCCAGTTGGTGTCTCGGTTCCCTGATCCCATGACCTTCGCGCGGATAGCGGACAAAGGTGACATCTTTCTCCAGATCGCGTAAAGCCTGATAAAACTCGACGGCCTGCGTCGGCGGTACTCGAGCATCGTTTGCCCCGTGCAGGATCAACACGGGACTCTTCACGTTCTTCACATGACGGAGAGGAGAGTGCTTCCGGTAGATATCTTCATTGTCCCAGGGCGTTCCAAAAAACCAGGCCAGGTAGCGAGGGATATCCGTTGTGCTGTACATGCTGTACAGGTTGGGAAGGCCTGCACCCGGAGAGACCGCTTTGAAGCGGTCGGTCTGGGTCACAATCCAGAAGCTCATGTATCCGCCGTAGCTCCATCCATAACAGATCAGCCGGTCCTTATCTGCCCAGCCTTTCTCGATGCAAAAATCCACCCCGGTCATGCAGTCGTCGTAATCGACAATCCCCCATTTCTCGCGGTTGGCATTGAGAAATTCCTGCCCATAATTAGAGCTTCCGCGAAAATTGGGCTGGAGGATCATGAAGCCATTCCCGGCAAAGAATTGATTGGTCGAGTTGAAGTATTCAGTGACCGCGCCACTGGGCCCGCCGTGCGGATGAAGGATAAGTGGATATTTCTGGTCGGGCTTATAATCCACCGGCCAGGTCAGAACACCCTCGATCATCTGCCCATCGCTGTTTTTCCATTGAATGGTTTCGGCTTTTGTCAGTTTGATTTTTTCTGTACGCAGCCAGGGATTGGCATCAGTCAGCCGGGTTTTGTTTTTGAAGTTCAAATCCGCTGCATAGATCTCACCGGGCCAACTCGAATTGGAATGCGACCAGACCCATGACTTTCCATCTCTGGAGAGCTCCCATCCGGAATTCGAGCCGCGAGGAGCTTCTATTTTAGTCACTTTTCCGGACCTGACATCCACGGAGAAAAGGTTCCTCGTCGTCCGGTCACCCGTTCCCCAGTATATTTTTTTCCCATCAGGGGACCAGATGGGAGACGAAAGATCCCGGTCAAAATTCTTGAGCAACACCTTGGGCTTCCCTCCCTCGGCAGGCACAAGATAAAGCTTCCTGTACCAGGTGTTCGTTCCTACATACGGATGCGATGCAAAAGCAATGGTTTTGCCATCCGGTGACCACCGGGGACTGGAATCGCTTCCAGGATTTTCATACAGCTTTTTGGGAGTTTTCGTCTCCAGGTCAACAACCCAGACATCGCTGTTCCAGCTGTCATCAACCTTAGTGTTGACCCGGGAAACATAGACGATTGCGGTTGAATCGGGTGACCAGTGAGCATCGCTGACTGTAAAATCTCCCTCCGTGAGTCGAGTGGCCTCTTTTTTGGCGATGTCATAGACCCAGAGATGGCTCCATCTGAATTTCTCATCTACCACTTCCGCATCATCCTTCTCTTTTCTCTTTTTCTCTTCTTCCTCGCTCAGAGAATCCTGGGCTGTAAACAATATCTTCTTTCCGTCGGAGGAAATTTCATAGGATCGGATGCTCTCTTTATGCTCAGTCACCTGCCATGCCTCCCCTCCATCCAAGTGCATGAAAAAGATCTGACTCTTGGACCCACTTCCTGGACCTCCAGCCTGATTACCGCCTACCTTTCCGCGCGTGGAAACAAAGGCGATCATTTTCCCCCCTGGAAACCAAGCCGGTGAAGAACAGCTCACATCGCCCTGAGTCAACTGCCTTGTTTCGGTCCCATCCACGCGAACGCGCCAAATGTGTGTGATGCTTTTCATGTCTTTATCTTCCATGTCTCTTACTCTCTTGGTGTAAAGCACCCACTTTCCATCCGGAGACAGTCTGGGGCTGGAGACCGCGTTAATCCGCAGAGTATCCTTCGAAGACAAAACACGGGG
>CAYFVQ010000287.1:0-30036 GCA_964346585.1 uncultured Eubacteriales bacterium | reverse complement strand
AGCGCTCCTCCACCCACAAAGTTTGGTTTGAAGTTGGAGTTTGGCCTGGTGGGAATGGGAACACTTTTCCCTGATGAACAGATTTACAGACACTTCTCCACCAGCGGTTCCTTCCGCTTTGACCAGTCACAGGCATTAGAGATTGTCTCGAATAGTGGTTTGGGATTGCCTGCATTGGTTCAGGATGCCCTCGTTGATGCCATCACCCAACAGGACTTCACGGTGGGTATTGAAGGGGCAACCGTCATCGGGGCTTCGGATGATACTCTTCAGGTGTCGTTCAGCGGTGGGGATGTCACTTTTACCGACCCTGTCACACTACTGCCTCGAACAGAGACCTTGTCTCCCTATGTGGTCGACTTAGGTTTCGGAGGTCTTGGAGATTTTTTGCCTGATGTCTCATTCCTGCCTTTCGTCGCTCCTCAAGCCAGCCTTGGCACAGTTCTGGGAACCCGGGCCGTATTCCGTTACATCCCTGAAATCGACTTCCCCGGCGTCAGCGTCACTGAGGATATCGGGCAGTTCAGCTGGTTTGGCTGGGGTGTGCAGCACAATCCAGGCGTATTTTTCCCGAACCCTCTTCCGCTTGACGTATCGATCGGCTTCTTCAAACAAACTTTAAAGCTTGGAACAATATTAGAGGCCAATACCACGGCTTATGGATTGACTGTCAGTAAGAAGCTCGGAATTGGATTGTTTAACATCACTCCGTATGCAGGATATTTGATCGAAAAATCCACGCTTCACTTTGTGTATGATTTCACTCTGGATCCTGGCACTATAGACGAGCAGACATTTCCTATTGATTTTGAATTAGAAGGAGAGAACAAAAGCCGAATCACTGTGGGTGTCAGTATGAAGCTTCTGATTTTCAATATCAACGCGGATTACAACATGGGTAACTATAATTCTGTGACAGTCGGGATTATGTTCGGAATTTAAGGAAATATCAAGAAGAAGAAAGAAAAACTATATTCCTCTTTAAAAAAAGGCAGGGGTTTGACAGTAGACAAGCCCCTGCCATTATTTTTTTCCCTTTAGTTCTTTACCCGTTTTATTCCTGATTTTTTTTCTCTGCCTGTTCATTCAGGTCTTCTTGTTTGTCCACCCAGGAACATTTATATCTTTTTGCGTTTTTAAATGGTGAATAGAGCTATAGAGTCAGAGATGAGAACAAAATTTATAAAAAAGATTTGGGTTGTATATCTTGTTGAGTTTCATTAAATTATCGAATAGAAAAGTCATTCATGGAGAGAGTAAAATGGGCAGGCAAACACCAAAGAATAAATTGTGGATGAGTGTTCTCGGTTATACGGGAATCTTATTCATCCTAGCTTTAGGGTTATTTGTCTTTTTTCCGGGGTGCCAGGACGATGGTGGACTCGTTGTCCAAAGCGGACAAAAAGATGTGAAGCTCGGATTGGAAGTTTTCCTGGAAAAGTATCTGGACCTGGTTCAAGGGAAACGCGTGGGATTGATCACGAACCCTACTGGTGTCAACAGTCGTTTAGAGAGCAGTATCGACCTTTTTTATAAAAACCAGAATATCAACCTTGTCGCCCTCTACGGACCAGAGCATGGAGTCAGGGGAAATGCGCAGGCCGGAGAATACGTGCCCTTTTACATGGATACAAGGCATGACCTTCCTGAATACAACATCCCTGTGTTCAGCCTGTATGGACAGTCCATAAAACCTGAGGCGGGAATGCTCAAGAATATCGATGAATACATGCGTTCCTTTGACACCAAAGATGTGGGAAAAATTCCGGAGCACTCGATGATCGAGAGCATAGATGTCCTTGTGTTCGACATCCAGGATGTGGGAACGAGAATTTACACCTATGTCGCCACCATGGCCTACTGCATGGATGCGTGTGCAGAGAATGGTATTGATTGTATAGTCTTAGACAGGCCCAACCCGATTAATGGTGTAAACATGGAAGGGCCGCTGCTGGAATTTCCGGAATACAGCTCTTTTGTCGGGCTTTATCCTGTCCCAGTCAGACATGGTATGACGGCAGGAGAGCTCGCGAGTCTGTTTAACGATAAATTCTTGACCAAGAAGGTCAATCTGACAGTTGTCCCGATGGAAGGTTGGAAAAGAGAAATGTGGTACGATGAGACTGATCTTCCCTGGGTGATTCCTTCCCCCAACATGCCCACACTCGCAACGGCGACTGTATATCCCGGCCAGGTCTTCATGGAGGGGACGAATGTTTCTGAAGGGCGGGGAACAACCAAACCCTTTGAGCTGTTCGGGGCACCCTGGGTAGACGGCTGCAGGTTAACAGAAAAACTCAATGGATTAAATCTTCCAGGCGTCAAATTCAGAGAAGCCTGGTTCACGCCAACCTTTTCAAAGTATAAAGGAGAGCTCTGCGGCGGAGCCCAGATCCATGTTGTGAATAGAAATGTATACAAATCATTCGATACGTCCCTCTTCATCATTCAGGCAGTCATGGAAATCTACCCTGACAGTTTCTCCTTCCACAAGGAATACTTCGATAAGATCATGGGCACATCAAGAATAAGAGAGGCCCTACAAAAAGGAGAGACTGTTGAAGACATCATAAAAGGGTGCGAAGAGGAACTGAATAATTTTTCACGGTTGAGAAAATCCTATTTGCTGTATTGAAGAAGAAACAAAGCAGGCCGTTTTGAAGCATGATCCAGAATAAGGTCAAAGTCAGCAAATTCTTGAGTTTTGTTTTGAGGCATGCTCCCCAAAATTATGGATTGAACCTGGATCGAAAAGGGTTTGTTGAGTTCAGGATTGTTCTTGAGGTCTTAAAGAAGAGATTCCCTGGCCTGGAAGATGAAGATGTGAAAAATATTGTTGTGAACGATCCCAAAAAAAGGTTTCAATTCGAGGGCCAAAGAATTCGGGCTCGCTACGGACACAGTGTAAATGTGGACCCTCTGGAAGAATGCCGGAATGTTCCGAGTATCCTTTTTCATGGAACATCTCCACACAGCCTGGATTCGATTTTTAAAAAGGGCTTGATTCCGGAAAAAAGGAGATTTGTCCATCTTTCCCTAAGCGTGGAGGAAGCGCTGAAAGTGGGAAAGAGAAAAAATAAAAATCCTGTTGTTCTCAAGGTTGATACTCAGAGAGCGAGTCAAGATGGCCTTGTTTTCTGGAAGGAAGCGAATGTTTACTTAACGAAAACTGTTGCTCCACAATACATAAGCGTGTATAAATAAAACAGGGGAGAAATCGAGATGAAGGTATATATTGTCCAGCACGGACTGTCCATGCCCGAAGAGATGGATCCTGAAAAGGCACTCAGCCCGGATGGGAATAAGCAGTCCCGAAATGTGGCGGAATTTCTAAGAGAGAAAAACATTCGAGTCGATTCCATCTGGCATAGTCCAAAAAAAAGAGCTGTTCAAACAGCTCGTATCATGGCTGAGATTCTTGCCTGTTCCAATATTCAAGAAAGAAAGAATCTCAATCCGTTAGAACCGATTGGGGACCTTCCCGGGGAAATCAAATCATTGAATACGGATTTGATGATCGTCGGGCACCTGCCATTTTTACAGAAGCTGGCATCATTCCTTTTGAGCGGCTCAGAGGAAAACCAGTTTATTTCCATCAGAAATTCAGGTGTCATTTGTCTGGAATACACAGATGCTTGGAAGCTTTTATGGGCAGTGGTCCCTGAATTATTGGAAAAGAGAGGCGAGCAAACTGAGTTTGACAGCTCAAAGTTCGGCTGTTAGTTGACGTATTTTAATGCACAAGAAGAGGATTGAATAACTCTAACTCAGGTCACGTATCCGGACTTCAATCCCCTTTACGCCTTTCAACAGCTCGACGATCATTGATGTGTCTGTCCGGCCGTAATGATAGGGGTAAAGGATTTTAGGCTTGAATGCCTTGGCCGCGTCAGCCACCATCTCTGGGGTCATCGTGTAGGGGAGATTCATCGGTAAGAAAGCGATATCAATATTTTTCAGCGCTTTCATTTCTGGGATGTTCTCCGTGTCACCAGCCACATACACTCTTTTGTTACCGAAAGTGACGATGTAACCATTGCCGTCACCTTTTGGATGGTAGGGCATGTTTTCTCTTCTCATGTGCACGATGTTGTAGGCCGGGACAGCCTCGATCTTCAAGCCCATAACCGTTTTGATGTCACCGTTTTTCATGATTATGCCGCCATCCACTTTCTTAGTGCAGTTCTTAGTTAAGATGATCTCTGTATTGTCTTTCCTGATCATGGAGATGACGTCAGGATCAAGGTGGTCTCCATGTTCATGAGTGATGAGGATGAGGTCGGCCTTCGGAAGTCGGGAATAATCTGCAACCCGCTTGTAAGGGTCAACATGGACAATTTTCCCATCAAAAGTGAACATCAGTGTTCCGTGACCGATGAACGTGATCTTCAGATCACCATGAGAGGTTTGAAAGATATCCGATGAAAAATCCTTTTGAGAAATCGCTGTCAGAACACACACTATCATTAAAGCCGTAGCTAGAACTGAAAATTTACGCATCATAACCCTCCTTTATTCGAATCCTGTTGCCAAAAGAATTCTTATTCAGTGTACAGATGTCTAGTCGGGAGGTCAAGCACTCAGGATTTCATGCGCATGAGTCAGCTTTTCTTTGACTTTCAGACTGTAGGGACAGGCGGTGTCGCAGTGCCCGGAACAGCTAGCACAGTGGAGAGGCTTCTTGTGCTCCTCCAACTCCCCATAATACCGCATGGCTTCTTTTTCCATACGGTAATCCTCAAAGTACATTTTGAACCGAAGAACATCGTTAATGGCGACATTCTGGGGGCAGGAAGCCAGGCATTCTTGGCAGCTGATCCTGCAGTATTGATCCTTGGTTTGACGCTGATACTCGGCGATCACTTTTAAATCCGTCCTGTTCAGTGGTTTTCCAGAAGTGGAAACATATTCTTCGACATGGGAGTAACTGCTCATGGTCGGGATACAGGTGTTAATATTCGAATTGCTGAGAACCCAGCGCAGAGCGGCCTGCGGATAGCTCACGTCCTGGCTGATGAGTGATTTCAGGTTTCCGTGTTTACCTCCGGCAAAAACTTTCATCGCCACCGTGCCTATTCCTTTCTGATGAACCGGCCCGAGGAGGGATTCAATGGCTTCGCCCTCATCGTGGTTGTAGATAAGGAGAACAACCTGCCCGAAATCATTATTAAGGACTTGCTTTAATGTCAATTTGGCATTATGTGTGGAGAAGCCCGTGAACCGGACTTTCCCGTCTTTTTTAAGCTGGGCATAAGCGGCCTGGATCTCTTCGTTCTCCAACAAAGTGAGGTCACTGACACCATGCACCATGGCAATATCTATGTAGTCAGTCTGCAGGCGTTTCAGACTTTCCTCGACTCTTTTGATGATCTGATCTCTTTTGACCTTGGGATTCAAACCGTGCTTCGTCGTGATCGTGATTTTATCTCTGACATCTTTGAGAGCCTGGCCGATGTAGGATTCACTCTTGGTGCGCATATAGCTTTCGGCTGTATCGAAATAAGTCACCCCCAGGTCATAGGCATACCTAAGGACATTCGGTTCAAAGAAAGAGATAGCTCCACAGCTCACATCCGGCACTTTAATTCCCGTTTTTCCTAGATCATTATATTTCTGGATTTTTATGGAAGAGGAATCTCCCTGCGCCAGACCTGAGTTCCTCGGACTCTCTTTGATATTTCTTGAAAGACCAAATCCCAGCACGCTTGAAGAAAAAGCTGTTAAAAAGTTTCGACGGTTAATCTTCGCCATGATTTCCTCCTTGTGTGAATTCACTTTTTTTTGATTCGGATAACCAAGAGGGGTTCCAATTGTTCAGCCAGTTGTGAAAATTCTGGAGAAATCAAGTAAATGAGATAATTATCCCCTCTGCGGTTTGGTACCATAAATTTGGCTCCGGGACCCAGCTCATTCCTGGGCGGGAATGCTTCATGAAAATCGATTTCCAACTCTGTATCGGCAATTTGAAGAATCAGTTTATCCTTTGCTTTGAATCCGGCTTTCTGTATGCATACTTCTGTCCAGTTCGTGCCAATCGTGAGTATGTTTCGTCTAAAGCTCGATTGGACGATGTTTCCTTTTAAGGAGCCCTGACCGATTTCCACGTCTCCGACATTGACGTCAAGATTGGAGAAGAAGTCTTCTTCCAAAGGCTGGTTGACCTTCACATCAGAGACTTCGACAGTGCTTCCTCTTATTCCCACCTGAGAAGCGAACCATGAGGTGGGAATCTTCACACCTTCTATTTCCTGGTAAGGGCCGAAGTCGTGGTTCTCTTCATGCTTGTTCTGCTCTTCATCGTACCCTTTGAGCACCAATCGTTTGAGTAGGTAATCTTTAGAATCAAGATAGAACTCAGCCTCTAGATCACCTAAGGTTGTTGAGAGCATGTGGAGTTCCTGTGGTCCAAAATTTTTCAGCCCGTGATACTTCAGCTGGCCCTGAAAATTACTAAGAGTAAATAAACCAGCTCTGAGGAGGGCTAGAGATTGAGAAATGGATTTCTGGAGCCCCGAATATTCAGAAATATTGTTGAAACAGTTTCTTTGTGCTTTGTCCTTATCGATAAGTATGACTTCAGTGATGATCGGTGCCTGGCCTTCAGTCAGCTTCATCACCCCATCTGAAGATAGGTAATAGGTAGTCGGGCCATAATGGAAAGAGAAGTTTTTAATCTTTGATAAATTTTCTTTTCCTCCTGCGGCCATAATGTTTTGCTCTATGATTTTGTTGGCCTGGGAACAGGAAAGAAAAATGAATCCGGAGAGAATCAAAAAACAAACGGTACAAAAAATCCATCGATGTTTGACCATTTTATCCTCCTCCTCGTTATAAAATGGAGAATATTCTAATGAATAATTTCTTTTTCCGCAAGATGAAAAATGAAAAATCGCTTGAATTCAAAATAAAATGGAGGGGATGTGTGAAAAAACGATTGAACTCATCAGCCTACAATTCTTATAATAAGGTTCCATCATAATTAAAGGAGTGTACCAGTGAAAATTTATAATAGCGTATTGGAATTAATAGGAAAGACTCCTTTGATACGCCTTAATCGTATTCAAGAGGATATTAAAGCCATCATTTTAGCAAAGCTGGAGTATTATAATCCAAGCGGGAGCGTCAAAGATCGAATAGCGCTCTTTATGATCGAAGAGGCAGAACGCCAGGGAAAGATAAAAAAAGGTGATTGCATCGTCGAGCCGACAAGCGGAAACACAGGAACGAGTCTGGCCCTGGTTTGTGCATTGAAAGGCTACCGCATGATTGCAGTCATGCCAGAGCGAATGAGCCAGGAACGCAAAGATATGATGACAGCCTTTGGAGCTGAATTGGTACTTGTTCCCAGCCATGGGGATGCGGAACCTGGTAAGTTCACCAAAGAAGACGTCGAAGGTGCACTATTTAAGGCTGAGGAGCTAGCTTCCAAACCCGGCTATTTCATGCCCAATCAATTTGCGAATCCCGCAAATACCCTTGCCCATCAGGAGACAACCGCTGAAGAGATTTGGGAGGCCACACACGGGAAGATGGATGCTTTTATTGCGGGAGTGGGGACTTCAGGTACTGCCATGGGAGTCAGTCTGGGTTTAAAGGGAAAAAATCCACAGATAAAAATTTATGTGGTGGAACCAGCGGAATCTGCTGTCATTGCTGGAGAGCCTCCTGGATATCACAGGCTCCAGGGAATAGGGGAAGGATTTGTCCCTGATCTTTTAGAGCATGAACATTATGATGAAATCATAAAAATCACGGATGAGGAAGCCAAAGCCACAGCCTGCCGGCTCGCTCGCCTTGAAGGGATCTTTGCAGGGTATTCTGCTGGAGCGAATGTCTTTGCCAGCTTGAAAGTGGCCGCAGATTTGGGGGAAGGGAAAACTGTCGTGACAGTCATCCCTGATTCGGGAATGAAATATTTAAGCACAGAGCTCTTTCATCATGATCCAGAAATATGCACAATTCATTGCTGCTCTCTGGAAAAATCAGAGATGCCAGAGGAATGTCAGGATGGTGCTGTTCGTTGCTGTATCCTTGAACCCTGTGATAAAGGAAAAGCTTAAAACCTAATTTCAAACATCTTTGCTGTTCATACTCTTTGCGTATCTTTCGTCTTTCTTTTGAAATGTCATAAGCATAATTTTGCCTATCCATTGAACGATCATTGCGACTCAGGATTGACTCCGTGATTCCTATCAAATTTCGCCGATATTCTGGTTTTTCTCATTTTTCAAAAAAATGGTGGAAAATAAAATTTATGTTCATTTCCAGGGGAAAATCAAAGGATTTGTTTCAAAAAAATTGACAGAAATCGGCACTTGGAATAAAATGAATGGTCAACTTCATCCAGACATTATGCGCTTTTGGCAGTCATTCATGAGAAGATTTCCTCGAATATCTGTTTTCTTCATCGGTTTATCTTTTCTTTTTTCCGTTTGGGCCTGCATTCCTTTTGCCAAGAAATTCGATCTTGTGATTCAAAACGGTTTCATCATCGATGGAACTGGAAATCCCTGGTTTAAAGCCGATATCGGTATAAGGGAAGGCCGAATAGTCAGGATTGGGTTTATAGATGATAAACAGGGAAAGAAGATTATTAACGCCCAGGATTTAATTGTCAGCCCTGGATTCATCGATGTCCACACTCATTGTGACCGAGGAATTGTGAGGATTCCCACTGTTGATAACTATGTCTATCAAGGGGCCACTTCTGTTATCGGCGGAAACTGCGGCGGGCATCCTTTTCCCCTGAAGGAGCTTTTCAAAAAAATCGAGGATCAAGGAATAGCACTCAATTTTGGCTGCCTCGTCGGTCATAACACCATCAGACGGGAAGTCATGGAAATGAAGATGAAAGCTCCTTCGGCAGAAGAGATGGAAAGCATGAAATCCTTGATTTACCAGGAGATGGAAGTCGGTGCGTTGGGATTTTCGACAGGGCTGTCTTATCTTCCAGGCGCGTATTCGGAAAAAGATGAGCTTGTGGAGCTTGCCTCTGTAGTCACAAGTTTTGGGGGAGTGTATGCCACCCATCTCAGAGATCAAGGACTTTACATAACCGAAGCGATTGAAGAAGCCATCGAGATTGGAGAGACAAATAACATCCCGGTTCTTATATCTCATATTAAGCTGGCTGATGATGTGGTGTGGTATGAGCTTGAACGAATAACCGAACCAGTTGAAAAAGCCAGGAAAAGAGGCGTGGAAGTGACTCTTGATCAGTACCCTTATACAGCGACCAGCTCCGGTTTTGGCAGCAGTTTTCCTTCCTGGGCTTTTGAAGGGGGGAATGAAAACTTTTTGAAGAGACTAGAAAACGAAGAGAATTACGCAAAAATCAAATCTTACGTCATAAAAAGAAGACTGACCTCTACAAAAGGAATAAACAAACCGGAAACCATATACATCGCTAACTCAAGGAAATTTCCGGAATATATCGGGAAAAACCTTCAGAAGATTCTTCTTTCACAGGGGAAAGAACCCACCATTGAGAACACTGCCGATTTAATCATCGAAATCCAGAAGAATGGAGGAGCATCGGGAGTGTTTTTTCAGATGAATGAGAAGGATGTTGAGGGTTTAATGCGCCTTCCTTATACCATGCATGGTTCGGATGGTGGAATCCAAGAGAAAGGACGGGGTGTCCCTCATCCGAGAAATTATGGCACTTTCCCCAGGGTGATTTCCCATTATGTGCGAAAACAAGGCGTTATCTCTCTGGAAGAGGCTATCCGTAAGATGACTTCTTTCCCTGCCCAGACTTTCGGGCTTAAAGGGAGAGGAATGCTACAAGAAGGATTCTTTGCAGATATAACCATTTTCGATAAAAACCAATTTGAGGATAAGGCGACATTTTCCGCACCGCATCAATACAGCCAGGGTCTCCACTATGTAATCGTTAACGGAGAACTGGTGCTGGAAAAGGGAGAGCATACTGGAAAACTGCCTGGGATGATTCTCTACAGAATGGATTGAACTCAAGGAGGAAAAATGATTATCAAGAAAAATGCGGACGTGCCAGAGGCCCCAGTAGAGGAAGAAGAGGTCAAGAACGTTCTCCGAAAGATTCTCATCGGCCCTGAGGATGGTTCTCACAAAATCATCATGAGGCATTTCAAGGTTCTTCCTGAAGGCCACACTCCTTTTCACAGCCATGGCCACGAGCACGTTGTCAAAGTTGAAAAAGGAAAGGGGATTGTTGTTCGAGAGTCGGGTGAAGAAGTTATGGTCTCCCAGGGACAGAGTCTTCTCGTTGAAGAAAACGAGACACACCAGTTTAAAAATCCTTTCCCTGAGCCCTTCGAATTTTTATGTGTCATTCTTAATCCAGAAAAGACGAGTTAGATAGAATATGACTCCGTCAAGCTGAGCGATGCAAGCAAACACAAACAAAGCGATTGAGTTCCTACTTGCTAGAGGGAATCTGCCTATTCTGTACTGGCTTAAAAAAGATATACTCGAGGTTCCTGTGGACAGGGAACACAAAAATCTGCAGAAATTTGCTGCCCGAATCAGGATTATAAAGAGCCAGCGGTCCAATGGAGGATGGTGCAGGAGGAAGTACGAAGGCGATCCGCGCTGGGAAAAAACTTATTTTATTGTTGAGACGTTAAGGAACGTGCTCAAGCTAAACAACTACGGATGTTCTTATGAAGATGAGGAATTGAAAAAGGCAGTTAAATTCATGTTCTCCACTCAGACCAAATCAGGCGATTTTCGGGGTGCCTACTTGAATGAATTTGCTCCGACCTATCATGCGTTGACTCTTGAAGCCTTATGTCTATTTGGATTGGATAAAGATGAAAGGACTCAAAAAGGATT
Source organism: uncultured Eubacteriales bacterium (assembly GCA_964346585.1). Lineage (GTDB taxonomy): Bacteria > Acidobacteriota > Aminicenantia > Aminicenantales > Aminicenantaceae > SOIA01. Next base: position 19,218 of record CAYFVQ010000287.1, on the reverse strand, counting down.
CAGATGGATTGTTAAAAACAGACAGAATGACGGAGGATGGGTTATTCCTTATCGAACTATTGACCAGGAAGAACTCAAGAGCCGTTACAATTTTGAAGCTCAGTCTAAACTTGAGCCCATCAAACCAGATAAATCACAGCCTTTTTCCCATCTTGTGACAGGGATGGTTCTTCGTGCCCTGGCTGCCTCTCCGACCTGGAGAAAGAGTAAGGAAGCCTGGAAAGCCGGGGAGCTTTTGTTGAGCCGCTTTTTCAAAGAAGATAAGTATGATGACCGGTGGCTACCTTCGTATTGGGAAGAGATCACATATCCTTTTTGGGCCACAGATATCCTCAGTAGTCTTGATTCTCTGTCCACGATCGGTTTTCCAGCGGATAACGAAAAAATTCAGTATGCCCTCAATTGGCTGCTCAGCAAACAGTCTAAACAAGGGTATTGGGAGGCAGGGAATAAAAAGACAACTCTGGAGGATCATCTTTGGGTGACATTCGCGGTTTTAAGGGTGTTGAAGAAGTTCGGGCTGTTTGAGATTTAGGCTTTCCCTCTCATTCCTTTTTCAATGGATATGCTCGATTATGCGTTCTTCCATATCTCTTATGACTGTGAGAAGACGGGCTCGTGTGAGATAGAGAGCTTGATTCAATTTTTGCTCTTCCTTAGGATTTTTATGTTTAAGAGCGATATTCGTGAAAGAACTGTTTTTTTCAAAACAATTCATTATATTCGTTACAAGTTTCTTCAATGATTCTGAGTCAAATTCTTTTTTAGCCACGATATTCTTTGATTCATCGTGGTAATGTGAAAAAACATTGGCCCATTCACTATTTTCTCCGGCTCTCAACAGGACGGCGAGTTCATTAAGCACAAGAGCGAGCTCTTGGACTCGCCATTTTTCGACTTTTTGCATAGCACGCTAATGATGACAAAATTACCAGAAAAAATCGAGTGAAATTTTGAAACATGATGATTATGATACTATCATGAACGTTCCTTTGGACTGAATTCCATGCGATATTTTCTGTGTTTAGGTAGCAATCTTGGGGATAGAGAGAAAAATCTTGGACAGGCACACTCTTTGCTGAGAGAAAAAGGGATTAGAATCGTTCAATCGTCCTCGCTTTATGAGACCCAACCTGTAGATCTTCATTCCCCCCAGCCCTGGTTTTTGAATCAGGTTATTGAGATCGAAACAGGGATTGCCCCTTCGAATTTACTGGATTTGATCAAAGGAATAGAAAGATTGATGGGAAGAAATACTCTAGTTCAAAAAGAACCTCGAGTGATTGATATTGATATTCTTCTAGCTGAGGATAAGGTTATCCAGACCAAGGAATTGAGCATTCCTCATCCGAGGTTAGATAAAAGAAATTTTGTGCTTGTTCCGTTTGCGGAGATATCTCCTGAGACAGTGCATCCAATCCTCAAAGAAAACATTCAGAATCTTCTGGAGGGGTCGACCGACCGTTCGACTGTGAAGCCGGTTAAGAAAACGCATTTTCAGTCGCCGTAATTTCTTTTTGGGACTGACCATTTCAGAGTTGATAGGCACAGGATTGGAATAATGTCCATAACAAGCCATTCAAATAAAATCTTATCTCAACATACCGACTTTCAAAGTCTGCACTCAAGAGAACAGGAGAAAAAATTTGCCTTAAGCCTTAATATCGTTTATCATAATTATTCATATTTTATTAATATATTTTAGACTTGATGCAAAAATACATTCATTTTATCCTTATATTTTTATTCTCAACAATTCAGGCTTTAGCCGTTGAGATCAAGGGGAAAGTCCTGAATCTGGGGGGGAGCCCAGTCATCAAGGCGGAAGTCCTTCACCGTTCGAGTGGAGTCAAATCTATAACAGATGCGGAAGGCCTTTTCACTCTCGTCGTTCCAGATGATACGAGAATACGCCTCGAAATAAATCATCCGGACTACGTCGAGCAAGAAGTCATCCTCACCGAAAAAAACCTTCAGAAACGGATAGTCATCACACTTGTTCCTTATATTATTCAGAGAGAAGAAGTGGTGGTAACGGCCATGAGACATCCTGAGTCTTCTGCAAGCGTACCAGCCGCTGAAACGGTTGTCCTTCATGAAGATTTAGAAGAAAAGATGGCCCCGAACATCACAGAAGGAATTTCGTCCATGCCCGGAGTCTCCAGTATGGGGGCAGGAGGCTTTTCCCTGGTTCCCAACATTCGAGGCTTAGCCAGACGGAGAGTGCTGATTTTAATCGACCATGCCCGGGTAACGAGTGATAGGCGTACTGGGCCGAATGCTTCATTTATTGACCCTAAAGATATTGAAAGAATCGAGGTTTTGCGCAGTCCTTCTTCGGTTCTTTATGGTTCCGATGCCATAGGCGGAGTTATCCATATCCTCACCAAAAAGCCGTCCCTACAGGATGGTTTCAGCGGAATAATAAACGGGAAATACAGAACCATTAACCAGGAGAAGGGCGGAGGCGTTACGCTTGAGGGGAGCCGGAAGAACACAGGATTTTACCTGTCCTTTCAGGCAAATGATGCGGAGAATTACTCATCTCCATCAGGAGAGATTCTTCAGTCCCAGTTTACTCAGGGAACTCTCATCGGCAAAATCTCTCATGTGACTGATAAAAGGGAAATCTTCGTCAGTTTTTTCGGCTCGAGAGGACATGACATCGGAAAAGCCAATCAGCTGAGTTTGACACAGCCAACATGGTATCCCAAAGAAAACCAGAATTATTTCCAGATTCATTGGAATGAGAAAGGACTGGGGAAGGAAGGTGAGCTGGCATTTCAAGCTTACCTGAATCCCAATTTTCTCGAGACAATCAAAGTAACGCTAGATGAGGCCACAAGAGTTAAAACAGAAGAATCCTACAGCAAGATTCAAAGTTTGAATTTCGGAGCTCATCTTTCTTATAGAAAAAAAATTGGAGAGCATTTTCGGCTGTCTGGTGGTTTGGATCTTTACAGCCGGTCCGCAGTTGAGTCAACCACTAAAGACACCGATTTTGATGCTTCAGGAAATGTAACCAATGTATTGGAACAGAAACCCTTTTCTCAAGGGGAAAGAATGGACCTGGGGATTTTTCTCTCGGCAGATTATTTCGGTGTGAATAATCTTGATTTAATCGGAGGAATCCGTTGGGACAACATCCAGTTGAATGCTTTACCCGGAGACACTCCTCCCTCAGTTGAAAGTGATTATACGGCATGGACAGGATTTTTGGGAGGGTCATTCAAGCTGACCGAAGAGATTGTGCTATTTGCCAACATTGCCAAGGCATACAGAGCTCCGAGCTTGAACGAATTATTTTATTCTGGGGTCACAGGGAGGGGCATGATTATCGCTCAACCTGACCTTAGGCCGGAGACCAGTTTTAACCTGGATGGAGGAGTGAAATTTATCTTCAAGCGGCTTTTTACAGGTCTCTATTTATTTTACTATGAAATAGATGACCTGATCGAACGCTATATGATAGACCCAATCGAAAGAATCAGGACTTACGGAAATGTGGAAGAAGGACGGCTTAGTGGCTGGGAATTGGAAGTGGAATATTATCCTGTACCCAAATGGAAGCTTTTCGGAAATTTGTATTCGATTAAAGGAACGAGCACGGTCACAAGCGAACCTCTCAATGACATTCCTCCCTCGCGGTTGTTTCTGGGAACGCGTGTCTGGTTTGGGCGTTTCACCACTGAAATGAACGCGACGATCCAGTTGAAAAAGGATGATATGGGGCCGGATGAGATGCTATTCGATCTTCCAGGCTATGAAGTTGTCAATCTTAAGGCCAGTTATTATTACAATAAATCTTTCCGTTTTTATCTTCTTCTCTCTAATCTTATGGACCGTGCCTATATTGCCAGACCCGATCCCGATGCGGTGGAAGAACCGGGGAGAAATCTTGTGCTCGGTTTGAGCTATTCGTTCTGATGTATCTATTTAGATTCCTAAACTAAGGTCAGCGAAAAAAATCTGGATTCCTGTTCCAGTTTCATTCGTTTTTCGTTTCTTTTATTCTATGCCCGCATAAAAAATAGCATTGAAGAGGAGTTTAAACGTTCCATGAGGCTGAGCCCGGTAATGAACCGGAAAGCCGAGAAGGATTATTTTCCCTTTTCCGTAAGGGACATCCAGCACCGTGGACTTCTGGCGGATGAGCCTATCCCCATGAATCCACCCGCTCATCAGAGGATTCTCTTCAGGATACTTGGCCGCGCTCAGGGGCTGTTTCTGTGAATCGAAGGAAGGTGTAATGGAAAAAGCACAGCCGCTATCGAACACCGTACCCGCCTCTTTAGGCATACCGTAAGCCAGCGGATGACTCGTGTCAAATTCCATCCGGAGGATGGATCCGTCGCAGATGAATTCTCCTCTTTTAATTCCGCTTAAAACGTTCCGAACGGGAATATCGAAGTAGTTAATCGCAAAGTTGCAGGAACCGTTCATAAAGATGAGAGTGCCTCCGGTCTCAACAAACAATTTCAGGTTCCGAACTCCGTTGGCTGTGATTCCTCCCACATACTTGGGAGGCATGGTTCCTTTGCCGTGCCCATTCACTACAGATTCAGGTCTGCGGGAGTGGGGCATAATAATCACATCATAGTTCGCGTTGAGGTTTCCGGCTCGGATATCCGCATCGCGGATGCTGGAGTAAGAGAATTGATGATTATCCAGGATCAGCCGTGTCCAGCCTTCGTCGGCATTGGAAAGCCAGGATTTATACATCCCAAGACGAACAGGTTTGACACTGGCCGTTTTCACTTTGGGGGCCTGAGAAACAGCAGTGATTTTCAGGTCGAGTTCCTTGGCCAGCTCATCGATCAAGGTTCTCTTGACACTCGTGGCTGGGACGATGACCGTTCCTTCAGAAAATCGGCTGCCCTGGCTTGAAAACGACTCCTTGGCCCTGAGAATCTTTCCCCCTTGCTTCATGATCCTGTTTATGGCAGTGTAAGCAGCATTTTCTTCGTTTCGTATAAGATAGGAGTGGCCGGGCTTGCCAGATATGGAGCCGGATTGAAGCTTGGCCTTGTTCAATCGAGTCATCTGAGTTTGAACAGGAGAATTGGCCGCATAAACCTTCACTCCGAACTGGTAAGGAAGAGTCCAACCCATCATGTCGTAGGCTTCAAAAGGAGCGCCTTCAAACTGGATGGGCCGGATAAGACCCTGCCATAGGGCTGGATACTTCCTGAGGTCGGGGTAATCCTGCTCCTCGAACACATTCTTAATGAAGAGCGCAAAAGGCTGAGTCATCGGAATAATGTGGGTTCCAGCCGGATATTTGATCCCGTCGCATGTGAATGATTCTTCGCTCTTATACACATCTATTCCGAGGAGGATCATGCGGTTGAGAAGAAGGGATGCAGTCCCGGGATCGTGCTGTTTTACAGGGATGATCCAGGCGTAAGGGGGCTCTTTACTGAACTGGTCGATCACATCCTTTCCCATCCTGTATTTGTTAAACAGAAACTCTTCTTTGTATTTGGAGGCGACATCGAGGACAGCCTTGGATGCGGTTAAACAGTAATCCACAGCATCCCTGAGCCGCCACCAGCCTCCCTTCCAGGGATTCGGATAGAAGGCTGCCATGGTCAGATCCCTGTACTGCTCAGGAAAATCCCGGATAGTGTAAAAATAGGGGGTGGCATAGCGGTAGAGAGCGGTTTCTGTAAGGATGGATATGATGTTATGGGAATCCACTACCTGAGTCACATAACCTGGATACCAGGTGTCGAAAATAAGCCTGGAGATAGCGCCCTCTTTTCCCTCCTCATCAAAGGCCGTTCCCATGGCAGAGCCGACCAGATTCTGTCCGCGGACGACCAGAGGATGAACGTTGGGATTAGTCGGTTCAGAGTTGGGAGGAGTCCAGATCCTGGCGGGGAAGGGGGCGGTCTGGTGGTGGTTGTAGAGAATCACTGGGTACCATTCTTTATTGACCAGCTTAGTCAGGATTTGTGTCTCCACAAGATTAGCGACATAGGAGTCGCGGTTATTGTCGTGTCCGGCATATATGTGGTACAGCCAGGGCATGCGAGAGACTTCATAAGGAGTCCCCACGTTGGGATGATACCATTCTGCCAGGAGATTCATGCCATCAGGATTGGCAAAAACGAGGACGAGGATAACATCCTTGAGGATTCTGAGCGTTTTGGGATCCTCGGCTGTGACAAGGTCATAGGCGAGCTGGATGTTGTGTTGGGCAGGAGCGCATTCGGATGCATGGAGCCCGCCATCGATATAGACAATGGCTTTGCCGTCCTGAGCAAGCTTCCGGGCCGCGGAATCAGAAAGGCCCTTGGCAAGGGATAGCCTTCGGATTATCTGTTTGTATTTATCCAGGCTGTTCATATTTTCTTTTGAGGAGATAACCGCATAAGTCATGGTTTGTCCCATGGATGTTTTTCCTTCATCAAATAGCTGGATTCGCTCTGAGCTCTCATCAAGTCTCTTGAAATATTCTATTGCCTGCGTATAAGTGGCCAGATGATAGTCCGCTCCAACCTTGAAACCCAGAACTTCTTCAGGCTTTGGAATGTTCTGGCTGAATCCTGAAGAAACAAAAATAGATGCAGTGAAAATAAACGAGATAATGATGACGGAAAGCATGCCTTTTTTTTGAACACACATGGATACCTCCTGTTAAAATGCGTTTTTTATATGACGAATGGAATATCCTTTGCCTTCGTCAATGGTCAGTGAAATGACATCGAAACGGCACTCTTTTTCATAAAGATTATTCTTTGTTAAAAAACCCTGAGCGATCCTTTTGATCTGCTTCTGTTTCGATAGAGTAACAGACTCTTCAGGCAGACCAAAATCTGCGCTCTTCCTCGTTTTAACTTCAACAAAGACAAGCGTGCGCTTGTCATAGGCGATAATATCGATCTCGCCTCTGAATAGACGGAAGTTTTCGGCAACAATCTTGTATTTTTTATTTTCCAAGTAGCGAAGAGCTGCTTTTTCGCCCGACTTTCCAAGGGCGTGGGGTGTGAGTTGGATTCCTTCCCCTCCTGTTTGGTTTTCTCTCGGTTTGATAACCCTGTTCTTTTTAAAAATTACGTTCTCCGCTGAAGATTCTTGCCCACTGTAATATGAGGCAAATTCCAACGCATCCTTAGTGTATTCCTTTGATTCTTTTCCAGCGGACTCCTTTTTTTGTGTCCTCTAGAACGATCCCTTGCTCAAGCAGCTCATCGCGAATCCGGTCGGCCAATTGATAATTTTTTTCCTTGCGGGCTTTCTCTCTTTCCTCGACTTTTTTCATGATATCCACTGGCAGGAGTTCTTCTTTCTCTTCTGGAAGAACAGCCAGGATAGTGTCGATAGATCGAATGAATTTCCGCAGCTTTTCAGCATCCTGGCTGTACAGTTTTTCTTTGGCAATCAGAGTATTGCCTTCTCTGATCAGATCAAAGAGAGCTCTCAAGGCCACTGATATGTTGAGGTCATCACTCAGACCGCTCGTAAAATCCTTCCGCGCCTTTTTGAGGATATTTGAGACATTCTTGTTTTCTCCCTCTTTGAAGGGATGGTTCTCAAGCTCATAGAGGAAATCTTTTATCCTCTGGAGAGACGCGTTAGCTTGTTCAAGAGCTTTGAAAGTAAAGTTGAGCATCTTGCGGTAATGCGTAGAAATCAGAAGAAATCGGAGCACGGATGGATCGACATTCTTGTCGAGCAGGTCGCTTATCGTGTAGAAGTTTCCTTTTGATTTTGACATCTTTTCGCCATCAACAATAAGGTGGCGGCAGTGGAGCCAATAATTGACGAACTTTTTCCCGAAATACGCCTCGGATTGGGCGATCTCATTCTCATGATGAGGGAATATATTGTCCGTTCCTCCACAATGAATATCAAAGGTCTCGCCCAAGTATTTTGAACTCATCACCGAGCACTCGATGTGCCAGCCTGGCCTGCCCGGACCGATTTCAGTCTCCCAGAAAGGTTCACCTATTTTTTTGTGTTTCCACAGAGCAAAATCATTAACGCTATCCTTCTCGTACTCGTCTGATTCAACTCTTTCCCCAGGTTTGAGTTCTTCAAGATTGACCTTTGAGAGACGCCCATAATCCGGAAACTTCGCTATGCTAAAATAGACTGAACCGTCCTTCTCATAGGCGTACCCCTTGTCGAGAAGGCCCTTTATCATTTTAGCCATTTCCGAGATGTGTTCGGTGGCTCGTGGATAATAATCAGCCCTGGCAATGCGGAGTGTATCGATGTCTTCGAAGAAAGAATCTGTAAATTTTTTCGTGTATTCCTGGAGCGTGACTCCTTCTGCATTGGCTCCTTTTATTGTCTTGTCATCCACATCCGTGATGTTCATCACATGGGTGACTTTAAAGCCCATGAATACCAGGAATCTCTTGAGTAAATCCTCGAAAACATACGCACGGAAATTGCCGAGATGGGAATGATCATAGACGGTGGGTCCGCAGGTGTAGAGCTTCACCTCTCCCTTGGTCACCGGATGAAATGGCTCAATTTTCCCGCTCAGCGTGTTAGTGAATCGAATCATGATTTCCTATTATTAAAGATTACTGTCTCCTGAGTCAATACATAAAAAGGGCGTTTGCAGAGGCTCAGTCATTAGGGACTCTTTTTGGATGTCATTGCGAACGAAGTGCGGCAATCTCCTAGAGTGGAATGAAGACATAATGGAAATACACTCTTTTTTTATGAGATTGCCACGCTCCTTTCAGTCGTTCGCAATGACACATTTATCTTCAGTATCATTTATAAAAGAGCAAAAAGGGGACGTTCCCCAAGGGGGCACCTCTCATAACTAGACTTAAAAAAGCGCATATAGAATTCCAAGAGAAACATTTAATTTATACACTTCAAGATGCCATGCATGAGAGTCTCTTAAAAAGAATGAAGGAGAGGTGGCACCTTGGAGAACATCCTTGTCGTGCCATATTGATTTTATTGACCGGGCCAGATAATTATGCAATAATTTTTAAACTCAGCGAGTCTTTTCACTCATGAAAACGCTTATTGGAATTCGAAGAGAAGATAAAAATCCTTGGGAACGAAGAGCTCCCTTGATCCCCACTCATGTGCGGGAAATTATCCGGAATAATCCCATAGATATACAGCTGCAGCCGTCCACAATCCGTATCTTTCCAGACGGAGATTATCAACAGGAAGGAGCCAAGATAGAGGAAGACCTCTCCACCTGCTCGATCATTTTAGCAGTTAAAGAAATTCCTCTCGATTTTTTCAAAAGGGATAAAGTGTATATTTTTTTCTCTCATACCATAAAGGGACAACCTCATAACATGCCTATGCTCAAGAAAATGATGGAGCTTGAATGCACATTGATCGATTATGAGAGAATAGTTGACGAAAATGGACAGAGGCTGCTGTTTTTCGGGGAGCAGGCGGGTCAGGCCGGGATGATCGACACGCTCTGGGCGTTGGGACAGAGACTGGATCATGAAAAGATGGAAAATCCATTTTCCGCAATAAAACAGGCATTCCATTATGAAAGTCTGGTTGAGGCAAAAGAGGAGATGGAAAAAGTCGGATGGAGAATCCATGAAGAAGGCCTGCCTCCCTCATTGGTTCCTCTGGTCTGTGGATTTATCGGATACGGTCATGTCTCTCGAGGAGCGCAGGACATATTCGACCTTTTGCCCTTTGAAGTCATCCAGCCGGGGAACATCGAATCCCTCTTTGAAGAAAGAAATTTTGCGTCCAATAAACTCTATAAAGTTGTATATAAAGAGGAGCACTTAGTCGAACCTCGTGAGCCAAATGGGATATTTGAACTCCAGGACTACTACAACCATCCCCAGAAATATAGATCAGTCTTTGATTCCTACCTTCCTTTTTTAACTATCCTGGTCAATTGTATCTTCTGGACGCCCGAGTATCCACGATTTGTCACAAAAAAAAGTCTGAAACAGTTATTTTTGGATAACGCTGGGGCTCGTCTCCGTGTGATCGGTGATATCTCCTGCGATGTCGAAGGTTCTGTGGAAGTGACCGTTCGCTCAACGACACCCGATCATCCCATTTATGTTTATGATCTCGAAACAGACGCGGCTAGAGATGGCGCAGGGGGAAAAGGGCCTGTTATCATGGCCATAGATAATCTGCCTGCGGAGATCTCCCTTGAATCGTCGGTTTTCTTCAGCACCGCGTTCAAAACACTGATTCCCTCTTTAGCCGCTGCGGATTTTTCTGGAGAGTTTGAGAACTGTGACCTTCCGGATTCTGTCAAAAAGGCTGTCATTCTCTTTCGGGGGAAGCTGACCCCGGATTATGAATACATGAAAAAATTTATTTAATATCTATAAAGGAGTCATATCATGAAGAAAGTCTTGATCCTAGGAGCTGGACTGGTGGCCAAGCCGTTAGTCAGGTATCTTCTTGACCAGCCCGATTTTAAGGTCGAGGTAGCCAGCCGGACAGTGAGCAAAGCTGTGAAGCTCATCGACAACCATCCAGATGGAGAAGCCAAGGAGCTAAACCTGAAGGATGAAGAAGGTTTGAAAAAGGAGGTTGAAGGCTCTGATTTAGTTATCAGCATGGTCCCCTATGGATTCCATCCGAAAGTGGCCAAGTACTGTATCGATTTTGGCAAGCATATGGTCACCACTTCTTATGTGAGCGAAGTCATGCAAAATCTGGACGAACAAGCCAAAAAGGCCGACATACTGATTCTGAATGAAGTCGGACTGGACCCGGGAATCGACCATATGGAAGCGATGAGAATCATCCATGAAGTGGAAGAAAAAGATGGGAAAATCCAGAGTTTCACTTCTTTTTGTGGGGGATTGCCTGCGCCCGAGGCCAACACCAATCCATTCGGCTATAAATTTTCCTGGAGTCCGATTGGAGTCCTCCTTGCCGGGAAGAATTCAGCCCAGTATCAAAAAGACGGACAGCAGATTTTTATTCCTGCTGAGGACCTCTTTAAAGATCCTTCTATCATCAACATCGAGGAGCTGGGTGAATTCGAGGGCTATCCCAACCGGAATTCTCTCCCTTACATCCAGCTCTATGGAATCCAGTCTGCAGATACTATGCTCAGAGGGACACTCAGGAATAAAGGATGGTGTTCAACCATGAAAAAAATGGTCGATCTAGGTCTCCTCGATGAGGAGGAAAAAGAATGGGAGGGCTTAACTTACAAAGACTTTATCCGGAGATTGATGGGAAGTCCTGCGGAGGAAGACATCCATAAAGCGTTGAGTGCACATCTCAATATTGCGGAAGACTCGGATATCATTAAAAGGTTCGAATGGCTGGGCCTGTTGAGCGATGAGAGTCTACCTGTCTCTAAAGGATCAGCCCTGGATATTCTGGGTGCCAAGATGCTGGAGAAGCTGCAGTATGAAGAGGGAGAGAGAGATATGATCATCCTCCAGCATCAATTCATCGCCTCTTATCCTGATGCAAAGAAAGAAAAGATCACGTCGACATTGATCGATTATGGTATCCCCAACGGAGATTCGTCAATGGCCCGGACAGTCGGGCTTCCTGCGGCCATCGCCACCCGGCTCATCTTAGAGGGAAAGATCGAAATGACCGGTGTCCATATCCCTGTTATCCCTGAGATCTATGTCCCTATCCTCCAGGAATTGAAAGAAATGGACATTGCGTTTACGGAGAAAAAAGAATAACTCTCATTGACATAGTTCACAGGATGCCTATCTTTATAGAGGGAGGATAAATTGAAACGAAAGCCTGCAGTCGGGGGATATTTCTATCCTGGAAGCGAAGATGCTTTGAAAGAAATGGTTGCGGGAATGATCGACACGGAAAGCGAAAAAGAAAAAGCCATATGCGTGATTTCTCCGCATGCTGGATTTGAGTACTCGGGTGCTGTTGCCGGAGCTGTCTTCTCTTCTGTCGAGATTCCGGACACATTTGTTATTCTCGGTCCCAGCCACAGACCCATACAGTCTCGGGTGGCAATCATGACAGAAGGAGTCTGGGAAACCCCTCTGGGGCAGGTAAAAATCGAATCCTCTCTGGCAGAGCTCATCATGAATCTTTCTCCGCTTATCGAGAAAGATGAAATCGCACACGTTCATGAGCACTCTCTTGAAGTCCAGCTGCCTTTCATTCAATATCTGAGGGAAGAGGTGGCGATTGTACCGGTATGTCTTTCGTACCATCTATCATTTGAGGAACTGGAAGATTTGGGTAGAGCAATTGCCAAGGGAATCAAAGATTTTAAAAAAGATGTGTTGATTGTGGCCAGCACGGACATGAGCCATTACGTGGACCAAAGTGTTGCCAAAGAAAAGGATTTTTTGGCGATTGACAGGGTTCTCGAACTGGATGCCCAAGGCCTTCATAAAACTGTAGAACGAGAAAGCATCAGCATGTGCGGTTTTCAACCCACGACTTCTGCCATAGTGGCCTCGAAAGAGCTTGGCGCAAAAAAAGCGATCCTCATAAAATACCAGACTTCCGGAGACAAAACTGGAGATTACAGTGAAGTGGTCGGGTATGCCGGGATACGGATAACCTGATTCTTTTCAAAAATTCATCATAATCAATGGATTGGGTCTCCATTCTTTCCTTTTTCCCTCTAAAGAATAAAAAAATATGATGAATGGAGCTAACCTTGAAAATAATTTGGGATCAGGCATTATATGATTGAATAAGCATTGGCTGAATTCCGGCTTAATGGCAGAGAAATTGGCAAAAAATGGTCCCAATAACACGGTTTTCTAGGGCAAATTCCACCACTAACTTATCCAAAATGAATGCCTGAACCACACCCGCACGGTTGGGGCGAGGTGAATGGATAGAGAGCATATCATGGAGACACAATAATCATCTAACTTACAGATAATAAAAGAATTATAAGGATTGTACGGATGCATTTGTGGACTGTTGTTCTCCAGTGATCATTTGACAAGATTCAAGGTTTAATGCTATAAAATTTTTTGGAGTTAATGCATGCGAGTAACTGATTTAAGAGAGAAAGATGAGCTGATTCTCAACCTGATAATTGAAACCTACCTGAAAAGCGGAACACCGGTAAGCTCTGGCTTGATTGCCAAAAGGAGTCCGCTATCTGTATCTCCGGCGACAGTGAGAAACATAATGACCAAACTTGAAGACCATGGATATTTGTATCAGCCGCATACATCTGCGGGGCGTATCCCTTCAGATAAAGGCTTGAGATTATACGTGAATAATTTGTTCGAAGAAGCGATTCTTCCGGAGAAGCAGGTCGAATTGCCCGAGGATTTTCCTCTAGAGATGAGTGATTTTAACTCCCTCTTGAATCGAGTCTCGAAGATGCTGGCTGAACATTCGGATAACTTGGGATTCGTTCTCTCTCCGAGAATTTCAAAAATCAATTTTCGTCATATCCGTTTCATAAAGATATCCGAATTTAAGGTGATAATCATCCTGATCACCACCTCCAATTTTGTGCTCAACGAAATTTTCCAGACAAGTACTTATTTCACTCAACTCGAGCTTGACAGAGCCTCGCAGTACATAAACCAGAATTTCGCAGGGAAAAATTTTATTTTTATCCGGGACTATCTCTTCAAGGAGCTCCCAAAATTTAAACTCAAGTATGAGAATGTAATCGATAAATTATTCACTCTTCTCAAATCCTATATCTCGCAGGAAGAGGAAAACCAGATCTTTTTGCAGGGGACGCCTAAACTGTTGGAGAAACACGATTTGTTTGAAATGGGAAAGTTGAAAGCCCTTTTTCAAAATTTCGAAGAAAAGGCCAAGCTTGCCAAACTCCTTTCTGACTTTATCAGTCTGGATCGGGTCAAAGTTCTGATTGGGTCGGAGCTGAACATTCCAGACATTACCGATTGTTCTCTTATCCTTTCCCATTATGGTTACCGCAGTCAGATCCTCGGCTCTTTGGGTATTATCGGGCCGAAAAGAATCCCTTATAAAATGATCATTCCATTAGTGGATTCAATCGCCAACAAACTCAGCCAAACCATCAGCTTCAACCAGTAGGAGGAAAAGATGGTAAAAAAGACATCCAGCCCCGCCCCAAAAGGGAGAAGCCACAAACCTACACAGGATAAAACACAAGCATTGAAGGATAAATTAAAGAAAAAAGAGGGGGATATAAAACTCCTTAAAAAGGAGAATGAGAGTCTGAAAGAACAGAATTTGAGAAAACTGGCCGATATGGAGAATTTGAAGAAGAGAGTTGCACGGGAAAAGGCCGAGTTTTACCAGTATGCTCTCTCTGATTTCCTGACAGAACTCTTTTCAATCTTGGATAATTTTGAGAGGGCTCTCGGGAGCAAGAATCAAGGAGACGGGAAGAGTTTTCGAGAAGGCGTTGAAATGATCTATAAACAGTATCAGGACCTCCTGATTAAATACGGGGCCAAACCGATAGAAACCAATGATAAAAAATTCGACCCTCATCTGCATCAGGCCTTTATTACTGAAGAATCTGAAGACGTAGACGAGCCTGAAATCATTGAGGAATTGCAGAAGGGATACACGCTCCATAACAGACTTCTTCGTCCTGCCCTGGTCAAAGTCGCTGTGCCAAAAAAGAGTAAGTAAACATGGGGCAAGTTATCGGGATTGACCTGGGAACAACTAATTCCTGTATAGCCTATATCGAAGGGGGAAAACCTCAAGTTATCCCGAACTTAAATGGACAAAGAACCACTCCTTCCGTAGTGAGTTTCACAGATATTGATGAAAGGTTAGTGGGGAGTTTAGCCCTGAGGCAGGCCACAACGAATCCCGAAAACACCGTCTCGGCCATAAAGAGGCTCATCGGCAAGAAAATCGATTCAGAAGTCGCTAAAGAGGCTCAAAGGAAAGTCCCGTACAAGCTGACAGAAGCACCAAATGGAGATATCATGATCACCCTGCATTCAGAAGCCATTAGCCCTCAAGAAATTGCAGCAATGATCCTCGAGTATTTGAAGGAATGTGCGGAATCACATCTCGGAGAGGAGGTGTCTGAAGCAGTGATTACGGTTCCCGCCAATTTCAATGATCACCAGAGAAAAGCCACAAAGGACGCCGCCAAGATCGCTGGTTTGAAAACCCTGCGTATCATAAACGAGCCCACCGCAGCCTGCCTGGCTTACGGACTCGAAAAGATGAAAGATGGTATAGTCGCCGTTTATGACCTTGGCGGAGGGACCTTCGATATCACACTGATGGAAGTGAGCGATGGAGTTTTTCATGTATTGGCCACCAACGGGAATTCCTATTTGGGGGGAGAGGATTTTGACGATCGGATTGTGGATTGGGTCATTGAGGAATTCAAAAGAGAGAATAAGATTGATCTCTCCAAGGATATTTTTGTTCGACAGCGGATTAAAGAGGCGGCGGAAAATGCCAAGAAAGATCTTTCTTTCTCTCATGAAAGCAAGATTCATCTCCCTTTTGTCTATTCTGATAAATCCGGGGCAAAACATATCAAATTAGATCTTTCCAGAGAGAAATTGGAGGATTTAACGGAATATTTGATTGAAAAAACGTTTCCGTTTATAGAGCGGGCGCTCGAGGATAGCCAATTGAGTCCGAAAGATATTGAACAAGTCATTTTAGTCGGCGGCCAGACACGCATGCCCAAGGTCAAGGAAATGATCAAAGATTTCTTCGGGAGAGAACCCGCGGAAAACATCAATCCTGATGAGATAGTGGCAATGGGAGCGGCTGTCCAATCCGGGATTATAGAAGGGAAGGCAGACGAGTCGGCTCTTCTTCTGGACGTGACTCCTCTTTCATTGGGAATAGAGACGGAAAATGACTCATTCGTTACGCTCATCGGGAGGAACACCACCATACCCACAAGAAGAACAAGGGCATTTACAACTGTCAGGCACAACCAGAAAAGAGTGCGTGTTCATGTCCTTCAAGGGGAGAGTGGGAAGGCATCAGAGAATGTCTCGCTGGGCGTGTTTAATTTAGTGGGAATCGCTCTAGCCCCCGCCGGTCTGCCTCAGATAGATGTCACATTTGAGATAGATGCGGATGGAATCGTCAAAGTGACAGCCAAGGATGTAGATACGGGGAGAGTCAAAAAAATCGAAGTCAAACCGTCATCCGGCCTTTCTAATGAAGAGATAGAGAAGATTATCGCCAAAGCTCAAAGTGAAAAGAAAAATGATGAGAAAAAGCAAGAAGTCAAGGAAGAATGAATAGAAGAGACTATTATGAAATCTTGAGCATCTCACGGAATGCCTCTCAAGACGAGATTAAAAAGGCTTACCGTCAGATGGCTCTGAAATTCCATCCAGACAGGAATCCAGGCAATAAAGAGGCGGAAGAAAAATTTAAAGAGGCCGCAGAAGCCTACAGCGTTCTTATTGACCCTGAAAAAAGATCGGTCTATGACAGATTTGGTTATGAAGGTCTGCGAGGAGAAGGCTTTAGCGGTTTTACAGGATTTAATTCTTCCATCTTTGAAGATTTCGAAGATATCCTAGGTAATATTTTTAGTTTTGGATTCGGAGATCTATTCGGAACAAGGCAGCGGGCAAAGTCATACTATCCCCAGAGAGGAAGAGATCTGGCCTTGGAGTATGATGTGACTCTGGAAGAATCCGCTTTTGGGGTGGATAAGGACATCAAGCTCAACCGCGTGGAGCTCTGTTCTGTTTGCCAAGGTTCAAAAATGCGTCCTGGCACACAGAAGTCAGTCTGTCGCACATGTCAAGGTAAAGGGCAGGTCCGGTATCAGCAAGGATTTTTTGTTGTTTCGCGCACATGTTCAGCATGCAGAGGCACCGGGGAAATTATCACTTCCCCCTGTTTAGAGTGCAGGGGGAGCGGGAAAGTCAAACAGAAGAAAGAATTGAAAATAAAGATTCCCGCTGGTGTGGATGATAGAACGAAACTCAGGATTGAGGGAGAGGGAGAGGCTGGAGACCAAGGATCACCACGGGGAGACCTTTATGTGATTATTCGTGTGAAACAACATGATTTTTTCGAACGGGATGGGAATAATCTATACTGTGAGATTCAGATCCCTTTCACCCAGGCTGCACTGGGAACGACTGTCGAGATTCCGACTCTTGACGGCAATGAACAGCTCAATATCCCTTCAGAAACTCAGCCAGGAGAGGTCTTTCGGCTCAAAGGAAACGGGATAAAAAGTCTTCACAGCTACAAAAAGGGCGATTTATTCGTTAAGGTCAACGTGGAAACTCCTAAGAGACTCACAAAGGAACAGAAGGACTTGCTCCAGCAGTTCGCTCAATCGAGGGGAGAAGAGTTCAAATCGCAAATACGAAAATCAAAAAAAAAGGGAAAAAATATTTTTCATTAGAGCCAAGTTGACTTCGAATCGTTTCTCAATTAAACAAAGCAATATTCGATCTTCTTCTGCTTTTCTGGATGGAGAGGAACACCATCATCTGAGCAAAGTAGCCAGAATCAAGCCAAAAGAGAGAGTGTGGCTTTTTGACGAGCAGGGGACCAACTATTTGGCAAGAGTCGAGGAGATTACCAAGGAGAGGACACGACTCACAATACTCGAAAGACAAGTCCATCCTGCACCCAGAGTGAAAATCACACTTGCCCAGGCATTGATTAAATCAAAAAAAATGAACAGCATTCTTCAGAAAGCCACCGAGTTGGGCGTGACGACAATAATCCCTGTGATCACAGCGAGAACGGTCGTCAGAATAGAAGAAGGGGTTGTAAAGAAAGTGGAGAGATGGCAGAAGATTATTCAGGCAGCGGCCAAGCAGAGCAAGATTCACGTCCTTCCCTCAATATCCGCTCCTGTGACACTCGAACAATTGGTAGAAGAAAGGGATGAAGCCCAGAAAATTATGCTGAGCGAAAGCAGAGGAAAGTATCTGAAGGATATTCTTGTCCAGGGTCCTGATTCAGGCGGCGAGAGGAATGATCCTCCCTCATCTGTGATCATCCTTGTGGGGCCGGAAGGGGGATGGACCTGTGAGGAAGAGAAGTTTATTCTCGACCATGGGTATGATGCTGTGAGTCTCGGGAGGCAGGTCTTGAGAACTGAGACCGCCGCTCTGTCCAGCCTTGCCATGATCTCTCATTTTTGGAATTCATAAGATGTTTCTACAAGGACAGAAAGTAGGCAAATACCAGATACTGCGGTCCCTTGGCAGCGGGGGTTTTGGTTCTGTATTCCTGGCCAAAGATACATGGTTGAACATCAAGGTTGCCATCAAAGTCCCTCATAAACAATCTTTAGAACTCTTTAAATTATTGAAAGAACCAAGGCTCCAGGCAGTGCTCGACCATCCGAATATTGTGCGGATGATCTCAGCAGAAAAGGAAAATAAAGTCTTTTTCATGGTGATGGAGTACATTAAAGGAAAAACTCTGGAAAAAATTCTTGAAAAAGAAAAAACTCTCGACTTAGAGAAGGCCATTGATTATGTCAATCAGGTTTGTTACGGCGTAGATCATGCCCATAAAAATAAGATTGTCCATAGAGATTTGAGGCCTTCAAACATAATCGTATCAGAAGATGGAACAGCAAAAATCACAGATTTTGGGACTTCTGTCTGGCTGAACAATATCCCGTACGCCTCCACAAGAATAGGCTCTCCTCCGTATATGGCCCCTGAGCAATTCATGGGAAAGGCCACTTTCACTGCGGACATATATTCCCTGGGCTGCATTTTCTATGAGATGGTTACAGGCGAACCGCCGATCATTGATCCCGACCCATTCAAAATCCTGGAAAAGGCAAAAAGTGGGAAGATCAAGCCACCTCGTTTGAAAAACAACGCTGTCCCCAAAGATATTGATGATATCATCATGAAGTGTCTTGCGACTAAAACAGATGAGAGGTATCAAAAACCTTCGGAGATTATCAGGCGTCTTGCCGTTTTTAAGGGTAAAGACTCGAAAAAATCTGAAATTGATGACATCCTCGGTCGGATTAAAGCACGAGAAAGGGGCGTGACTCATCCCTGCTGGAATTGCCGGCGACCCTTGCCTCATAAATCAAAAATTTGCCCTTACTGCGGCGAAGCTGTTTGAAAAAACAAAGGTCAAGTGACAGAAAGAACGGTTTCTTTTTTCCAGAATTGACTTAAACAGACGATTGAGATAAGATGGATGCAGTTTACTGTTATTAATAATCTTACAAATAATAGACCGGCGTCATTTTAGTTAGGAGTTATGAATGAGTCCATTCAATGAGAAAGAAGGAGTCGTCTGGATGAACGGGCAGTTTATCCCCTGGAAGGATGCAAATATCCATATCGCCTCCCACGTCATCCATTATGGAAGTGGGCT
>CAYFVQ010000286.1:0-24684 GCA_964346585.1 uncultured Eubacteriales bacterium | reverse complement strand
GGCCGGATAAGGATCAATGATGAACTGAATGTCGTGACGATCCAGGATACCCCTGAAATCGTTGATAAAATGCTTTCGGTTCTCAATGAGATCGATGTCAAGCCCGTGGATATCCTGTTTACCGTGGAACTGATTGTGGGCTCTTTTGAAGAGGTGCCTGAAGAGGTGACAGTCGTCGGGAAAAAAGCTTCGAGTAAAGAATTGGCCTCTGACCCGTTGATGAAAGAGATGCGGAGAGTCATGAGCTTTAAAACTCTCAGCAAGATCGGATCTGCCTTGATGAGGGTTCAGGATGGCAAATACTCCGAACAGATAATCGGCGGGTCCGGGTATGAGTTCAAACTGGCGTTGCAACCTCGTTATGTGAGAGAAGAGAGAGAAGACACCTTTCAAGTCAAAATTGAATTGCGCCATGATAGGATTACTGATCTGGGAAGCGTGAGCCAGACAGAAAAAAACGTTCGCCTGTTTGAAACGGCTTTTACTCTGAAAAGCGGAGAAAAAACTATCGTGGGAGTGTCCAAGCTTGACGGTGGAGACAAGGCTTTGATCCTTGTCATCTCAGGAAAAGTGATTAAGTAAGAAAAAGCTGGGCTGGTTTTTAAGATTAGATAAGCACGGCTCACCGGTTATTGATACCGGTGAGCCCGGCCAGTCCAGCTTTTTTTATAGATTGAACCAGTAGCTGATTTTAACCATGAAAGCGTTTTTGGAGTCCGCATTGAAGAGGCTCCTGATATCATTTCCCAGGGAAATATCCCCGTCGGATGAATAATCATTGATTCCGTTCGTCCAGACGAGATAGAGGATCGAACCCGGCAGGTATTCCCATCTGAGAACAAGATTGGAACGGAACTGTCTGAAATTGAAATCCGGATTATAGATTGTGACCTCGTCTCCTCCGCCACCCGGAAGCAGGAGATGGTAATAATTATCCTGAAAGAAAACTTCACTTCCTGAAAATATATACCAGCGGTCGTCGTAATTTTCCGCGCGGGGCTGGATGACTTCTTTAAACTCGCTGTATTTTCCGGCTGAGACATAAGGCTGAGTGTAGAGCTGTATGCTGAGATTCGGAGTCAGAGTGTAATTGAGTCTCATGGTGAGTGAAACAGTGGTCTGATCGATCCGTCCGAGAACGTAGTGTGTCTGGTCATCAATGGTTTCTTTTTTCAAATACTGGAGGCGCCGGTATCCATCGCTGAGCCGGGGAGAGAGGCTGATATCGATTCGGTCGGAAGGACGGAAATTCAATCCGCCGGATAGGCTGTATGTTGTCGCGCCGTTATCCGCTTTACTGATGCTCCCTCTGAGATTGAAATGGAAATCTTTCCTGTAGTCAGTCCTCAAGTTTCCTCCAACTCTCCAGTTTCCGGGCATGAGAACTGCAGGACCTCCACGCAGCTGGCTCATTGAGAGATGCTCTTGTGTTCGGTTGATGTCAAAGCCTACGCTCCAGTAATTGAGGAATCGAAATTGAGAACGCAGGCTTAGTCCCTGACCAGTATGAGTCGGGGCAAAATCCCAGCTGTTCCAGAATGTGAGACTGATGTCATAATCTCTGAAGATTTTCCCCGGAGTGTATTCCCTGTAGCTGAGCCAGATGTGCTGTGATATTTCATCCGCGTCTCTCATATATCCCATATCGTTGATTTCAAAGCCAGGGCTTCTGGTTCGGAATCCCAAATTCCAGCGCCAGTGACCTCCACCGATTTTAGAGAGAGAAAAATTACTGGATGTCCCAGAAAGAGATGTTCTGGTGGGGTCCAGTTCCAGATGGTCAGCGTCAGGCCTCTGATAGTAGCGGGCAGAGGATTCCTGGGCCCTTAAGATGGATTCTTCACTGCCACGAATATGACTTCCCAGAAAATATCCAGAGACTGAATACCTGTCCTGAGCCCAGCGATGCCGAATGCTGAATCCTCCGCTGTATGCTGCTCTGCGGAGAAAATCCAGGCTAGGGTCATCAATTTTTCTGTTCACCGCGGTAAAAATGAAGCCTAAGGCACTCCGTCCTTCTCTGAATTCCTTTTCGGCTCTTCCCAAAAAATAATTCGTGTAGGGCTCTACGGTCTGCCGGCTCTCTTCTCCGCCCCATGTGATCACACTGGCCTGCTCTCTACTGGTCAGCGCTTCCATCACTCCAATAGACCACCCTCCCGCCGTTTTTCCGGTCAATTTAAAAGCTCCCAGGATGGTTGTATTCTCAGGCTTGCTGTAATACTGTGCACCAGAGGGGTAACCTTGAGGAGCCCTTCCAACCCTCCGGGAGTAAAACAGGGATTCTCTCTCAAATCCACTCCCGAGGGAAAAGCTCATCATGTTTTTTCCTTCGATGAAAAAAGGTCGTTTTTCCGGAAAATATGTCTCATACGCGGTGAGGTTCACCTGCGCCGGGTCTGCCTCGACCTGTCCGAAATCGGGATTAAATGTGACGTCCAGAGTGAGGTTGCTTGTCACTCCGTATTTGAGGTCAATACCGAGGCCGGCAAGATAATCTTCTCCTGTTTTGAAAGGATTCCCTTCCTCGGCGGGCTGATAGGCTCCCTTTGCCAGTGTGTAAGGGAGCAACTGGAGCTTTTTAGGAGAAGGGATGTTGTTGATGCCTTTCAGGTCCCCGAACAGACTGACAAACCGTGGGACTCCTTTGGGTACATGACGCCAGTAGCTTGTTTCGTTTTTTCTGGCAATGACTCGAGCAGCCTGGAAGCCCCAGGTATGAGATTCCTTCTCCTGAAACCTTATTTGACTGAAAGGAATCCTGAATTCGGCCACCCAGCCTTCATCATTCTGGGAGACCTTGACATCCCATACAGCATCCCAGTCATCATCGGGCCTTCGATCGTTCGACCAGAAAACATCTCTTTTAACTCCACAGGGATTGACGCCGAATTCAAAGGCAGTCAAGCTGTCGTGGTAGCTGTCGATCCAGATCTTTATCCAGTCCGAAGGACAGCGAGAATCTCTCCTGGCCAGTATGGACTTGATTTTGTTAACCTCGGAATCGAATGCAAACACTCCAACATAAAGGGATTCTTTGGAGTAGAGAATCCTGACTTCAGTCCTCTCTGTAGCGGGTTGACCCTCCTCCGGATCATGCTGAATAAAGTCAGTTAAGACTTCTGCGGTTTCCCATAAAGGCTCATCCAGCCTTCCGTCCACTTCGATCGGATTCTGATCTATGACAGTCGCTTGAACGACTCCGGCATCAATCGGACCGGGTCCTTTTCTTATTCTGCTATTTTCTTTTTTTGCGGAATGGGCATGAAAGGGAAACGAGAAAAAACAGAATATTGTTATGGTCAGAGCGAGGATTTTAAATTTATTTTTCAGTTTCATTTACAGGGATGCACTCTTATTCTTATTCAGGATTAAAAAAATTTCAATCTCTTGCTTAGGGAGGCAAGAAAGATAGTTTACCAAAATTGTAGGATTATTTCAACTCCACATTTTTGGGGACGTTCCCCAAGGTACCACCTTAGAATGAGAATAAGACAGTTAAATTTAGAGAATTCCTCTCATTTTTCTTATGAGATTGCCACGCAGCGCTCGCAATGACATAGTTTTTGTTTTGGAGACGTTCCCCAATGTTTTGTGGACGTTCCCCAAGGTACCACCTCGCGCGAAGTTTTAGGGACGTTCTCTAAGGAGACATCTTGTTCGAAGGACAGAAATGTTTCCTTATGGGAAATTTCCTGTTAACGATATTTTTTTATCTGTTGGCCCAGTTATAGCCGGTCAGGAATGCAAGTCCGGCAATATCAGCCATGATGTCTGGATTGATGCGGTAGATCGTATCTCCCGGAAGATGATAAAAAAGATGCGGCCCGTTCGAGGAGAATGAGATACAGGCAGCGCCTTTTAGAAAGAAGGGCGCATAGTCTGAGCTTCTGACTCCCACTCCTCTGATAAGTCTTACGCGTCTCAAAGTATTTATGTGTTTATCCGCGTCTTCGAGTACTTTTTTTAGCTCCTCTGGTTCGGCGCTGACAGCGCATCCGGCTCCGTCTCCTTCGCCCACCATGTCGAAATTGAACATGGAATCGATTTTTTTAAATTGAGGGGGAAAATGAGTGGCGAAATAATTTGACCCCATGAGACCCATCTCCTCACCGCCGAAGAGCACAAAGACGACCGAACGCTTTGGCTTCTGCTTCAAGCCGGCAAATGCTTGGGCGATTTCCATCACGACGGCGCTTCCGCTGGCATTATCGTCCGCTCCAGCATAGAGAAATCCCATATGCTCTCCACAGTGGTCGAAATGGCCTCCCACGACCAGACATTCTGTCTTCAGTTTCGGGTCAGAGCCTTCCACATAGCCGGCCACGTTGTACCCCACACCTTCGGGAAAGTGCTTCGATTCGACCATGAAGCTGACCTTTGATTGGAGAGGAAAGGAAATGGGTTTTTTATAAGTAGAAAGATCACGTCTCAGGTCAGATGATTTTATTCCTCGCTCCTCGAGGAGCATATCGGCAGCCTTCTCGCTGATGATGGCCGGAGTGAAGCCCTCTATCCAGTCTCCGTTGGGATTGGCGATGGGCTCAGGGTATATGTAGAAAAGACCGAGAGCGCCTTTCTCTTTGGCTGTCTTCATCCGGAAGCGGTGATGGTCGTGTTTCTGGAATCGATTCTCCCTCCGGTCCGGGGTTCCCCGGAAACAGAGGATGAATTTTCCTTTGACCTCTAGCCCGGCATAGTCGTCATATCCCAGCTCGGGCGCGCATATGCCCCAGCCAGCAAATACGACTCCCGCCGTGTGGGCGCCGCTGTCTGAATAGAGAATAGGCAGAAAGTCATTTCCAGGTTTAAGCGGAACTTTCTTAAAAGAGGATTCACCCTGGATTTGGCTCCTTTTTTCTATCAGATGAAGGGTCATCTCTGCTTTATCGATGACGACATAGGGAGAAGGATAGGCCTGGAGGAATCCTTCTTTTTGGCTTATGGGTTTGAGTCCCCATTCTTTGAATTTTCCGGCTGCCCATTTGGCGGCTTTGGTGTAGCCTTCATGTCCTGTGTGGCGTCCGGCAAACTGAGGCAGACAGAGTGTTTTGACATAATTATAGACGTCCATGGGCTGGATAGACTCGAGTCCCCGTTGGAGATGGCTATCCAGTTTTTCGGCATGGATAGTGAAGGTCAAAAGCAAAGAAATGAACAGGAGACCGATTAGAGACAACAGTTTATTATGTTTCATTGAAACCTCCAAAGATGACTTTAATCATTGGCTATCGATCTTTTTAAGATAGCTTTTCACCGAGAAGGCCGCTAATCCGGCCAGCCCGATGAGACCGATCAGGTTCGTCGAAGCCATCATGCCGTTGAACACGTCTCCGATAGACCAGGCCTCTTCGACTTTAAGATTGGCTCCGATGAAAATAACTACACAGAAGATCCACCGGAAGGGCCGTTTGATCCATGAGCCCAAAAGATAGCTGAAAGAGATTTCTCCGTAGTAGGGAACAGCGATCAAGCTGGAATATCCGAAAAGAAAGGAGCTGGCCGCGACGATCAGACCCCCGATTTGAGGCAAAGCCGCGTTGAACGCCTCCGCCGTCATCTCA
Organism: uncultured Eubacteriales bacterium; assembly: GCA_964346585.1. Taxonomy (GTDB): domain Bacteria; phylum Acidobacteriota; class Aminicenantia; order Aminicenantales; family Aminicenantaceae; genus SOIA01. Next base: position 19,120 of record CAYFVQ010000286.1, on the reverse strand, counting down.
GTGCTGGTGATCCCTTTATCCCAGACACCTGCCACAAGGACTGTCAGGGCTGTGAGGGTGCAGATGACCAGAGTGTCGATAAAGACATCCAGGGCAGCGATGAGCCCCTGTCTCACCGGCTCGCTGGTTTGAGCCGAGGCATGAAAAACTGCTGCAGTCCCTGTTCCGGCTTCGTTGGAATAGGCCCCCCGGGAAAATCCATACCGGATGGCGTGTATGACTGTCGTCCCAACAACTCCTCCTGTAACAGCCGAGGGATTGAATGCGCCCTGAAAGATAAGGGAGAGGGCATGGGGAATCTTATGGTAAAAAATGATAATCGTGATCAGAGCGCCGATTATATAAAAGAAAACCATGAAAGGACTCAGGAATTCAGCGACTTTGGCTATGGATTTGATTCCACCGATGATGACCATCCAGGTCAAAACAGCCAAACCTAGACCTGTGATCCAGGGTTCAATTCCGAGCTGTGTTTTGAGAACTAGGGCCACAGAGTTGGATTGTATTGATGTTGTGGAAAAAAGCGGCTTGCAGCCCATGAAGAAAGCAAAGATTCCGGCCAGCCAGGGAAGTCTCAACCCGTGGGTAATATAATACATGGGTCCACCCACGATCGATCCATCAGGAGCTGTTTTTTTAAACTTCTGGCCGAGGACAGCTTCGGCCACCTTAGTCGCCATGCCGAAAAACGCAGCCAGCCACATCCAGAAAACTGCCCCGGGTCCGCCCATGGCAATAGCAGTACAAACGCCGGCGATGTTGCCGTTGCCGATGACTGCTGCCAGTGATGCGGCCAATGCTTGGAAGGGCGAGATGTCTCCCTTGCGTTCTTTGGCGCTCTCGCCAAATTCTCTCTTCCCGAGGAGCAGGCGGAAGGAAAGCCCGAAGCGGCGCAGCTGGACGAAGCGGAGGCGAATGGTGAGATAGACTCCGGCCCCGAGCAGAAGGATGAGCATATGAGGACCCCAGACAATATTGCCCAGGAGACGGATGATGCGTTCGAATAAATCCATAGCTTTTTCCTTATTTCAGTTTTGACTCCAGGCTCACTCGGTAATCTTTTTCCTGGGCTTCAAACACTTTGTCAAGGATTCCTTTCAGGCAGGCTTTGTTCTTTCTATTTTCTGGAATTTCGGTGATTCCATAGCCCAGGACTTCATCTTTTTTCTTTACGATTTTTGGCCAGACCTGATGGCGAAAAAGGTCGATGCTCTGTGGATAGAGGCGGCAGCAGCCGTTGAACACTCCTGCATAGTAGTCTGCCAGCTGACTGCCAAAGCTTTGAGTGAAATATTCAAAATCGAGACTGTCCTTGATATGGGGGAATCTCGACTGGCGGTCTTTTTGATAGATTTCTGTGAGAGCCTCTTTGAGACGCCTTTCAAGTGCGGGTTCTTCCCGATTCAGGAACACCACACAGATACTTTCAGGGATTGCATTCATTTCCTCTTCGATCACACTCAGGATGTGACTCATGTGGAGTTTTAAAATTTCTTTTATTTCCACAGGCTTTGTTTTTTTTCTCTCGTTGAATGTTAATGTGAGGATGACGCGGCAGCTCGGGCATTCATTGAGAAGCTGGAGCGTTTGACGTATGAATTCGACGAGCCTATCCAGTGAGTGATTACGGAGGGAGAAGTACGGCTTGTTTTTGGGAATGTCTTCTTTTTTTTGAAAATGTTTGAACAACGACCAAATGTATGACCATTTCACTTCTTGTTCAGGGTCAGTCTGCAGCATTCTCTTTTTTAAGCGATTGAATTCGTCCTTGAGCTGAATCCAGTCCTTGGCTTCGAGGAACACGGCTGACCGGCAGTAAAAGGGATTTTTCGAGATAAATTTGTCGGTCCTTTCTTTCTTGTATTTCCCTGATTCATCTGAGAAGGCAAAAAAGACGGACATCGAAGATAAGTATTCCCTATTTCTTTTTTTTCTTTTTCTTTTCCTTTTTCTTCTTTCTTTTGATTTCTTCCATTACATTCTTATGGAGAGCTATGAAGTAATAAACTGCAAGGAGGACGATTATGATGGCAAACCGAAGGACATTTCCCTGGAATAATGAATAAAAAGCAAGAACAAGGATACCGAGGAGAAGGAAGAGATGGATGAAAGCAAATATCATGTCATCATTTCTGACTTGCAGGAGTTCATGACTCCTTGCGAAGTCCTATCTTCAATCAAGATGATGATATTATCTTACTCTTTTATTCGGCGGATGGAGATGATAGTGATGGTTTCCCTCGGAATATCTTCCCACGCATCATTTGCGGCATCGTATTTGACCATTGTTTTGGCATCGGCAATCGCATCGACCACATTCATCCCTTTGATGACTTTCCCGAACACCGGGTAACCATAACCTTGAGGAGTATCATTTCTGTAGTCCAGTCCAGGATTGTCCACGTGGTTGATGTAGAAATGACTGGTGATGCTGTGTATGGTATTCATCCGCCCCATGGCGATGGTTCCTCTTTTATTGCTCAACCTGTTGGTCGCTTCGTTCCTTATAGGAGGCTTGCGCTGTTTCTGTTTGAGATTCGCAGAGATTCCACCAGCTTGAATCATGAAACCCTTGATTACGCGGTGGAATATAGTCCCGTCGTAGAATTTCTCGTCCACATAAGAGAGGAAATTTTGAACAGAGAGGGAAGCTTTGTCGGGGTAAAGCTCGACGGTGATGTCTCCCATGGTTGTTTTTATCAGGACTTTGGGATTGCCTTCTTGTCCGAGGTTCATGGTTGGAAAAGCAACAAGTACTACAAGGGTAGAGATGAGCGTCAGAATCCTTTTTGACATAGGCACCTCCTTGAAGCGATTATCTTGGAATTGGTGGAATCACCATATCAGAATTGATACCCCAAATCAATTAAAAAAGGAGACAGGCCCCTTTTTTTCTAAGAAGAAGGACAGTCCCTTCGGGGTCAGTCATTGTCGTCAAGAAATGCGACTTTTATCTCTTTTACTTGCTGCACGCTTTCAGGATAAGGCCTGACCCCATACTCTCTGAAAAAAAGGGACAGGCCCTGAAAAAAGGGGCCTGTCCCCTTTTTTATTCTTTGACTACGATTCTGGGGAGAAGGGGGTTGAGGAGGATCAGTGTCTTGTACTCGGAGACGCCGGCCCATTCGGCAATTTCTACTGCTGTGATTTTTTCTGTCCCTTGATAACCGAGGAGCACGACTTCATCTCCGTAGGATATTCGAGAGTTATCTTCCAGGAGGGCAATACAGTGGTTAGCTGTTACAGCCGCAATCAAAGGGTATTTTTTGCCTTGAATGAGGACTGACGCTTTGCCGATGACGTTAGGCGGATAGCCATCCGAATACCCCACAGGAATGATCGCAATTCTTTCCTTTTTTTGAGCGGTGTATCTCCGGTGATAAGTGACAGAATCTCCAGGCCGGAGAGTCTTGACTGCCACCACACGGCTTTTCAGCTGAAGAACCGGTTTCAAGCCCAGTCTGTCTTCCTTCTGAGTCTTTTCCGAAGGGTAGTATCCGTAGAGCGCAATTCCCGGCCTCACCATATCAAGATGAGAGGAGGGAAGGTCCAGAACTCCGTCACTGCTGGCGGCATGCTTGAGTCCCAATGATATGCCTCTTTTTTCCGCCCTGCGACAGATATCGAGAAGGCGGTTGAGCTGTTCCTTGTCAAATTCATCGTCCTCAGTCAGGGTTGTCGAGATTCCTTCAATGAAGATACCTTTTAATGAAGAGGTGCTTTGAATAAAAGGCCAAGCCACTCTGTGCTGGATTCCCATCCGGGCCATACCTGTATCCACGTGGATATGCACTTTTGCTTTTTTCCCGAGCTTGATACCGGCCTCGCTGAGGCTTCGGACTTTTTCGTCAAAGACGGATTGGGAAATATTACTCTGGATTATTTTTTCGGCATCTTCCCTGCGGAAAGGTCCAAAATTGAGGATAGGCACAGAGACACCTTTTTCCCTGAGAAGAAAGGCTTCCTGGAGTTTGCCCACCATCAGAAAATCGATGCCTTTTTTTTCCAGGTGTTTTCCAACCTCTACCAGTCCATGACCGTAGGCGTTAGCTTTAATAACTGCCATGACCTTCACTCTGGCTGTTTTCCTGATCTGGCCGAGATTCCAGGTCATGTTCTCCAGGTTGAGCTCAATCCACGGATCATAAGGAGGATTTGGAGCCAGCTTTGTTCCTTTAATGAATGGGGCGCCAAGCCTCTCAGCTGCCTGAGTAAAAACTGAAGCCGTGCCTATCCCTGAGATTAATAGAAAATTTCTTCGTGTTATCTTATTCATATTTGTCACTTCCCAAAAATAAGCAATACCCAAAAGGCGCCTTTCCGATATTTCTCATTTTTCCCGAAGAGGACTCCTATCCCTATTCTTGTATAATCATTTGTTTTTTTCTTAATTTGTTCCTTGGTCTCTCCGGACAATTGAGTTGGATCTTCTGTAACGAAGTAGAGGAAAGTCGCTTCAGGCAATTCGGGGAGCATGGTCGGTGAAAGGGTGCGGTTTCGGAAAATTTTTTTCACCGTTCTTTCCGCATGAGCAAGAAGCATTTTATCCTCTAGAAGAGATTCATAACCCTCTCTCTCCCTAATATCATTAATGTTTCGGAATGTGATCTGTTTGACATCTGTATCACTCATGTTCCTGTACTTGTTTTCAGGGAAGAGGAGGAGAGTGATGAAATAGCTTCCGCCTGGGTACTTTGTGTTGCGGCCGAAAGCCACACCCAAACCTGCGGTTTCATAGATTTCGTCCAGGATTTTGTCTTTATAGATAGGCTGAATATCTTCCAGGGCGGGCGAAGTGATAAAGTGGTATTGAGTATTACCGAAGTGACGCGGCAAAGGGGGCGGGCGACGGCCTTCGATCATGTTAAGGGAGCAACGACGAGCGTAATGGTCCGCATCCGGAAGAAAACCGAGAGGAACAAGGAAATTCTTCTGTCTCAGGTTATTGATATCCCTTTGGATCTCCCTTTGGACTTCATTTTCATCCCTGAGAACCGGTGACCTGCGGAAATCTTGCGTGATGAAATAGCCTTTATTTTTCTTGACCACCGCACCGATCCCGACTTCGTCAAAATTCGGATCGAGTATGTTTTCTCTGTGTCCAGGGCTTTTCATGAGCTTTTTATGGATGAGTCCGGGCTGAAAGCCGTTGCTGAAGGCGACGTTCTCTCCTAGGGCTATAAAATAATACCCTTCATTCACGACGCGGTCCCGGTAAGACCTGCCGTCCGTCGAGGAATGAGAGATCCCGCCGCGGGAGGCCATGTCCTTGCTGTGGGCGCGGGCGAGCTGGCTCAGGTCCTGCGAAAAACTGAGCAGAGGAAGGTCGCGATTCTGTCTTTCTTCATTGATCAACTCAAAAAGTTTCCTTTCAAGAGACAAAAGATCTTCTTTCCTTGACGGCAAATCTAAGCTCTGTGGCGAACAGATAAGGCTTCGCGGAAAGAGTGCGGCCACGAAAAAGAAGATTGAGGCGATCTGAACAGCCCTTTTCACACGAATCATAATTTTCGCTTTACTTTTCAAATATTTATCTTAACATAAAGAAAGAAAAAGTGAAGAGGAGGTCAGAATGAGAAGTAAAAAACTGTTATCATTTGTTTTAGCCTTTAGCTATCTTGTCCTTTCAATTGCCTTATCTGTCCGGGCCCAGCCAGCCCAACAGACGGATGAACAGAAGATCCTCCAGAGTTTGCATTCCATCTCCAGTCATGAGCTTTTTGATTACGTGAAGGAATTGGCTTCGGCTAAATATGCCGGGCGCCTCACAGGCACCAAAGAGTACAATGCCTGTGCCGAGTGGGTGGCTTCTCATTTCAAAAAATGGGGGATCAAGCCAGCCGGAGATAGAGGCACCTATCTCCAGGGATTCCCGAATCCCTACACATTGGTTTTTAAAGACTGTGAGCTCTACCTTCACATCCCTTACAAAAATTCAGTCTTGAAAAAACATTACCGCTATGAGGATGAATTCATCCCTGGTGCCACGTCCGCTTCGGGGGAAGTAACGGCGGAGGTCATCTATGTCGGTTACGGAGCCACGGCTCCTGAGCTGGGTTACGACGACTATAAAGGCGTGGATGTCAAGGGAAAGATCGTCTTGATGGAAAGAGAAGCCCCGGTTTCTCCCAATAATGCCGAACTCTTCAAAAAGTGGCGGCCGTATTCCTTCCATCAGTACAAGCTCGAAAATGCTGTGAAGCACGGCGCAAAAGGCATGATCTACAACTACGGACCCATCTCTAACCCGAACAACTCCTACGATAAGAATTTCATCTATTCTCATGTGGGGAGTGCGGTTGTCGAGGATGTGTTTTCCGGTACTGGAAGGACTCACAGTGACGTGGTCAAAAAGATCAGGAAGACTTTAAAGCCCCAGTCATTCGCTACGGGCAAAACAGTCACCATAAAGAATAAAACCGAGCACCACCCTGAGGGTATTGGCTACAACGTCATCGGTATCCTTGAAGGGTCTGACCCTGTGCTCAAAGAAGAAGTGATTATCATCGGCGGGCATCTGGACCACCTTGGCCTCTGCTACGAACTCATGCCCGGAGCGAACGATAACGCCTCGGCAGTGGCGGTCATCATGGGAATCGCTGAAGCCATGGCCAATTGCCCCGTCAAGCCCCGCCGTTCTGTGATGTTCAACCTTTTTGGTGCCGAAGAGCAGGGTGTTGTGGGGTCTGAGTATTATTGCGACAATCCCATTGTCCCCTTAGAAAAGACGGTTGGATTGATCAACATGGATGGAGTCGGCTGTGGAGACAGGATTCGTGCCCTGGCCGCAGAAAATTTTCCGGAGTTCTGGGAGTTTATCAAGAAAGCCAACGAGAAATACATCCACCGCGTCGTCAGGCCATCCTACTTTGCCAACAATGCCAGGCCGAGGCTGGATGCGGCCCGGTTCATGTGGAAAGGCGTGCCCACAATCTCTTTCGGCGTTTCTGGCTCTCGTTCCTATTACCACATCACCAAAGATGACATTGACACCATAACTCCTGAGATTCTCGAGGACATGGCCCAGCTCATCTTCATCGCTGTACTGGATATGGCCAACCAGGATTCAGTCGATTTCAGGAAGTAGATCCTGCGTGATGAGATTTCAAGCCCCAACCCGGATATATTTTGGCTCGGGGATGATATCCCAGCTCAAGGATATTACCAAAGAATTATCGAAGGATCCCAGTCTTTTTCTTGTCACTGACCGGGGAATCATCGATTCAGGTATCGCCGACAAAGTCTTTGATTCCTTCCCCGGAATCCAGGTGTTCGATGAGGTCGAGCAGAATCCCAAGCACTCCACCGTGGATAAGGCTGGAGAGGTTGTCCGCAAGCTGAAGCCGGACCTGATCATCGGTTTAGGGGGAGGAAGCGCGCTGGATGCAGCCAAAGCGGTGGCTCTCCTGGCCACTAATCCCGGCCGCATCGAAGAGTATGAAGGAAAAGGTAAATACAAATCCCCTCCACTCCCTGTTTTGGCTATTCCCACAACCTGCGGCACGGCCAGTGAGGTGACCTGGGTCTCAGTCATCACCCACACGGAACGCATGTTCAAGATGAGCATCAAGGGACCTCTTATGTTCCCTGCAGTCGCACTCGTTGATCCGGATCTGCTCGTTACGCTCCCTTCGCCACTCATCGCATCGACCGGAATGGATGCGCTCACTCATGCCATTGAAGCCTACACCGTGAAACCCGCAACTTTCATGACAGATATCTTTGCTCGTGAGTCGCTCCGATTAATTTTTCAATCGCTTGAAAGAGCCTACAGGAATATAAAAGACGACAGAGAAGCCAGGGAAATGATCATGAAGGGCAGCATGATCGCGGGAATGGCTTTTGGGAACAGCGATGTCGGAGCTGTTCATTGTATAGCGGAAGCGGTGGGCTCTTTGTATGACACGCCGCATGGAGTGGCCAACTCGGTCTTCCTTCCTTATGTGATGGAGTTCAACCTTCCAGCCGCAAAGAGCCGCTATGCTGAAATTGCCCGAATCTCAGGAATCCAGGAAGAGGAGACCGAAGCCGCGGCTCAAAAGTTGATACAGAAGATAAAAGATTTATCCCACTCATTGAGTATCCCTTCTTTCAGGGATTTGGGCATCGAAAAAGATAAATTTGCAGAGCTCGCAGAAAAATCCTTCCAGAATAATTCCAATCCCTCCAATCCGAGAGAAGCAGGAGTGACGGATTACATGGGAATCCTGGAAAGAGCCTACTCAGATTAAAGAGGCTGCATCTTAACATTTGACATTTGATGTAAATGGAATAAAAGGAAGGGTCACATATTAACATTTGCTAAAATTAGAGACAGAAATTGGGGACAGTTGTTTATGCTCAGTAATTAAGTGAAACTTTTATTAATGATACTGAGGATAAGAGTATCATTGCGAGCGAAGCGTGGCAATTTCTCTCGCCTGTCATTGCGAGCGAAGCGCGGCAATCTCTTTAGAATATTAATGCAAACTTTTTCTTATGAGATTGCCGCGTCACTTCGCTCCTCGCAATGACATCCAAAAAATGTCACTAAGTTACTGAGCACGAATAACAGTCCCCAATTTCCTGGATTACATGGCCTCATTGAATTCCTCAGGAAATTCTAAAGTCCCGCTCTTCCCTTCCAGTTCACCGTTAACAAGCTCTAGTGCCAGAAATGCTTCATCTGGCACATCAAAAGGCACTTTGATCTTCCATTGACTGGCAGGTTTGAATCCGAATCTCGGATAGTACTCGGGGTGACCGACCACGAAGACAGATTTATGGCCGAGTTTCTTCGCCACATCGAGTCCTTCTTTAACTAGCCGGCTTCCTATTCCGATACGCTGATACATTGGAGTCACGGCCATTGGAGCCAGAGACAAGGAATTAAATGTTGATGTGGCGGAACGAATAGGAACTGGATAAAAAAGGATATGACCGATAATTTCATCGTTCAGCTCAGCGACCAGCGATAATTCCGGTATAAATTTCTCAGTTTGCCTCAATTTCTCAATCAATCTTCCTTCATCTCCCTGTCCGAAAGCTAAATCATTGACCTCCCTGATTTTTGGGTAGTCGTTTTCTGTCTCTTCTCGGATTCTTAGCCGGTTATGGATGACTTCCTTCTGACTTTTCTTTGATTTCTGGTTCATGACTGTATTAGACTCATTAAGAAAACGAATGGAGAGTTTCCAGTTGAAATAGTTGGCAACTCCGCCTCATTTTAATAATCCGTTACCTGATTGACAACAGCTTGAATCAGTTTCCGCCTTTTTTATTCCGCACAAAATATTTTAGCATGACTTTAGCGTCATCAATTTTATCTATAAAAAACAAAGGCTCTAACATCTTCTCAAAATCTTCACATGATTTTGGTATGTTGGGGCGTTTCAAGTACGCTTCCAGCGTAAACATAATATCCACATGTGCATGGGCCAAATTGGGGATATCAACGACAAGTTTGGCTGAAGGCTTCAATACGCGATTCATCTCCTCCAGGGCCCTTTTTGTATAGTGGAGAGAATAATACTCTAAAACACCGATCAGTAAGGCGATATCAAAGCAACTGTCTTCAAACGGCATATTGGTAATTTCTGCCACATGAAGACCCCCGATTTGAATGTGATGTTTATGGACATATCTCCTCATTTCATCGATTAAAGCCGCACTAATATCGACCCCATAGAAAACAGATGGCCATTTGTGAAATTTGTAATTCGCTAAATTAGCTCCGCATCCCGCATCAAGAAAACGCATTCCTTTTTTAGGGGCAAGATATTCTTTGTTCTCAGGAGCATTGCTCCCTGTGATGGATGGATCAGAATCTTTCATAAAAGTCTTAAAATCCAAGCGGCTTTTGAAATCATCTGGCACATCTTTAAAAGGATGAATCCCTTTTTTATACTGTTCGACCGTCAAGTCGTAGGCTGTGCGGATTGGTTCGACTTCCTTGCTAAAATTTGTTTTTATTTTTCCCATAGCGTGGTTAAGGTTCTGTGATTCGACAATAGACCTGGATTATTCACGAGTCGAGGTTGCTGTAGATGCGAGGCGTCGGCCCATGAAGCTGTGGTCGTCCACCGCGATTGGGCCGCAACAAAGCAGATGCAGTGAGATCGGCTCGCCCATAGGGTAAAAGATGCCGAGGATTTGTTCGCTTGAGCTGGCTGCGGAGAACAAATCGTCGGGGGAATCCAAGGGGGTGTACCCCCTTGGTCGCAGGGCGTTTGCCTTTATTCCGCCCGAGAAGGGGAGGCAGGGAGTTCGATCGAAGATCATGCTCCCGTTGGAAGGGGGAATGCGAAGCTGTTCCCCCTCCAAGGTCGACTTAGAGTAATGAATGAACATTAAAAGAAGATCGAGTCTTGATCGTGAGAAAAATCTACTTAATGAGCTCATATCATGGAAAATAATGAATAGTGTCGGCATATTTTATGAATAATTCAGGTAGACTATCGTTCTTCTATAAGAATTTGAAGGATTTCCAGTTCATCCGCATCGAACCAGATCTTGTAGCAGGACATGCACTTATCCACAGGGATGACATAATGCAAGCTGTAGGGTCTGGGGACCATACGGGAGCCGCAGCTCGGGCATGAGATTTTCTCAGTCTTGGCGAAGGTGATTTTTTTGAGCTGGAAAGGGCTCTGCATGAAGCTGTCCTTGAATTCTTGGGCTTTCTGGATCAAGTGATCTGAAAATTTGAGTTCCTTCCGCGTGATGACACGCTCTTTAAAAGTAGAATCCATCAACTTTCCGCTGCACTGTGGGCAGATTTTTATCGGGACTCCCTCGTAATAACCACCTTTGAGCGAGACACGACAGCGGGGGCATTTGTTTTGCTTGCCGGGATCGATGAATTGGCGCTTTCTGATTTTCCGAATCGCGTCTCGAATCTGCGGGAATTCTCTCGCTCGGGCTTCGATCTCTTCCTGGAGGTTCTTGACCTTGGCCAGCGGGAAAAATGACCGGGAAGACAAGAGCCCTTCGAGTGAATAGGGTCCTTCCCAGTTCCCCTGGCGGTCTTGAACCGACCACACTTTCCCTTCTTCCTCGAGGCTTTCTTCGGGTTGTGCGCTTGGAGGGCCTTCTTTCTGAATCGTTTCTTCCTGTGACGAGACGAGAGTCCTGGCTTTTTCCCGCTTTTTCTGGATCTCCCAAACCTCCTGGATGATTCTGGCCGGCCGTGTCTTGAGCATGTTAGCGAGAAGCCGAACCCTTCTCATAAGAGGAGGATGGGAGTTGAACAAGCGGGCAAAGAATCCGTCCGATTCTCCTTTTGTTGATTCAGGCGGGACGATGAACAGAGGACTGTATGTTACGTTGAAATCTCCGACAAAGGAATTTTTCACATGGGCCTTGTAAATGGCTCGGCCAAGAGCTTTTGGATTGCGGCTCAATTCCACAGCTGCGGCATCTGCAAGGATTTCTCTCTGCCGACTGATGAGTGTGCTGAGCAGGTGCATGATGACGTTGGATGCAAACACGGCCAGGTAGACCATGAGGTGAGCCACGGCTCCTCCTCCATGGGGTTGAGTGTGATGTCTCTGGTATGAAGTGTCGGGCTCAATGGCTTGCCTGAGCCGCTCGAAAAAATTGGCGAGGGAGCAGACCAGAGTGATGTAGAAGGTATCGCCGCGGAGGATATGGGCCAGTTCGTGGGCGACTACAGCCTGGATCTCGTCTCTTGTGAATTCAGCCAGAAGCCCTTCGGTGACGAGGATGTTCGGCGTGTTATCCCTTGAGATCACGGCCATGGAATTGACGGCAAAGGAGGGGATGACATGCGGTATGACCTTGGGCATCCCGCTTGCGAGCTGCATTTCGTCTACAGTGTTGACAAATCGTTGATGGTACCGGTCAGAAAGATCTGGCGCACGGGCGTCCAGACGCTTGAGGATGAATTTGGCCCCGAATCTTCGGGCATCGACATAGTGGAAGGTGGCGATAATAATGGAAACAGCCGCATCAAACAGGAGGAGTTTTCTCAGGAAATCGGCTGACAGCAAGGCTTCCTTGCTCAGGATGAAACCGAAGCTGACAACACAAACAACGGATATGAAGCCAATCGCGAAAAAGTAAAAAAGAAACAGGAATAATATCAGGAAAACACTTTTCCTCCGCTGTTTGCGCTGGATATCGTAAAAATCTTTTGGAGGTTTTTTGGCCATGGATCAGTCTGTTGTTTTTTGGACTTCGTCTATTAATGAGTCGTCCCTATGGTATAAAAAATGATTCTACAAGTAAATGGGGACGTTCCCCAAGGTGCCACCTTAGACCAGTAATTTCATCTGAATAGCATCATTTTATGCACGATAAGTTAAAATATTGGGATTAGTAGGCTAAGGTGGTACCTTGGGGAACGTCCCCAAAGTGCTAGGTGTTTGATTTCACATTTTTCCTGTGTTATAAGCTCTTTTCAGACTATACGAATGAGAAAAGAGAGGAGTCGCATCTCAACATTCGTCATTTCTAATATATTTAACGCAAGCCTTGCGATAAAAGAGAAAATCATTTCTGTCATTGGTTTCCTGCACTCTCCCATATTCAGACCTGGTCTCTTGATGTTTACTAATAGATGAAATGTCGAATGTTGAGATGCGACCCCAATTACAATTACGAACTCAATTACAAAAGGAGGTTTTCAAATGACCCGGAGAATAAACGTAAGGATAGCCCTTTCTTTGCTTTTATTCGTGAGCTTGATTTTTGTCTTATCCTCTGCAGCCGCCGAACAGAAGAAGCCATTGACTGTCCAGGACATCATGAAATTCAAGCACATCCGCAATCCGGTCATTTCCGAAGATGGGGGATGGATCGCTTATGGCACGCAGCCGGACAGGGGAGATGGAGACGCAAGGATTCACAGCCTTAAAACGAATAAGGTGTATGCAGTCGACCGGGGAAGCAGACCAGTCATCTCAAAAAATTCCAATTGGGTGGCCATGATTGTCAGACCTGAAGCGGCGGAACTTGAAAAAGCAAAAAAGAAAAAGCCCCAACAGGGAATGGCTCTGGTCCAGACTTCTGCTGGAAAAATTATCCAGATCGAAAAGGTCGAAAGATTCTCTTTCTCTGATGATTCTAATTGGCTTGCCTATCAGCACTTCAAGGAGGAAGAAAAACCTAAGGAAGAGAAGGCCCCAAAGAAAGAAAAGGAGAAAAGCCCGCCTGAAAAAAAGCCGGCTCAGAAAAAGAGAAAATCCGGCAGCACTCTCATCCTTCGTCATCTGGAATCGAGCAAAGAAACACGCATTCCATTCGTGCTCTCTTTTGCCTTTGACAGCTCATCTCGATTCCTGGCGTACGTAGTTGCCGATCCTGAAGGCAAAACGAATGGTCTTTACACAATGGACCTCAAAAAGGACAATCTGCCGCAGAACGCCATTACCAAAAGCGAGGATGGTATATTCATCAATCTTGTCTGGACGAAAAAAAGAAGCAAGCTGGCCTTCTTATCCAAACCCGGGGAAACAAAAGACAAAGATGCCAAAGGCTTTTCCCTCTGGATATGGGATGGAGAGACTGGAAAATCAGCGCAAGCTTTCGCAGCCGAGGATGCCCCACAAGGCTGGTTTATTCCGGAGAAAAATCGGGTCTCCTGGAGCCGGGATGGAAAACGCCTCTTTTTTGGTTTCAAGCCAGAAGAATTCTTTGTGGAAGAGGAAGAAGCAGCAGAGGAAGAGGAGGAGATCGATCTTTTTGATGTCGATAAAATTCTCGAAAAGAGAGAAGTGGATGTCTGGCACTGGAATGACCCTCTCATCATTCCCAACCAGAAAATTATGTGGCCCCGTGTGAAGGATCAAACGTACACGGCTGTCTATCATCTCGATTCCAAGCGCATGGTTCCTCTTGCAGATAAAAATATGCCAAGAGTTCAGGTTTCGGAGCACTCTGATTTTGCCTTGGGTGTGTCTGATGTTCCCTACCAGAAAGAGCGCACCTGGTACGGACGCTTGAATGATATTTACCGGGTCAACATCCGGGATGGATCCCGGAAGAAAATCGCCTCGCGTCTAGAGAATCAATACTCCCTGTCACCGGGTGGACGCTATATTATCTATTATAAGGATAAGGACTGGCATCTGTACGATGAGAACACAGGCTCGACACGAAATCTGACTGATAAACTAAACGTTCCTTTCTTCGACGAAGACCATGATTATCCCTCCAATGTCCCCAGCTATGGGTATGCAGGCTGGCTAAAGGATGATAAAGCGGTCCTGATCTATGACAAGTATGATATCTGGCAGTTCTCCACCAAGACCGGTCAGGCAACTAACATCACTGCTGGAACGGGAAGGGAGAATGATTATACATTCCGTGTTCTTCGCCTGGATCCTGAGAAGGACTTTTTTGATGCCAAAGAAATCCTTCTTCTCTCCGCCTACCACAATTTTCAAAAAAACTTTGGATTCTACGAGTGCCGAACAGGAAGCTCTGGAGTGAAGAGATTGCTGGAAGAGAAGAAGAGGTTCAGATTCCTGGGCAAGGCCAAAAATGCCGATGCTCTGATGTACACCAGAGAGAGCTACCAGGAGTATCCGGATATCTGGGTGAGCGACAGGAAATTCCAGTTGACTAAAAAAATCACGGACGCCAACCCGCAAATCAGCGAGTTTGCCTGGGGGAGTGCCGAGCTCGTGGAATGGAACAGTATTGATGGGATTCCTCTCCAGGGTGTCCTCATCAAGCCGGGAAATTATGAGCCCGGGAAGAAGTACCCTGTGGTTGTCTATTTCTACAGGTTTTTCTCCCAGCGTCTCCATGAGTTTAACGAGGTTGTAATTAACCACCGGCCCTGCTTTCCCTTCTATGCCAGCAACGGATACGCTGTTTTCCTTCCGGATATCCGCTTTGACGTGGGCCATCCGGGTTACGCCGCAACCAAATGCCTTGTGCCAGGAATCCAGAAACTGATCGATATGGGCGTTGCCGACCCTGACGCTGTCGGTCTTCACGGGCATTCATGGAGCGGTTACCAGACTGCCTTTGTCATCACTCAGACAAATATATTTGCCTGCGCCATTGCCGGCGCACCCGTCTCTAACATGACGAGTGCCTACAGCGGTATTCGCTGGGGCTCGGGCCTGGCGCGGCAGTTTCAGTATGAACAATCCCAAAGCCGGATCGGCGGCAGCCTATGGGAGTATCCGGAGCGCTATATCGAGAATTCTCCGGTCTTTTTTGCTGACCGGATAAACACACCCTTGCTCATCCAGTTCGGAGATGTGGACGGAGCGGTCCCCTGGTATCAGGGCATCGAACTCTATCTGGCCATGCGCCGCCTGGAAAAAGATTGCGTCTTTCTCCAGTACCGGGCGGAGCCCCACCACCTGCAGAAATATCCCAATAAGCTGGACTACACTCTCAAGATGATGCAGTATTTTGATCATTATCTCAAAGGATTGCCGGCGCCGGATTGGATCAAAAAGGGAATCCCGTACCGCGGCAAATAAGAAAAGAGGTCGCGTCTTAACATTTAACATTAGGTGTGAAAAAGATGAAGCGAGGGATCGCATCTTAACATTTGAAATTTAGAGAAAAAAATTTTTGCGGCCTCAAGAACAGAGAAGAACTCGCTTCATTTGATTTTTAAATGTTAAATGTTAAAACGCAACCTCAATAAAGAGGAGGAGTCAATGAGGAAGGCGAGAATAACCTGTTTTGTTTTTTTACTACTGTTTATATCTGGTTTGGTATCCGCCCAGATTCCCAATCCTGAAGAGGTATTAGGATTCAAGGTGGGTACGGATAGAAAAGTGGCGGACATGCATCAGATCGTTGATTATTTCAAGAAGTTGGATCTTGCTAGCGATAGAATCATAGTCCAGGAAGTCGGAAAAACTACGGAGGGAAATCCTTTCATCGTGGCCATCATCACTTCTGCCGAGAACCACGCAAACCTCGAGAAGTATAGACAGTATCAGCAGATGCTGGCTGATCCGCGGAAAATATCAGAAGAAGAAGCGGACAAGATCATAGACGCAGGTAAAGCCATAGTGATGATCAACTGTTCCATCCACGCTACTGAGATCGGTGCCTGTCAGATGTCCATGGAGCTGGCCTATGACCTCGCGTCGAAAAACGATAAGTGGACAGAAGAGATTCTGGATAACGTCATCCTTCTTCTTGTTCCCATGCACAATCCTGACGGAACGCAAATGGTCATGGACTGGTACAAGAAGAACCTCGGGACCAAGTATGAAGGGGCACGGATGCCCTGGCTTTACCATAAATATGTCGGGCACGACAACAACAGAGACTGGTACATGTTCACCCAGGTTGAGTCGCGCCTCACCCTAAAAGTCCACAACGCCTGGCATCCCCAGATCATCATGGATATGCACCAGATGGGTAACCGCGGCGCCAGAATATTCGTGCCGCCGTATGTGGATCCCTACGAGCCCAATGTCGACCCCATACTCCGCCAGCAAGTGGCGAAGATGGGAACCTTTATCGCTTCGGAGATGACAGCAGAAGGGAAAGCTGGAGTGATGCACAGCACCATATTCGATGCCTGGACACCGGCTCGAGCCTACCACCATTATCATGGAGGGATACGGATTTTGACTGAAGTCGCCAGCGTCCGGCTTGCCTCTCCCGTCACGATAAAATTTGATGAGCTGTCCAGCGATGCAAAACAGCCTTCTGTGAAGATGGCCATGCCCTGGAAGGGTGGGAAATGGACGCTGAGAGACATCGTAGACTATGACTATTCGGCGGCGCGGGCAGTTTTAACCAACGCCGCCCGCCTCAGAGAAAACTGGCTGCGTAATTTTTACAGGATTCACAAGAAAGCGGTGACCCGCACTGAGCCTCCGTACGCGTTTCTGATTCCAGAGGACCAGCGAGACCTGTCTACAGCGGTCAAGATGATGAATGTCCTGCGGCTGGGAGGAGTGGAGATCCATCGAGCCAGAGGGTTTTTTACGGTTGATGGTTACCCGTATCCTGAAGGCACATACATTATATATATGGCCCAGCCGTATGGAGGCTTTGCTAAAGCTCTTCTCGAGAAACAGGAGTATCCTGAATTCCGTGAATATCCGGGCGGCCCCCTCAAAACTCCCTATGATGTGGTGGCCCACACCCTTCCTCTTCTCATGGACGTTGACGTCATGCCAGTCGAGAAGCCTTTCAAGGTTCAATCCGCCAAAGTGGATAAACTCTCTATGCCAAAAGGAAAACTCAATGCGGTGAATAACGCCTATGGGTACGCATGGGGACACGCGACGAATGACGATATCGTGACTTTGAACCGGTTGGTGAAGAAAGGATACAGGGTATTCTGGGCTTCTGAGAGCTTTGCAGCGAATGGGAAAACTTATCCTCCAGGGACGATGCTTGTCCGTAACAGCAAAGGGCTGGTCGAGGAAATGAAATCCATCATAAAGGATCTCTCAGTAAAGTTTGATGGCTTAAAAGCTAAGCCCGGAGTAGAGGCTTTCGCTCTGAGGCCCGTCCGACTGGGTCTTTACAAGAGCTACACCGCGTCCATGGACGAAGGCTGGACCAGGTGGGTTCTTGAGCAGTATGAATTTCCTTATAAAAGTGTCCTTGACAAAGACATCAGAAAGGGAAACCTCAATCGGAATTTTGACGTCCTCATATTTCCCGATCTACGGACAAACGCAATCATCAACGGGATTCCAGAAGGAGCTGTTCCTCCAGAATATGCGGGAGGGATCGGAGAGATCGGAGTGAAAAACATCAAGGAATTTATCCAAAGCGGTGGCACTCTGATCACTCTCAATTCCGCTTCGGATTTTCCGATTAAACAGTTTTATTTGACTGTCGAGAATACCGTGGAAAGCGTGGAGAGAAAAGACTTTTTTATTCCCGGCTCCGTCCTTCAGGCCCTGATCGATACCACTCATCCCATCGCCTACGGGTATGAGAGAGGAGGAGCTGTTTTTTTCAGGAGAAGCCCGGTTTTCTCCGCAAGAGAGGGAAAAAGCGTTGTTCGATACCCGCTTCACAATCCTTTGCTCAGCGGATGGGTCAACGGTGAAAAGTATTTGTATAACAAGAGTGCCATCGTCGATATCCCCTTCGGTAAAGGGAAGATCATCCTTTTAGGGTTTCCGGTTCTCTACAGGGGACAATCCCACGGAACGTTCAGGTTTCTCTTTAATTCCATTTACTATGGTGCCGCGGCGCGAAGTGAGCTCTAGCGGCAAAAAATATGAGTACTCTCCTGCAACTGGGGATTATCTAACTTGAAGCTAAGGCTTAATACTAAAAATCTCGAGACTGATTCATTGACTGAGGAACAGTAACCGGGGATCAGGGCTCAACATTAGACATCTCAAGATCAATTCACTGACTGAGGATCAATTCAGGACTTTATTCGAGCATCTCCTTGCTCCCTATGAAAATATAATTGAGGATCGACTACAGATCATTCAGACGTTTAAAAGTGTGTTTTGATTGATTTTAATTTTAGCTTCAAAACAAATC
This sequence comes from uncultured Eubacteriales bacterium, assembly GCA_964346585.1. Taxonomy (GTDB): domain Bacteria; phylum Acidobacteriota; class Aminicenantia; order Aminicenantales; family Aminicenantaceae; genus SOIA01. The sequence continues at coordinate 673 of CAYFVQ010000286.1, read as the reverse complement.
CATCTTTTGTTACCCTTTCATCATGATTTGTAAAGGGGAATAAAAATGTCAATATCCAGGCGTGATTTCCTGAAAACCGCAGCAGGAGGTGCATTCTTTGCTTCCTCCTTGGTGTGCAGGACTGGCCGTTCCCCAAAGAAGCCGATGAATATTCTTTTCATCATGACTGACCAGCAGCCAGTCAGCACCTTGGGCTGCTACGGCAATCCTCTCAATCCCACTCCGAACCTGGATAGACTGGCAAACACCGGCATTCGTTTCTCTCGTTTCACCATCAGCGCTTTCCCCTGCAGCCCCTCTCGAGCCAGCATGTTCACCGGGTGTTTCCCGCAGAGGCATGGTGTCTTTACCAACAATATCCCGCTCAGCGACGAGATTCCCTCATTGGGATTTCTCACACGTGATTCCGGGCGCAAGACAGCTTACTTTGGAAAATCCCATCTCAAAGGTCATATGTACCGGGATATGCCCTGGCGGGAACCTTTTGATGGGGCTTGGTATAACCGTCGTATCCCGAGTGAAAAAGAATTTAAAATGGAAAAAATCAAAGGAGGGCGGGGAGAAGATCATCCTCAACTCGGCTTTGAAGCCTGGGCAGGAGGCTGGAAAGATTATCATGCCTATCTGCGGGATGTTGGCTTGGGTGAACTGTTGGAAGAAAGACCTATCCCCG
>CAYFVQ010000285.1:0-11443 GCA_964346585.1 uncultured Eubacteriales bacterium | reverse complement strand
CCGGGGAAATGTATACGCTTGAACCCTCCAGCAGAACCTCAGAACCAACAGGTTCGTTTTCTGCATCCAGAAGGCTGACCTCCACTTTTGTGTTCTTCACGGCCTCATCCGAGTAATTGCGGACTCTGGCTGTGACTCTCAGCACTGCGTCCTGGTACTCCTCATCCAGGTCACAGCTGACTTCAAAATCACGGACATGGACTTCTGGTGTGGAGAAGAGATAAACATCGCGGAAAATTCCACTGAGGCGCCAAAAATCCTGGCACTCCAGATACGAACCATCAGACCAACGGTAGACCTCTGCGGCTAAAATATTCTTCCCGTCCCGGAGGTATTCCGTGATGTTAAACTCTGCGGGTGTCCGGCTTCCCTGGCTGTATCCAACCTTTTGTCCATTGATCCACAGATAGAAAGCCGACTCGACTCCATCAAAATGAAGGAAGATCTGCCGCTGGACCCAACCGGCCGGCACTTCAAATTCTGTCCTGTAGGAGCCAACCGGATTGTAATCGTGCTGGACAAAAGGAGGATTCTTCTTGAAAGGATAGGGCACATTGAGATAGATCGGCCTTCCATAGCCATGCATTTGCCAGTTGCTGGGAACAGGAATCTCATCCCACTCACTGATATTGTAGTCAGGCCGGTAAAACTCCTGCGGCCGGTCAGATGGTCTGGAAACCCAGTGAAACTTCCAGTTCCCGTTGAGTGGCTTATAGAATACTGATTCTTCCCTCAATCCGTTGATGGCCTTTCCCAGGGCGGCATAAGGAATCAAAGTGCAATGGGCAGGTTCTTTGTTCTGGCCGATCACTTGAGGATTTTCCCAATCATTCGTCTCATCTGCGCACACACTATCCCGATGAGTTCCGAATACGAGTATCAACAGAATAAATGCAGATATTATTAGGGGTTTAAATTGCCTCAGAAACATGGCCAAACCTCCTTTCAAAATACTGCCAAAATATTCAGATTAAAGCGGACAGATATTTATGTTCAGTAAATAAGTAACCCTTTTGCTAAAAATGTCGAGGGTAAAAGTGTCATAGCGAGCGAAGCGTGGCAATAAAAAAGTTTCATTAATATTTTAAAGAGATTACCACGCTTCGCTCGTAATGACAAAGACCTGAGATTGCCATGCATTGCTGATAATGATATCAAAAATGTTACCAAATTACTGAGCGTGCACAACAGGTCGGCATTTGAAAAACTTGCAAATCCTCTTTTTTCCAGGCCAATCATCATTTATTTTTTCGCAGGAAGCAACTCTAAAACAACCAGAAGTGGACAATGATCCGAGGCGACCTTTTCCTCGATGACACGGGTTTCTATGACCCGCCACCTTTTTGCAGGCCGGAAGAGAACATAATCAATCCGTCTTTTCGGAGAGGATGAAGGGAACGTTGGCAGCGGATTTCCTGAGCTGGCATCGGTCCAGAACCTTAAGAGTATTCTCATCGGTTCACTTTCCGGAGTCGCATTCAGGTCTCCGGCAAGGATAGTCGGTTTTTTATTTCTCTTGAAGAGCCTGTTGAGACGCTTTGCTTGAGCGATTCTGTCTGTTTGGTCCCGCGTATGGTCAAGATGTGTCCCGATAAAGACAATTTCATCTCCGGATGGAAGTTTCACTACGACTTCGAGCGCGGCTCGAGGCTCATTTCTTGGTGAATGAGGCAAGGGATTATTCCTGGTTTCCTCAAATGAAAAGCGGGAAAGGATTCCCTCTCCATATTCTCCCCCATCATACTCCATAGCTCTCCCAAAAAGCGGAAGCATATTGGTCAGATATCCCAATCGTGTGACCAGGTCCATGCTTTTCGCTCTATTCGTTTTGAAATCCACTTCCTGGAGAGCGACAATATCCGGGGTAACCGACCGGATGACGCCAGCGATACGTTCCAGGTCAAAATCATGCTTCAGTGTTTCCCCGTGAAAGATGTTGTAAGACAGAATCCTTATAATCCTTTTAGAATCAGCAGATTGCTGAGCATTGAGCAGAGATGCCGAGAGAATAAAAATAATAACAAGACAAAATTTATTCCTGATTTTTGCACGGAAATAGTTCATCGCACTCATCCTTCCTATCCTCAATCTTCAAGGCGAACGCTGTTCCGTTTTCTTTTAAAAATCGAATCCGGAAGAGGAATCTTTATCGCCTTCTTGAAAGAATATCTGAACAGATAATATTTTCTTTAGATTTCTTTCCATCTATTGGATATCGGGATCGTAATCAGGATTTTTTCGCGGGAGCTTGGCTCCTGTATCTTTAAGCCAAGCAGCCAGGTCTGCGTCCAGTTCTTTCACCTTTCCCGGCATTAATTTGGCAAGTTCATATTCTTCACTCGGGTCCTCCGCAATAAGGAACAGCTCATATGGCTGGCCCTCATACCGTTTGATGAGTTTCCAGTCTCCCTTGCGGATGATGCTGTAAGGAACGATGTTTCCCCGGTAATGAGGAAAATGCCAGAAAATAGCCTCTCGTCTCAATGGGCCTTCCAGTTTCAACAAAGGGACAAGGCTTTTTCCGTCGATGGCTCGGTCTGAGGGAAGGTCGAGCCCGGCAATTTCACACAGAGTGGGGAAAAAATCAACACTCGTGACCGGGACATCACTCTCCATACCGGCCTGAACCACGCCGGGCCAGCGGATGATCAAGGGCACCCGGATCCCCCCTTCGTAGGGATAGCCTTTACCCGCGCGCAGCGGTGCGTTATCCGTCGCATAATCCTGAAGACCTCCATTATCGGATGTAAAGATAATGACGGTTCGCTCGCTCAACCGCAGCTCTTCCAGCACGGCCATCAACCTCCCGACAGCTTCATCCATACTTTCAATCATTGCCGCATAGACCGCATTCGTCTGGTTGGTCTTTTCCTTGCGTTCGTACTTCGCAATGAACTCTTTTTTGGCCTGGAGAGGGGTATGCACAGCATAGTGACACATATGGAGAAAGAACGGTTTATCTCCATACTGTTTGAGAAATCCCACCAGTTCATCACTCTCTCGGTCAGTGAGATACTCCCCTTTTTTCCGGCCTGAGAGGGCGGGGATACTCGGCCTCCGCTCATTCAAGTAATAAGGATCAAAATATGTGGGTGGCTGACCGATCTCACCGCCTCCGATGTTGATGTCAAATCCCTGTTTATCAGGAAACCAGGGCTCGTAACCCAGATGCCATTTCCCGATGTGACAGGTGGTGTAGCCGGCGGATTTCAAGACCTCGGCGATTGTGACCTCATCCAGCTCCATCCAGTAGGGATTAGGCGGACAGAGAAGCTGCCTTCTTTTTCCCCCGACATAATCAGACGGGCTTTTTCTTTCTGCATAGGCTTTTTTCCCTTTCTGGTCCAGGTGGTGAATCCAATCCGTGACACCTATTCGTGCCGGATACCGCCCTGTCATGATGGAGGCCCGAGTGGGCGAGCACACGGCACAGGAAGCATACGCATTGGTGAATCTGGCTCCCTGCGCAGCCAGCCTGTCGATATTCGGCGTTTCATAATACTGGCTCCCGTAGCACGTTAAGTCCATCCAACCAAGGTCATCGATGTCTATTAAAATAAAATTCAGTTCCTTCTTTTTTGATAAAAAAGCGCATGTGGATAAAGCTCCGGAACCAGTCAGAACAACTGTTCCCAGACTCAAGCTTTTTAAAAAATCACGTCGTTTCACTCTAAATATCTCCTCGATTGTTGGATAAAATTATTTTTTCTTTTTCCTCACCAGAGGGAAAAGCTCTGACTCAGTCCTGGCATCCCTCATGATCTCTCTCATTTGGGAGACCACATCCGGTTTCTTCTCTGCAAGGTTATGTTGTTCGGCGATATCATCCTTAAGATTGTACAGTTCGATAGGGCTGTTCACATCTTTGCGGTAGGCTTTCCAGTCTCCCATTCGCACAGCCTGCCTTCCACCGTATTCCCAGTAGAGGAACGCGTGAACTCCCTGCTTTTCATTATTCCCCAGAAGTGTCGGCAGGATGGAGATGCCATCGATATCTCGGGGCGGCTTTGTACCCAACAATTCCGCAAAGGTAGGGAGAAAATCCCAGAAAGCAGAACTGTGCTCGCTCACAGTGTTAGGCTTGATCTTTCCGGGCCAGCGGGCAACCAGAGGAACTCGTATCCCCCCCTCATACAACATGGTCTTGAGCCCCCGGAGAGGACCCGCACTGTTGAAAAACTCTGAGTCCGTTCCGCCGTTGAACGTGGGACCGTTATCGCTGGAGAAGAAGATGAGTGTCTTGTCATCGATTCCAAATTCCTTGAGGAGAGCCATGATCTTTCCGATTTCCCGGTCCATTCGTGTGACCATGGCCGCATATCCGGCCCTTGGAGCTGGATGAGGCAGGTAGCCCTTCTCTCCCTTATAGGGAGTCTCTGGAAAAGCTCCTTCGTATTCCTGAAGAGAATCTTCCGGAACCTGAATGGCCGCGTGGGGAACTGGAAACGGAAGGTAGAGGAAGAACGGCCTGTCCTTGTTCTCCCTGATAAACCAGAGAGCTTCTTCTGCCATTAAATCCATGGAGTATTGTTTACCAGAATACGGCGCGTAGGATGCCTTATCAAATGGGTCTTTATCTTTGGGTAGTCTCTGGTGAGGATAGAAATATTTGTTCTGAGCAAGAACGTGTTTCTCGCTGTTTCGCCAGAGATGAATCGGGTAATAATTATGGGCCACTCGCTGGCAGAGATAGCCGTACCAGTGGTCAAATCCCTGTTTGTTCGGGTCTCCTGAGTTGTCAGGTCCACCCAATCCCCATTTACCGATCGCTCCGGTTGTGTAGCCAGCTTTCTGGAACATCCGGCCGACTGTATAGGTATTCTCGAGCATAGGCCGGTTGCCTTCGAGATTGGGATTCCTCCAGACTTCTCCCCTGTAGCCCATCTCATCATTGTTCCGAATGTAGGCATGACCCGTGTGCTTTCCAGTCATCAGCACACAGCGGGAGGGTGCGCAAACCGGACTTCCAGAATAGTGCTGAGTAAACTTCATGCCCTCAGCAGCCAGTCTATCAATATGAGGTGTTCTAATCTTCTCCTGACCGTAGCAGCCCAGCTCTCCATAGCCTAGGTCATCAGCCAGGATAAAGATGACATTAGGCTTTGCGCCTGCTGCTTTCCCACAAAACTCAAACTGTGTCACAGCCAGGGCGGCCGCACTCAGGCCAACGGTTTTAAGGAAATCCCGACGATTGAAGTGTGAATCCATGTCTCCTCCCTTCAAAATCTCACCTCACTTCTCCTGTCAAGAGGTAGAGATTTCAAGCCAGCAATTCTATCATTCAATCCTGAGTTAAAAAGAATGTCAGGCATTCTTTCTTTATGTTTTTTTAACGTGTTCATCGTCATTGATGCCGCTATTTTCCACGCTTCAGATAATCAGTTTTCCAATCGTATAACCATACCATTAATCACAAAAAATCTATCCGGACCGCATTAAAACTTCTGTTTGCTCAAGGACATGGGCGTGCCCTCTTTTACCGAAAACGGGCGCAGCCTGAAGCTGTAGGAATACTCTTTTACCGGCAGTCTGTATTCCGGATGCGGACGCGCCCGATCTCCCCAGCTGGTATCCCCGCCGACTCCCATCTGCTTATAATCGAGCTTCAGAATGACCAGATCTCTCTTTTTCAGATGAAAGGTATGTCTCTGCCGCTTTTCCAGGCCCGGGTCAAAATCCTCATCGATAAAATGATGGGCACTGATGCTCAATAGCGGCCGCCCCACAACCAGCAATCCGATTCCTTTGTCGTTAATCAGGGCGACCCAACGCACATCTGTCCTGTTTCCATTCTCTTGAGGCCGGATGTAGGGATGATAAAGGTCCATCACTTTCCCGCTGTAAACTCCGACCGGAGAACCTGTTTTTCTGTCCCAGTAATTCTCATGTGGCCCTCTTCCATACCATATAATGCTTTCGAACTCAACCGGCAGCGTCATGACCATTCCGAACCTAGCCATCTCCGGCAACTCGGTGTTACCGGGAACAAACCTGTTAGTGACGATAATATCACCGCTTCCAAAAATCCTGTAGGATGTGGAGTATTCCGAGTCTCCCGCAGGGATCAAGGAAAAGGCATCCACCTGGATTTCCCGTGAACTCACCCTTTTCGCAGTGACTTTCTCGACTGTTCTTCCCGCACTCGCGCCTTTCCAGATCCTGAGCCGTTTGGGCATATCCCAACCAAAATCATTATCTGTCGGAGCCCGCCAGAAATTCGGAACCGGCCCGGACTGGATGAGCTCTGTATTCTCGAACACATACGAAGTGAGCATTCCTGTTGATTCATCAAAAGAAATCGTGAAATTCTTCCCCTGGATTTTGATGATTTTTTCTTTTTTTTGGAGTGACAATTTTGGCAGTCTTTTCCTCTCGATATAGGGGATTGGCTGAGACATCGGCAGTTTAAACTGTTCCCAGGCCACCTCATGTCCTTTTGGCAGAAGGGATGTTGGATCTCTCAAAGTGAAACTCAATTTCAGAAAATACTCCTTTCCCGGTTCGGGATGAATCCTTGAAAGAGGAAGAGTGACCTCCTGAGAATGGCGCGAAGGAATATCCATCCTGGGCAGCTTTCCTCTCGCTATTTCTTCCTCATCTCCCATGACTGTCCATGTTGTCTCAAAAATGTTGAAGTCAGTGAAATCATAGGTGTTGTGAATCTCTACCTTGCCGGTCCTCAGATCCAGAGGTTTCACTTTTATGTACTGGTAAACCTTCTTCACCTCCCAGATATGAGGATGCGTTTTCCTGTCTGGGAAGACAAGGCCGTTGATGCAGAAATTCTTATCACTCAATGTCCCCGGAGGACCAAAATCACCTCCATAGGCCCAGAACTCTTCTCCTTCCTTAGTTTTCTTGAGCAACCCCTGATCGACCCAATCCCAGATGAAACCTCCCTGGAGCTCTCTGTGTTTGTTGAAATAATCCCAGTAATCCTGGAGGTTTCCGACACTGTTCCCCATGGCATGGGCGTATTCGCAGAGGATGAGCGGCCGGTTATCCAGTCCTTTTTTGAGAAAATCTTCGAGATGGTGGATCTGGCGGTACATCGGACAGACGATATCCGTGTGAGGACGGGTTTTAGCTTGTTCATACTGGACCGGCCGGGAAGGGTCACGTTTCTTGATCCAGGAATAGGTGGCTTCGAAGTTGACTCCATCACCCGCTTCATTCCCGAGGGACCAGATGATGACGGCGGGATGATTTTTATCCCTCTCCACCATCCTGATCGTCCTTTCCAGATGAGCTTTTTGCCAGTCTGGATTATTTCCGAGTGTTCTGTCCGGACGATAGCCCATTCCGTGGGATTCGATATTGGCTTCATCGATGACATAAAGCCCGTACTGGTCGCAGAGCTCGTACCATCTGGGGACGTTCGGGTAATGGCTTGTCCGGACAGCATTGATGTTGAACTGCTTCATCAACCGGAGATCCTTCATCATGTATTCTTCCGAAACCACGCGACCGGTTTCAGGTTCGTGCTCGTGGCGATTGACGCCTTTAATGGTGACCGGAATGCCGTTGACCAGTAACTGTCCCCCTTTAATCTCTACTTTCCGGAAACCGGTTTTGCAGCTCACCACCTCGATGGGCCTTCCTGACTCATCCAGAAGAGACAGAACAAGCGTATACAGGTTTGGAGTTTCAGCCGACCACTTCTTCGGGTTCTCGATGAATTTCTTCAAATGGATCTCTACTTGCCCTGATTTATCGAATTCAACTTCCTCTTCCACAGGTATATCAAAGACCGGTCGATGATCCGCATCGAACAGCTGAATCTGAATCTTGTGCTTTACCGTTGTGCCTTTCAAATAGTTTTTCACATCAGCCGTGACTTTGACTGTTCCATCTAGATAACGCTCATCCAGGTCTCCGAGAACAAAAAAGTCACGGATCATCACATTGGGGGTCGAAAAGAGAAACACATCCCGCTCGATCCCACTGATCTTCCAGTAATCCTGGTCCTCTAGATAAGCGCCATCGCTCCAGCGGTAGACTTCCACAGCCAGTGTGTTGTCTCCACTCCGGATATACTCAGAGATATTGAATTCTGTCGGAGTTTTGCTGCCCTGACTGTAGCCAACTTTTTTCCCGTTGACCCAGACATAGAAAGCGGATTTCACTCCTCCAAAATGAAGGAACACCTGTCTGTCCAGCCAGGTTTCCGGGATTGTAAAATTTCTCCTGTATGAACCCACAGGATTGCAATCATGGGGAATATGGGGAGGATTAGCGGGAAAAGGATAATCGGTATCGGTGTAGATGGGGATTCCATATCCCTGCAGCTCCCAGTTCGACGGAACTTTGATTTCATCCCACTGGCTAACATCGTAATCCTCTCGGTAGAAATGGATGGGCCGGTCTGCCGGCTTTCTCACCCAGTTGAACTTCCAGATCCCACTCAAGCATTTTATATAGGGCGATTGAGCCGGATCATTCTGTACAGCGGTTCTGGCATCCGTATAGGGAACATAGGTGCAGTGACCAGGCTCTTTGTTCCGTTCGACCACATTTGGATTCTCCCAATCAAACACTCCCTTTTCCTCAGTCGTTTTCGAGTTTGGATGGATTTCTTTATTGGCTGCAGGAGATATATTCAGGATGAGGAAAATAAAAACTAGTTTGAGCGTGAGGAATCTCATTCTTTTACACTCCTTAATATTTCCCGAACAAGAAGAGAAGGCGTGAATGCGAATAACTTTTCGATTGTGGTTTCCTTTACTCATTGGCTCATAATTCAGATTAAATCAAGATGCTCAAAAATTGAAAATCTTTAAATCTTAGCGCAAAATAAAGCCCTCACGTAATGGATCTTCCGGGTCAAAACAAAATCTGCTCTGGCCGATGATAGACGCACTTCCAGTGACTTCAGGGATAACGGCCCTGTAAATATCAAAATCTACAACATCCACGATCCGCACTCTAAAGCTCGTTCCCAGGATACTTTCCACGACAATCGGGTGTCCGGGAAAAAGCTCGCCACGAGAAAAATGAATAGCCGCCCGAGCACTGACACCTGTTCCTGTGGGCGAGCGATCCACTTCTCCTTCGGCAAAAATACAGACATTGCGGCTGTGATGAGTTGGGTCTACTGCTTCTTCTACAAAAATGGTCCCGTACAGAAACCCCAAATCTTTTTCGAACGGATGTTCAATTTCTAAGTTGTCCATGACTTCTTGCTTGATTCGTTTCCCCGCATCAATCAATTGATGAAAATTTTTTTCCTCCAGCCCAAGCTTTAGCTCCCTCGCTCCACAGACGGCATAAAAGGCCCCGCCGAAAGCCACATCAAATTGGACGACACCAATTCCTGGAACCTCAACAACCTGATTACTCTTGAGGACGAAGGAGGGCACATTATGGAATGAAACCTCTTTGACTTTTCCCTTTGCTCTTTGAGCTGTGGCTGTGACTCTTCCGGCAGGCGTATCCATTTTCACAACAGGGTTATTCCCTTCTTTTTCAATCATTCCTGTATCCAGAACAACTGTTGTCAGAGCGATGACTCCATGTCCGCACATCGTGCTGAAGCCCTCATTGTGCATGAACAAAACACCCAAATCTCCATCAGAAGTGACAGGTTCGGTGATGATGGCTCCATACATGTCTGCATGCCCCCTTGGCTCCCACATCAAACTCGTGCGAAGACGATCCAGGTTTTCCTGTGCATAGCCCCTTTTTTCCAGGATAGTCTCTCCAGGAATCTCACTCACTCCACCGGTAATGATCCGCAAAGGCTCACCGGCTGAATGGGCATCTATAGTCTTAATCTCCGACCAATCGTCTGGCGGCTTCCAATTATCGAGCATTTTCACCCTCCTTATTAACCTGAATTATTCATAAAATATGCCGACACCATAGTCACAACATCTGAGTAAGGTAAAATATTCAACTTATGTCGGCATCTTTCACCCTTCGGGCGAGCCGATCTCACCGCATCTACTTCGTTACAGCGCAAGCGCGGTGGACAACCACAGCATCTTGCGCTGTGCCTCCTATCTACGGCAACCTCGACTCGTGAATAATCTAGGTTGACTATTCCTCAAGAATGATTTGAATCTAATCTCTGAGTTGTCTTTTTCGCGACCGATAGACTCGCCAATCCTCTCCTGAATTTCCATATTTTCTTCAGACTGGAGAACAATTTACTCTGTATATGATGCTCTCCCGATGGCCTGTAATTACTTTATAGTAATCACTCAAAAGCTGGTCAATCTCTCTATCCCCTGTATCCACCAATAATGGACGTCCGGATAATAAATTCATTTTGTGTGTTGTGGCAATGATAATGATATTCTCTTTACCCACCTGTCTGATGACTTCAGGGCTGATTTGTTGATTCCCTCTGCCAAGCAGGTATCCCTGTCCGCCAATCGGTGTGATTATAAGCTTTGTCTTTTTTCCTTTGATCCTCTTCAGTAATTCTGACTCATTCAAATCCATTCCGACAAGCTTCCTGTTGTGAACAAGGTCAACTCCTAGCAGTGAGTTCTTCAGGTTTAACTTATCCATCACCGCTCTAACCGTTGTTCCAGGGCCGATAATATAATAGGATTCATCGGACATGTTTTCAACAACCTCAAAAGCAATGGCTTCCTGTGAATATCTCTCATCAGGCTGGCTTCCCGCCTTTGCACTTTGCACATAGCTCCTTCTATAGGGAATCTTCAGGTATCCATAGAGTTTGGCCGAAAGCACACCGTTTCTGTATTCATCTTCATCAATGTCCATGACTTCGACTTCTCGAGTTCTTTTGGCTTTTCCCTGAAGGTAAAGAACGGCTAGCTCACCAGCTATCAGGGGATTAGAAGCGAATACAGCGGAATGGATCTTCACACCCGAAGGAATGCCCAAAACGACAAGTGAACCACGAATAGCCGAATATACGTCTCTGGCTGTTCCGTCCCCTCCTGCGAAGAGAAGCAAATCCACTCCTAAGCCTCTCATCTCTTTGGCCGCTTTTTGTGTATCTGATGCCGTGGTCACTGAAGCCTTTCCCACATCAATGACATCAGGAGCTAGACTCAAATGGTTGGCTGAATCCTCACCCATCTGACCTGCGCAGGTTATTATTTTTGTCTTTCCCTTGAGAGGTTCGATCATCCTTAAAGCATCCTGTGTGCGCTTTTGCGATTCAGGCTTGGCCCCGAGCCTTCTGGCCTTCTCCAGGATATCCAGGCCGTCGGTCCCCTTCAGGCCCACTCGTCCGCCCATCCCAGCTATCGGGTTGATTATCAAGCCTAATTTTTTCAACGGACTCTTAATACCGGATAATTTTTGTCGCTCTAATGATTCCCATCAAAAACAATTTTTCCCCCAATGATCGTGTACACCGTCTGCGCTTTTAAGACTTCTCTGGGAGCGACTTCCAGGATGTCTCTATCCAGCACCGTGAAATCCGCCAGTTTACCGACCTCAATCGATCCGAGCACGTCTTCCT
>CAYFVQ010000284.1:0-1673 GCA_964346585.1 uncultured Eubacteriales bacterium | reverse complement strand
TGAAGAAACCAGAACAGATGACTCCTCTTATTTAAGCTGATCAACGTTTTAACTCTCCTCAGTTATCCGGTTGTAATGAATGATATAACAATTTTCCTGGATATTGTAATGATTTCTTTACTTTCGACTAGACTTTTAACCGCATGGGAATATGTACCAGAGATCCTCTCTTTAGAGAAGTCAAAATATACAAACGGTCAAAACGTTCGGTAAGCGGTCAATTAGTATTCCTCATGAATTTCTTAGGCTATAGGCTGCGATGTACAGAGCGTGGCTTCTTTGCCTTGCAGAAATACCATTTAACGGTTCCGTCGACCTTTCACAGATTTTACATTCCTTATTTTTCTCAAATTGTAAAAAATAGGGACAGAGAAAAATGTTTTTAATGATTATTAATTCACGTGGGAATTCAATGAGACTGAAAAAAAAATGCAAAATCCACATGTACATAAAATCGATCACGGAGGGAATATGATGAGTCAAAAGAAACGTCGGGAAATAACCCGTCGCGAATTTCTCGGTCGAAGTGCCGCAGGTGTGACTGCACTCGGATTTTCATCCGCGCTCCTGAACTCCCTGTGGCTGCACACCGGCTGTAGTCCTGGAGCCAAGGCAGGGGATTTAATCCTCCCTGAGGATGTTCTCCATAAAGCGGTTGAGCTTCTAATGGCGAAGGGCGCAGACTTCGGCGATGTCTTTGTGGAACGGACTGGCGTTGATGTCCTATCGAGTGACGACCGGAAGATCAACACAGCAACGACATTTCAGAAGGGAGTCGGCATTCGCGGAGTCAAAGAAGGCACAACATTCTATGCCTACACAGCCAGCTTCGAACCAGATGAGATTTACAAAACATCCAGGTATGTCGCTGATGCGGCGGCTCAAGGTCAGACTGGTGGGCAAGGCAGCGTCGTGAACCTGACTAAACAGACATCCGAGCTTTCTTTCCCTATTGTTCCGCTTCCGGATGAAATCGCTTCAGAGAAAAAGATTGAAATGATCAAGGGATTGACCGAGCGGGCCTGGTCTGCAGACAGCCGCGTGAACCAGGTGTCCCAGTACTTTCAGGAATTCATACGCCAAATCAACATCGCCACCTCATCTGGAAAGATTGTCAACAAGACTGTCGGCGGCATTCTTTTCTACGCTTTGACCTTTATGAAGGATAAAGATGGAAACCTCCAATTGGGAATTGATAACCGCGGAGCCTATGCCGGGATGAATTTTTTCAAAGGCCGCAATGCCTTCGAAGTGGTGGTGGACAAATCGATAGAGAGAGCGAAAAAATTGCTGGAAGCTATAGATTCTCCGCGTGGCACGTTTCCTGTTGTGATAGGTCCAGGCTCGCCAGGTGTGCTTTTCCATGAATCCTGCGGCCATGGAATGGAAGCTGACTATGTTTACAAAGGTTCTAATTACAAAGGCCAGATCGGTAAACAGGTCGCGGCCAAAGGTGTGACTTTGGTCGATGACGGCACTGTTCCTGAAATGCTGGGCTCATTTACCTTTGATGATGAAGCCACACCCTCGCAGAGAACCGTATTGATCAGAGACGGCATTCTGGAGAACTACATGTGTGATCTAGTCTGGGCTGAGAAGCTGGGACTCAAATCCACCGGAAGCGGGCGAAGACAATCGTTTAAATTCCCACCCATTCCCAGAATGAGAAACAC
>CAYFVQ010000283.1:0-10191 GCA_964346585.1 uncultured Eubacteriales bacterium | reverse complement strand
TCCTCACATAGTAAATAAATAATTTAAATTTCTAATGCTAGGGACACAACTCATTCAATTGAAACTGTTTGAAATTCTAATTTATAAAAAAAATTTCTCATTGTTTGGCCAATCTACCAACAGAAATTTCCACTCCATCTTTGTAATTTCTTTGCCAGAATGAGCAAAACCACTGGAGGCTTTAACTTTATCAGTGGCCCGGCCACTACGTTGTCACCTTTCGTTTTGTCAGCTCGGTGATCTAGGGGACAAAGATGACAGTTCTTGTATGTGGAGTTTAGATATCCTGTTCTCAGTATAAGATAAATATTCTCCTCAAGTTCTGAGTAAGAGGGATATTTTTTGGTCGTTTTTTTATTTGTGGGAAAATTTGCAGGGGCATGTGAATTTTTGAAAAAAGCAAAATATGAAAATCCTTGAAGAATATGTGTGCCCTGCAAAAAAGTAGTCCTAGAAATTTACATTATATTTATTCTTTTTATTTTTATTATATAAATTATATATCATATAGATTTGGTAAAAATCAATATAATTTGCCATAGGTTGAGTTTTCTCATCGTGTTTTTAACAGACAAAAATCATGGTCTCTCGTCAAATCTATTATTCCTCTACCTTCACTACATTTCTAAGAGCTGTGCCTCGAGTCTTTGGCCACCTCGACTCCTAGAATACAAAATGTCAAAAAACTCAGAAATAATGGGAATAATTTTTTGGGATATGTGTATATGAATTAAAGGGAGTTCACAATGATAAATTTATTAAAGGGCATAGCCCCCCAAAAAAAAGTTGTTATGTTTGCCATCCTATTTTGTTTTATTCATGGGATTTTTTGCGCCGAAGCAGGGAAGCCTCTGAGCGGGAAGGAACTCTTGGAGAAAATAAGCTCGAGTGACAAAGAGGATAGAGATTATGCCTTAGGCTATATCACCGGAGTCCTCTGTGCGTCCAGGAAGACCTCGATTCCAGATGACCGGACTATGAAGAAGGTCGTCAAAGCTGTCAAAAAATACTTGAGAAGGAATCGAGATAGATTGGATCAGCCGGCAGTGAAGTTGCTCGAAGAAGCTTTTGCCAAAGAGTTTCCGCTGAAAAAGGAATTTAAAACGATTGCTGGACTTCTCTAGATTCAAAGCCTACTCATACCTTAAAGAATCCACAGGATTTCCGAATGCGGCCTTGATTGTCTGGGAAAATATGGTGATAAAACCTAAGGCGAACATCATGAGTAATCCAAAGGCGAAAATTCCGAATCCCAATTCGATACGATTGGTAATGTCCTGCAAGAGCATGTTGTTGATCAACCAGGCAGCAGGAATGGCCAGAGCCGCTGCCAGCAGCAGCAGGAAAACAAAGCTCTTTGAAGTGACCAGAATGATATCAATCACAGACGCTCCCATGACTTTTCGAATACCGATTTCCTTTACTCTCGCTTCCGTATCATAGATGACCATACCCAGGAGTCCAAAAAAGGCGATCAGGATGGTCAAAAAGGCAATAAAATAGACGCCTCGTAGCACATTCTCGACTTCTGCAAAATAATCTTCAAGCTGATCTTCAAAAAAGCTGTATCTGAAAGGGCGGAAAGGCTCCAATTCCTTCCACTTTGTTTCGAGAAAGAGAAGGGTTGATTCCACATCATCCGTTCTTATCTTCAGGTTGGCGTACTCGAAATACTCGGGAACTACTCTTAAAACCAGAGGATGAACCGGATCGGATACGCTTGAAGAAAGAAAATTTTTGACCACACCGATTACTTCGAGATGTTTGTTCTTCCTGAATGTAATGATTTGGCCGATGGCGCCAAGGTGTGACTCGAATCCGAATCGTTCGACGGCCATCTCGTTGAGGATGACAAACCTTTCATTCTCAGGATGGGTCATTTCAGGAAAATTCTGCCCAGCCACAAGCTCCAATTCGAGATTTTCAATAAAATCATTGTCTATCGAGATGAAGTCGACATCAAGGAATTCAGAAACATCTGGGGTTTTGGCTCTAGTCCCCCATCTTGTGCCTGTACAGGGAATAAATGCGGAGGCTGAAACCCTGGATACAGCCGGATGAGTGGACATTTCCTGCTTGAACGTTTCATAGTTGGTGTTCTGGAGTTCAACATTCATGATGTTTTCCGCATTGAATCCCGTATCGATGTTTTTTTCAACGCGGATTTGTTTGTATAAAACAATGGTGGTGATGATGAAGACAAAAGAAATAAAGAACTGGAAGACCACAAGAGCCCTGCGCAAGTTAATTCGAGAGAAAACCTTCGCTTTGGTGATATCTCTCAGGACTTCAGCCGGATTGAATTTTGATATATAGAGTGCTGGGATGATTCCGGCAAGGATGCCGGTGAATACGGTAAACAGGATGAAGAAGAGTGTCACACCCAGGCTCTGGCTTTCCATTCCAGTGTACAATGGCATTTGACTGACAAAAACAGGAATAACAAGTTTTAACAGGATGAGTGCGAGGACAAACGCAATCAGGGCGTAGGTGACCGCTTCGCCGATGAATTGAGTGATGAGCTTGAAGCGGTTGGCTCCCATGGCTTTCCGGATACCTACTTCTTTGGCCCGCGAAAGAGCCTTGGCTAAGGACAGGTTGGTGTAATTAAAACAGGCTATGATCATGATCAGGAGGGCAATACTGGATAACAGCAAGGGGAGTTGAGGGCTCACAGCCGGCGTTGACAGGAAATTCCCCAGGTTCTTTCCCGGCGAAATTTTGGTCAGAGCCTGCAAGCTGTAAATATATTCTGTTTTCGTGTCGGAGTAATGTTTTTTCACGATGGCTGGAAACAGCTCTTCTATCCTGTTTAGAGAAGCATTCTCGTGGAGCAGAAAATAGACATAGTTATCATTTAAATTTTTCCAGTTTTCCAGTGAGGCGAGGATTTTTTTCTGTTTCTCGAGTGAATTCAATGTCGAAAGAGAGGCCAGACATTCGAATCTCATGTGAGAATTGAGCTTTGATGTATCTTTCATCACTCCGGTAATCTTAAAATCTCCCAAGTCCTGGATGCTCAGAATTTCTCCGACGGAGTTTCCGGTGCCGAAAAACTTCTGCGCAAGTTCTTTGGTGACCACAAGAGAATAAGGTTCGGCAAGCGCGGTCTTCGGGTCTCCCGCTTCCAGTTCATAACTGAATACATGAAAAAAGTCCCTGTCTGCATAGAGTCCCTGGACCATCAGTACCTTTTTCATGGCTGCCGCAGCCCCTCCGAAGTTCTTCTTTATCCGGACAACCGTTTCGATCTCCGGGATCTGCTCCAGTTCATACACAAGAGGCAGAGGCGCAGTCGCCAGATCGATGACATCATTTTCGCTTGTAGTCTGAGAGATAACCCTGTAGATTCGGTCTTTCTTCTCATGGAACCGATCGCTGCTGTACAAGGTGAAAGTCAACTTGACCACAAAAAGACAGAGGGAAAGGCTTATGGCTAAACCAGTGATATTTATGAATGAGAAAACTTTTTGTTTCCGGATATTTCTCAGGGCAATGAGTGCGTAATTCTTGATCATGACAGCATTCCTGTATATTGAGTAAGACACGATTGTGGGGATGGCTCGAAAGATCTGGCTCCAATACCAGAGCCGTGCATAGGTGCGGCTTCGCTTTGACAGATTGATGTGATATTCTTCTTCCAGATCGTCGATAAGAGAATGTCTTTCGATCCAGTAGGACAGTTTCGTCAGCAGCCACTCGGGGATTTTTGGGGGTCTTGTTGAATCGTCTTTCATGATGCCTCCCCCTTTTTCAGGGAAGGAGCCCCTATGCCATCCCATATGGCTTCTTTTAGCTTATAGGCTTCCTCAAGAGCCCGTCTGCCCGACCGCGAAATAGAATAAAATATCTTTCTTCGTCCTCCTCGCTCAGACACAGGCATCCCTTCGCGTTTGATCAGCAAGCCTTTTCGAGCCAGCTGGTCCAGCGCGCAGTACAGCAGGCCGTAGTTCCACTCATTCCCGGTGAGTATCTTGATTTGATTTTTAACGCTGACTCCGTAGGCATTATCCTTGAGCCTCAGTATCGAAAGAAGGATGATTTCCTCGTTTTTCGTCAGAGTGCTCATAACCACCTCGCAGGCTTATTTATATAGAAATTCTATACATATATATTTGTATAGAAATTCTATAGATATGTCAAGAATTTTTTTGTCTTTCTAAAGAATTCTTTTCACATTCGTAATACGAAAATGGTACCAGTGAGTTATAATCTTCTGTGGATGGCGGAGAGCGAATAATTGTGTAAGAGTGAAAGAGAAGACCTAGCTCTTTAAATAACAGTCACTTTACATTAAAATATTCTGTGCATGAATTTGTGAGCCATAAGATATACAAAATTTGGTTCATCCCTACTCTCCACGATCATCTTAAAGAGAGGTTCTAAACAAGGAGTTCATTATGAAAGAAATCGTCAGAACGTATGCAGTCTGTATTCTTCTTGTTCTCAGCTGTTGTCTTCTATCCCAGGTCGTCTGGCCTCAACCCGCAGAGAAGAGTGTAGTCCTCATTGCGATGGAGGAAGAGCTGCAGCGCTCGATGAAAGGTTTGGGTGACAAGGGCAATCCTCCCCCTTATTTCATCAGCTATCATATCACTGAATCGATCCGTCTTTTGATCGCCGCCTCTTATGGGGCCATACGAGTCAGCTCTGATGGTCGCTCCCGCGTCCTGGATGTCGAAGTGCGTGTCGGTGATTACCAATTTGATAATACGCATCGTATCAGAGACAGATTCGGGTACCTGCCGCCCTATCGTGGTTTTGCATTCATACCTGTCGAAAATGATACGGATGCGATAAAAAGTGCGCTGTGGTTCGAGACAGATAAGAAATACAAAGAGGCTGTTCAGCGTCTTGTTCAGGTCGAAGCGAACAAAGCCGTCAAGGTGGAAGAAGAGGATGAATCTGCCGATTTTTCACGCGAAGCTCCTGCAAAGTTCCTTGGCCCTTTATCCGATGTTCGTGTCGATGTAGCTCGGTGGGAGAAAAAGCTTAAGGAGTATTCGGCTCTATTTATCCCTTTTCAAGATATTTTAGAATCGCAGGTCACCTTGAATGCGGAGGTGACAAACAAATACTTTGTCAACAGCGAGGGTTCAGTCATCCAGCAGGGGAACACACAATGGAGCCTCAGCATGCTGGCCAGGACAAAAGCCGACGATGGCATGGATTTGTTCCAGTACAAGTCATTTGATTCACATTCGCTAGAGGGATTGGCGGATGAGGAAACAGTACAGAGAACGATCAGACAGATGGCCAAAGAACTGCTCGCACTCCGGGAAGCGCCCGTGATCGAGCCGTACAGCGGACCTGCTATTCTCTCGGGTCAAGCGGCAGGTGTTTTTTTCCATGAGATCTTTGGTCACCGTATCGAGGGTCACCGCCAGAAAGATGAAAGCGAAGGTCAGACATTTACCAAGAAGGTCAACCAGCCCGTTTTGCCTGATTTCATATCAGTCTATGATGACCCCACGATTAAAAAGAAGGGCAATTCTGACCTGATGGGCTTCTATCTTTATGATGATGAGGGTATAAAAGCTCAGCGTGTCACTGTAGTGGAAAAAGGTGTTTTGAAGAACTTCCTCATGTCCCGCTCGCCGATTCTGGGATTTGACAAGTCGAACGGCCATGGCAGAAAGTCAGCCGGTTACCAACCAGTAGCTCGCCAAGGGAATTTGATCGTTGAATCATCCAAAACGGTCTCAGAAGAGAAACTTCGTAAGTTACTGATTGAAGAGTGTAAAAAGCAAGGGAAGCCGTTTGGCCTCATTTTTGAAGACATCTCTGGCGGATTTACGTCCACCAGAAGGGGTGGAACTCAGGCGTATGCCGTCGATCCGATCATGGTTTATCGTGTCTACGCGGATGGGCGCCCTGATGAACTCGTCCGTGGGGCAGACCTGATAGGGACTCCACTGATTTCCTTCAGTAAGATATTGGCCTGTGCAGATACAGTCGGCGTATTCAACGGCGGCTGTGGAGCAGAATCAGGCTGGTTACCGGTGTCCTGTGTATCTCCAGGAATACTCACGGGAGAAATTGAGATCCAGAAGAAACAGAAATCAGAGGAACGACCTCCGATACTTCCTCGACCCAAGAGGAGGCTCAAATGAGGACAGTATCAAAATCGCGATTTCGTTGTCTCTTGTTTTTCCTCTTATTTTGTTTGTTTGCCTTCATGTCTCCTCAACTCAGCCTCCATGCCCAAGAGGAAGAGGATGTGGTCCTGAAAGCTCTTAAAGATGAATTGGCTCGTTCAGTTGACCAACTGCAATTAAAAGACATGGAAAAGCCGTATTACATTGAATATAGGGTGGAAGAAACAGAGACATTCGCAGTGAGGGCTATCTTTGGAGCGATAGTCAATTCAAATAGCAATAAAAGCCGATTCCTCCAAGTGAGTGTTCGTGTGGGAAGTTATGATTTTGATAACAGCGGATTCTCAAGCCCGCGTTTTAGGTATTCATCGTCAGGATTCAGGCCTTTAGCCATCGAAGATGATTATGCGGCCCTGCGCCAGGATATCTGGCTGGCGACAGATGCTGCCTATAAACAGGCTGTCGAACAGTTGGCTGGGAAACGGTCTCTCTTGAAAACAAAAGTGGAAACAGAGGAAATCCCTGATTTTTCACGAGAGGAGCCAGTCACATCCATCAACCCAAGAAAATCAATGAAAATCAACAGCTCCGAATGGGAAAAACTTGTCCGCAACCTATCCGAGATTTTTAAGGAATTTCCTACCATTTATTATTCGGGTGTGAATTTCAGCCTTACGACCACGAATAAATATTTTGTCAACAGTGAAGGTACTGTGGTTCGTCAGCCAGGCACTCTCTATATGCTTGTTGCCCAAGCATCCACGCGAGCTCAAGATGGGATGCCTTTGAAACATTTTATTCCATTCCTCGGGACGAATTGGGAATCGCTGCCCACAGAAAAAGAGATGGAAGAAGCCATACGAAAAATGGCGGAAGAACTCACAGCATTAACTTCAGCGCCAGTCATGGATCAGTACTTCGGACCGGTGTTGGTCACTGCGGAAGCTGCCACAGAAATATTTTCCCAGACATTGGCTCCGCAGCTATCCGGAGACCGTCCTCTTCTGATGGACCAGAGAGGAAGCGCGGTTGTGATGCCAGAAAGAAATCTCTCTAACCGGTTGAACCGTCGGGTGCTCCCCTCCTTTTTTACGGTGGTGGATGACCCGAGATAAACTTCCTACGAGAACCATTCTCTAATCGGCGCGTATAAAGTTGACGACCAGGGAGTAGCGGGACAAAAGGTGACACTCATCAAAGATGGATTTTTAAAAACACTGCTGATGTCACGCCGCCCGCGCAAGGAATTCGATAGATCGAACGGTCATGGGCGGAGCGTTTCCATGCTTTCTTCCACTGCTCATTACAGCAATCTCTTCATCAAAGCCACTGAGACACGGTCGTTTGCCGAGTTGAAGCAGGAGTTGATTGGGCTCTGCAAGGATGAAGGTCTTTCCTATGGTTTATTGGTTAAAAAGCTGGATAATCGCTTTTTCACGCCACGAGACTTCCAGGATATGTTTGGCATGGCCCAGGCAAGATCTCGAAGAGAGACAGTCACCGCACCTCTACTCGTGTATAAAGTCTATGTTGAGGATGGACGGGAGGAACTCATCCGTGGCCTCAGCATTGATGAGATGTCTGTGCGTATGCTCAGAGATATTGTCGCTGTGGGGGATGACTACTCTGTCAATAATTTGCTGGCAAGGGGGAATCTTCCCACTTCGGTTGTGGCGCCTTCCGTACTTTTTGAGGAGATCGAATTGAGCAAACCTCAGGATCCCCTGCAGAAACCCGCCCTGCTCAAGCATCCATTTTTTAAAAAATAGGGGTCGCATCTCAACATTCGACATTTCTAAAATTGGGGACAGTCCCCAATTTCTTGCAAAATAGGGGACGCGTCTTAACATTTAACATTACGTTCATCTTCCGCATGCAATTTCTTTTTTGTTTCAAACTTTTATCCAATTTTGGTGATCTCGTTCAATATTAACACGAGCAGTTTTTCCTCATAATTTTTATCTCCTGCCCGCACCTCAGAAATAATCAAATTCTGATGTAGAATGTGTATTCGTGTTTGCCAGGGGGATATTCTTGTCTTCTATTTTTTTTATTTGAAAAAAAACTTGACAAAAAAGAAGAAAAAATGTATTAGTGTATTATAACAATATTATTTTATAACAATTTTAAATGAGAGGAAGAAAATGGCTATTAGTTTCCTGCTGGATATGAAAAGTGGCATTCCCTTTTACCGGCAGATCATCGATCAGGTGAAGACCTCCATCGCTTCTGGAGGGCTGGAGCCGGGTGATAAACTTCCCACGGTGCGCCAGCTTGCCGTAGAGCTCTCCATCAACCCGAACACAGTGACCCGGGCTTATACGGAGCTGGAACTCACAGGACTAGTAGAAACCCAAATGGGATCAGGCACATTTGTAGGCCACAGGAGTGTGAAGCAGGACGATGAGGAGAGACGGCGCATGCTTGATCAGATCTGCCAGGAATTATTATCGAGGGCTTCCTCTTATGGATTCACCCTCGTTGACATTATGACAAACCTCAAGCAGCGGAAGAGCCGCTGAGAAAGGAGATTATAATGAGAAAGTCATTGGGTGCTCTCAAACTTAGTGCTCTGGAGCGTTTTGCCACCAGCTTTCAGGCCGACTTCCGTTTCGGCCCGATTAACATCATGATCCTTGTGGCACTCTGCCTCCTCGGACTTGTGATCCATTTATCCGTGTTTCCGTTCCGGCTGCCGGTGGTGATCACGATGGTGATAATGGCCCTCGTGTTGTCCATACTTTTCCGCCTCTCTCAGATATGGGAAGTGGTTCTTGTTTTAACTACCATGGCTGCACTGTGGACCTACTTGAGCCACCGACCGGAGAGCTGGATTCTGGTGATAACAGTGGTGACAGCAGGGCTTACTGCTCCCTGCATTCAGTTAGCCTACCAGTGGGAGAAGGCAGTAATGCTGCGCTTTGGAAAGTTCCGCGGCCTTCGTGGTTCTGGCCTCTTCTCCTTGCTGCCTGTGATTGACAAAGTGGCCAACTATGTGGACCAAAGGATTCGAGTCACTGACTTCAGGGCCGAAACAACCCTTACGAGGGACACAGTCCCGGTAAATGTCGATGCCATAGCCTTCTGGATGGTCTGGGATGCTGAGAAGAGTGTCCTAGAGGTGGAGAATTATAAGGAAGCAGTATCCCTCTCTGCTCAGACAGGCCTTCGGGATGCCATCGGGAAGCATGAGCTTGGTGATATGCTTTCTCACAGAGACAGACTGGGCAGGGAAATCCAGCAGGTGCTGGATGCCAAGACGAATGCCTGGGGAATCACTGTTCAGTCAGTGGAGATCAGGGATATTATCATCCCAAAAGCGCTGGAGGATGCCATGAGCCGGAAAGCCCAGGCAGAGCGCGAGCGCCAGTCCCGTATCATTCTGAGCAAAGCCGAAACTGAGATTGCCGAGAAGTTCGCAGATGCCTCAGTCCATTACAAGGATAACCCAGCCGCTCTGCACTTAAGAGCAATGAACATGGTCTTTGAAGGCCTTAAACAGAAGGGATCCATGATCATAGTTCCCAGCACAGCTGTGGAGACAATGGGTCTTGGTGCCATTGGCGGCCTGACTGCCTTTGACCGCATCCTTGGCGAGAGCCAGTCTAGAGCTGAAGGCACGAAGCCAACAGAGGGAAAGAATATGGGGATGGCCAGAGATGCTGACTCCACCTCTACCGTGGATGCCGAGGAAAAGAAGGTAATCGAAGGAGCGCAGGATAAGAATAAGAAACAATGAACATTGGGGATCTCTAAATTAATTAGTTCACACCATTCTTATAGACAATGAATGTTGTCTGTAGATTTCCCCTTTTCCTTCCATTGACCGAGCTTTTTTCAGTGTGATAGGATTGTCCCAACATATTTGCGGGAGAATTCAAAAATAAAGCGCTAGACAGGAATTCTCTTCGGATTGAAGGGGATTTTTGTCAAGAGATCAATCCAAAATGGAGGCAAAATGACGAAACAAAAAGTTGGCCTTGTTTTATTCTGGATTGCTGTCATCTGGGCAATTCTCTGGGGAGTGATTGGATCGATTTTTGTGGATTCAGCTTTCAGAAATTTAACGATGGATGAGCTGAATAAGACGATG
>CAYFVQ010000282.1:0-5634 GCA_964346585.1 uncultured Eubacteriales bacterium | reverse complement strand
GCTATTTTTCCTTTCCCTTGACATTCTTTTTTGACTTTAATTAAATATATCCTCCTAATAAAGGGAAGTACTTCATGTTTGTATGGATTACACACCGCATTAGCGGTCTTCTGCTCATCCTCCTCCTAGGGGTGAAGTTTCTCACGTCATTTTTTTTGATGACAAAGGAGCAGAAACCAGATTGGGCTCTCGTCCTTCACACGAATCCTTTTACAGACACCCTGCTGATTATCTTGATCGTCTTCCACGCGCTGTATGGTTTGAGAACAGTCATCATCGACCTCGGAGTGAAGAAAGAGAAGCAGCTCTTTTGGATTTTTACTCTACTCAGCGTGGTTTTGAGCGCTGTGTTACTCATCGTTTACTTCACCAGGAATTATTGAATGTTAAGTCAGGACATCCTTGTCGTTGGGGGTGGATTGGCCGGGTTAGCAGCCGCACTCGCCAGTGATCCCCGACTGAAAGTCGCCGTCATATCCAAGGTCCATCCGCTCCGCTCCCACTCTGTCGCCGCTCAGGGAGGAATAAACGCTGCCCTGGGAAATAACCCGGATGGCCTGGATGACACCTGGGAAAAGCACGCCTTCGATACCATCAAGGGAAGCGATTATCTGGCCGACCAGGATACCGCAGAGTTGATGTGCGAGAAGGCAATAGCGACCATCTATGAACTGGAGTATCTGGGTGTCCCTTTTAGCCGTTTTCCCGGGGGAGTGATCGCCCAGAGGCCGTTTGGCGGGGCAGGATTTCCTCGCACATGTTATGCGGCTGACAGGACAGGGTTGGTTATCCTCCACACGCTTTACGAACAGTCCATCAAAAGGAAGGTCAAGTTTTATAATGAATGGCTGGTGACCCAGCTGGTGGTCAAAGATGGACGGTGTCTGGGCGTCGTGGTCTATGACCTGGCCACAGGGGATATCATACCTGTCAGAGCTCGGGCTGTTATTTTCGCCACTGGAGGATACGGCCGAGTCTATAGAAGGACGACGAACGCATTTATCAATCACGGAAGCGGCATCGGGATCGCTTATAAAGCTGGGGTTCCGTTGAAAGATATGGAGTTTGTCCAGTTTCATCCCACATCTCTGTATGATACGAATATCTTGATCACAGAAGGCGCGCGTGGAGAAGGTGGATATCTGGTGAATAACAAGGGCAAAAGATTCATGGAGGATTATGCGCCTTCTACTATGGAACTGGCGCCCCGGGATATCGTTGCGCGCTCTATTCAAACAGAGATTAATAAAGGAAACGGGTTTGAAGACCAGTACGTCCATCTGGATTTGCGGCATTTGGGAGAGAAAAAGATTAAAAAAAGACTTCCCGGCATCCGTGAAATCTGTATTAATTTTGCCGGGATCGATCCCATAAACACGTGTATCCCCATCCAACCGGCGCAGCATTACTCTATGGGAGGGATCGATGTCAATGACCAGTGCGCTTCGATCGTGGATGGCTTTTATGCGGCCGGAGAGTGTGCCTGTGTGAGCATTCATGGGGCCAACCGTCTTGGTGGCAACTCGCTCCTGGATACGGTTGTTTTTGGAAAGATCGCCGGAGAAGAGACTTCAAAAGTAGTCAAAGGAGGCAAAGAATCGAAAGATGAAGAACGAATCCTTCTCGATGAAGCTTTAGGAATGAAAAAGAGGATCGAGGAGTGGGGGAAGAAGGATGCCGGTGAAAAAGTCCACCGCCTGCTGAACAGGTTAAAGGCGATCATGAGTGAAAAGGTCGATATGTTCAGGAATAAGAAAGATTTATCCGAAGCTCTGGAGAAGATCTCTGAGTTGAGGGAAGACTACGGACGAGTCTATATTTCCGGGGAATGCCTTCGCTACAGCCAGGAGCTTGTGAATATCATCGAATTTGACTCAATGCTGGATTTGGCACAGGCCATCACAGCAGGCGCGCTAAACAGGGAAGAGACCAGAGGGTCTCATTTCCGTGAGGATTTTACAGAGCGAAATGATAAAGATTGGCTCAAGCATACGCTGGTCACGCTGAAAGACGGAAAGCCCCATATAGGCTATAGAGACGTGAATATCACCAAGTACGAGCCTAAGGCCAGAGAATACTGAGATGGAATACACTTTCAAAATATTGCGCTATGACCCGTTGAAGGACGAGCGTCCTTTTTTCCAGGGTTATTCTTTCAGGACAGAAGAGAAGATGTCTGTCTTGGAAGCATTGATGGATATCCGGAATGAACAGGACTGCACACTGTCTTTCCGCTACAGCTGCCGGGAGGCCATCTGCGGGTCATGTGGGATGGTGATCAATGGAAAATTTGACCTAGCCTGCCGGACCATGGTGGACTCCTTGAAGACGCCTATCATCATCATTGAGCCCCTTCCTAATTTGGATATCCAGAAGGATTTAGCGGTCGACATGGAACCTTTTTTTGAAGCTTTCCACAAGATTGAACCGTATGTGTTCTCTGAAGGGAAGATGTTAGAAAAGGGTCATCGGATCGAAGACAAAGAGATGGACAAGATTTTTCAGTATATCAACTGCATTCTCTGTGGATGCTGTTACAGCGTCTGCCCAGTGGTTTCCCGGGATGAGAGATACTTGGGGCCTGCGGCACTGGCCAAACTCTTTCGATTCGTCCGAGACCCCAGAGATAAAAGGCCATTTTCAAACTTGTCAAAAGTCAACACAGAAACGGGAATATGGGGATGCGATACCGTGTTTAAATGTAACGAGGTCTGCCCCAAAGAAGTCAGGCCAGCAGATGGTATCGAAGCCCTTCGAAGAAAACTTGTTGTCGAGAAGATCAAACGGATTTTTCAATTAAAAAGATGAAGATTAGACATTCTCTGTTTACGCGCCGGCAATTTTTAAACGGCCTCCTCGGAGGCTGGTTCGGTGCTCTGGCAGCATCTCTGTTTTATCCTGTGTTGAAATTTATTTTCCCCCCAGTGAGAGAGCCTGACCAGGTTATCCTACCTTTTTCTGATTTCGAAAATATGGAGCTGAATACAGTTAAAAATTTTCCATGGGGAAGCAAGCCTGGCCTATTAAAAAGGAATGATGACGGCTCGTACACGGCCTTTGTCGCTGTCTGTACACATTTGGACTGCAATGTCACTTATTTATCGGACCAGAGGAAATTTTTCTGTGCCTGCCATGATGGCTGGTACGATGAAGGCGGAACACACATTGGCGGACCTCCTCCACGGCCACTTCGTCAGCTGAATTTATCCATCGAAGGGGAAGACTTGATCATCAAGAGGGAAGGTGTCGAGTGAGTTCTAAAGGGAGGTACCAAAGATTGCATTCCTGGCTGGAAGAGCGTTCTGGATTATCTGTCATTTTTCGCTTTTTAAGGGAGAAAAAAATTCCCCAGCACAGGCATTCTATCTGGTACTACACTGGAAGCGCTATTCTGCTCTTTTTCGGCATCCAGGTGATAACAGGTTTCCTGCTTGTTTTTTACTACAATCCAACTCTTGAAGGGGCCAATGCAAGCGTGGCTCGAATAATGACCGAAGTTCCTCTGGGCTGGATTATCCGCTCGGTCCACAGCTGGTCCGCCTCATTCATGATTGCCTTTGTTTTTATCCATCTGCTCAGCATCTGGATCACAAAGGCTTACCGCAAGCCCAGGGAATTGACCTGGATGAGTGGGGTTTTTCTTCTTCTTGTCTCTCTGGCCTTCGGGTTCACAGGCTATCTTCTTCCTTGGGATGACCTTTCTCTTTCAGCCACGAAAGTGGGGACAGACATTCCCCGCTCCATTCCAGTCATCGGAATCTGGGTGACGAAGCTGCTCCGCGGCGGCGAAGACGTCACAGGAGATACACTGACGCGCTTTTATGGTTTTCACGTGTCCATCCTTCCCATTTTTCTGCTGGCTTTTTTGGCTGTCCACGTCTATCTCATCCAGAAGCAGGGGATGAGCGTTCCTGTTGCGGCGGAGAGAAAAGAAGAGAAGATGAAAGAACTCCCCTTCTGGCCCAACTTTGTCTACCGAGAGATGGTTGTGTGGCTTATACTCAGCGGTATTCTCTTCTCAGTGGCCGTCTTTTTTCCTCCTTCCCTGGATAAAGCGGCCGATTTGATGGCTCCTGCGCCAGAAGGAATCAGGCCAGAATGGTATTTTCTTTTCCTCTTTCAGATGCTTAAAATATTTCCGGCGAAAATTCTATTTGTCAACGGGGATACACTCGCTGTGCTCTTGATATTCTTGGGCGTCGTTGCCTTCTTTTTCCTTCCTCTCATTGACAATAAACCTGCAGAAAAGAAGGGAAAGACCATCACTGTTATCGCTTATCTGTTTATCGTTTTTGCGGTGGCTATGACAATCTGGAGCCTGCTCTAATGAGGAAAAAGAAAAAATTTGTCGTTTTGTTTGTGTTGGTTATTTCTTTACACTCGTTTTTCCTCTTGAAACCTGATTTTGCCCAACAGGTCGCGCAGAAAGAGAAAACCGAGATGGCTCAAGAAGAGGAAAATCAGGAAAAGATCATCGCCGGTCCCCAGAATATCAAAGAATCGACAGGAATTTATGTTTTTGTCGCCTGGCTGTGGCTGGCCATATTTGTCTTGATTTACATCTTGGTCCTCAAGATCAAGGAAGTGGACAGGCTTCTCGAGATTCGGTTTATTTCCGAAAAGAAAAAATAATACCCTCCAATCTGTGAAAATTTCCCTCTCTCTTTCGTCATTTTTTTAGATGTTTCTCCTCCATATTGAGTTGGTGAAATAGACGGGAATGGATGGAGCGACCTTGAAAATTTAGTCTTCCCGAACTGTTCATCGAGGGAAGCCGATGAAATCGGCCGCCGAGTATGTTTGAGGAAGCTCAGGACAATGGATTTCGAAAACACGCCACTTTTGCCCCAGCGAAATCAGTACTTCTCTCTTGCGAAGGCTTTTGGGTGGAAAAAACCGTTTGAAGGCGGAGCGGGCACGGTTCCTCTCCGGAGGAGAGGAGAGTGGAGCCTGAAACCGAGGATCTTTTTCCTCGCTGGGGAAAAAGATGCGTGTTTTTGTATCCAAAAGCCGGAGCATACGGTTTTCTCCCTCCACTGCCCTTCGCTTATGGGCCGAGGAGGATAATGAGGGAATGGCGTGAAAAATCTGAAGGGAGCGAAGCCATTTCCGTCTATTCTACTCATAAATTAGCCACACAAAATGGAAGTGAAGCTTTTAGGCTTACTTGTTGCGGCATAGGAAAGATCTGTTGAGAAGTAAAAGCACGACTCTGCGCAAAAATAAAGGACACAGAGAGAGACTCAAGGAGAAGTTTTTAAGAGGAGGACTTGCAGGATTCCTGGATTATGAGATTATCGAGCTCCTCTTGACACTGGGAACACCCCGCACAGACTGTAAGCAGCCGGCAAAGGACGCCCTGAAAAAATTTCAATCTTTGAGAGGGGTGCTGGAGGCGACGGAAGATGAACTCAAGAAGATTGATGGAATAGGCCCTCATAATGTATTTGGTCTGAAGTTTATTCATGAGGTTTCCCGGTATTTCCTCAAAGAAAAAATGATGAGTCGGCCTTACTGTCATTCCTCGAAAGAAGTGTTCGATTACCTCTATCATTCTCTCCGGGATGTGAAGAAAGAAAAATTCAAAGTTCTTTTTCTCGATGCGAAAAACCATATACTGGAGGAAAAAACAGT
>CAYFVQ010000281.1:0-6963 GCA_964346585.1 uncultured Eubacteriales bacterium | reverse complement strand
TTTCCAAGGTGGATACTTCCAAGCATGCATAATGCGTTGGTGGGTTGCATGAAATGTCAATTGCGTTGTCCGGAAAATGAAGGATTTGCCGGATTATCAGGAAGGCTGGAAGATGTTACAGAGGAGGAAACACTGAAGATTTTGCAAGGAAAACCCGATGAAAGATTGCTGAATTCGCTGAGTCGAAAACTCAAAAAATTCGTTCCGGCAAGCTCAAAGGAATATTTTCCGATCTTCACCAGAAATTTACGCGCTCTGATCAGACCGGGACTATCCGTAATCAAAGATTCTAATTTTTAAGAATTTTCATGTCGGTATCTTATGAAGACATGTGGAACAGGAAAAAAGACGACAGGATTTTCTTGTAGGCTTGCACATATACGAAGAAAGAGCTGAAGCAACAGCGCGACTTAGGGGATATATACAGGTAGGCCATGATTACATTCAAAAAGACGATCAGCTTTTTTCTGGCATTTCTTTGTGCGGCCGTGCCGGCATTAGCGGAAGAGATTCATGATGCCGCTCATCAGGGTGACCTGACAAAGGTTAAAATGCTGCTGTCGCAGAATCCCAAGCTATTGGATGCGAGGAGCGAAAACGAAAAGACATCTCCACATTTTGCATCTTGCTAAATATAAAAAAGGAGAAGTCCATGAGAAAATTTGTCTTTCCACTTTGCCTTCTTCTGTTAATCGCAATTCCTCTCTTCACCCAGACGCAGGAGAAGAAAAAGGAATTTTCGACTTATGCGGAAATGCGGAAACATTTCGGTGAACTTTACCAGCAGAAACGGCTAAAAGAAGCAGCCGATCTTTTGGAATGGGGGTTAACCAGGTTCCCTGACCATCTGGAGGCCAACGCTTTCAATCTGGCTCTCGTTTATGGCCAGCTTAAAGAGTATGATCAGGGAATCAAGATCTTAAAATATGCTCTTGACCGTGGAGTTTGGTTTAGTATCTATCTGTTCAGCCAGGAATTCTGGGAGCCTTTCAGGGAAAGAGAAGAGTTTAAAGAAGTTATTGCCAGCAACGAGGCCTTGAGACAGGAAGCCCAGAAACACACCAAGCCAGAGATTCTTGTGCTCACTCCGGAAAATTCCAACATGCAAAAAAAATTCCCTCTTTTCATTGCTCTTCATGGAGGAGGCGGCAATATCCAAGAATTCAAGGAGGCCTGGAGGTCAAAGAAACTGAGTGAAGAGTTTATTCTAGCCTATTTTCAGTCTTCCCAGATCGTTTCCATGGATGGCTACAGCTGGACCGAGGACTTAGAGTTGGCCAAAAAAGAAATTTCAGAAGCCTTTCATAAAGTGAAGAAGGATTATCCAGTGGATGAGGAAGAAGTGATCATCGGGGGATTTTCTTCAGGCGGCGTCGCGGCCTTGGAGGTTTCATTAGGCAATGTCTTTCCTGTTAAGGGATTTGTGGTTTTGTGCCCGGCAAAGCCCGAAAGCTTTAGCGTTGTAAATGTCAGGGAAGCGAAGGAGAGGGGGCTTCGGGGGACCCTATTGACGACGGAGATGGACCCCAGGCTGTCCGTGCAGAAGGAAATGGTGGAGGTGTTCGAGTCCGCAGGATTTCCTCTTCGATTCGTTGTCACACCGAATATAGGACACTGGTTCCCTGAGGATATTGAAGTAAAAATCGATCAGGCTATCGATCATATAAGACAGAGATAGGCGGTCCGCTCTCCGCACGGCGGAAAGCAAAGGTAATCTCCGTCTCCATGAGCCTTTTCTTTTTCACCCGAAATCTTCTTCTTAAACGCGGGATTGCATCCAAAGGGACTCTCCTCTGAACTTAACAAAGTTCCAGGGATGAAATCATGTTTGAAGATGAACATATTGAGTATATTTGATGCCTGTGTTTAAATCTGACAAGAACCTTAGGAGCATAATCGATAGAGCTGTGGATATAGATCAAGTTCGAAAAGAAGAACTCAGATTTGGAGATTTACTCCTCATCAACACAGAAAATTCAAAATATTCTGTTTATGTTCTTCAGGATGATTTTTATCTAGTGTCCGGAGGGTGGTTCGATAGAAACGGATTATCTCCAGCCAAGGTCAGCATAAATGGGTGTACCTGGGGAGGAAACATCATCAAGATCAATACACTTGCCGCTTGCGGCCTGCATATTGAATTCAGTAATGGCCTCGTTACCTCCAGAATTCAAAAAGTGATGGTCTTCAACATAAATGGAAAGAGCTAGAGAAAACAAAAATCAGGTCTTATGAGTCATATCATTGGAGGCTAGATGAAAGAAAAAAAACATAAACTTAGCAAGAGCTTCTTATCAGCTTTTATCGTTCTTTGGTCATATTTTTTCACCACTTTGATCGCTTCCGGAGTGGAGCTAATCCCCCGCCGTCAAATCTTCGGGCTGAAAGGTCCATCCACTCCTCGCTTTTCCCCTAATGGGACTAAAATGGCGTTCATAAAACCTTCAGAAAAGGGGATCGCCAATATCTGGGTGAGGGATCTTGTCAATAAAAAGGAAGAAATGGTCACCGAAAACGCCAGCCACGGCATTACTGATTACTATTGGAGCAGTGACGGGAAGCATCTTCTTTTTATTCAGGATTGGCAGGGAGATGAGAATTATCATCTCTATTCTCTTAAATTGAATACTCGCGTTCAGAAGGACCTGACTCCGTTTCCAGGAGTCAAAGCTCAGAATACAATTCTCAGTCAACGGCATCCGGGTCAGGTTCTGGTCGGACTGAACCTTAGAGATCCCAGGATTTTTGATATGCACAGAATCGACCTGGAAACGGGAAAGGTGAAATTGGATACACAGAATCCCGGCGATGTGCGCTGGTGGCTGACCGATTCCGAATTTAAGATAAGGGCAGCTGTTTCCATTAATCCTGAAGACAGCAGCATGGAGCTTCGAGTTCGGGAGGCTGTGGATAGGCCCTGGCGGAGAATAGTCTTTTGGCCGTTCGGAGAGAGCGGAGTTCTCGAAGGATACGGGAGTAACCTTGTGATAAGATTCACTCAGGACGGTAAAGCTCTCTTCATTCAATCCGCACTGAAGTCAGACACAGGCCGCCTGGTCAAGATCGACGCTGTCACCGGCGAAGAACTTGAAATCATCGCCCATGATCCCAGGTCTAATATCTGGGATAGGCTAGACTCTGCTCTTTATCTTCACGCGGTTGTCATGTTCGAGCCGCAGGGAGACAGGGTTCAGGCCGTTGCATTCAATTACTTGAAGCCGGAATGGAAGGTGCTGGATTCCGGAATAAAAGATGATTTCAAGTTCTTGCAAGAAAAGTACCCCGAATCAGTTTTTATAATCGAGCAGCGGATTGATAATGACCGCAAATGGCTGGTGGGCTACTTTGCTGATATCAAGCCCAAACAGTACTTTTTGTATGACCGGCAGAAAAAATCGATCGAACCGCTGTTCGATGAAAAGTCGTCCCTGGAAAAGTATGCCCTTGCTCCGATGAAGCCGCTGGTTATACCCTCGCGAGATGGGCTCGAGCTTCCCTGCTACCTGGCGCTTCCACCTGGAAAAAAGCCTGAAAAATTGCCTATGGTACTGCTGGTTCATGGCGGACCATGGTACAGGGACAAATGGGGTTTTGATTCCTGGACCCAGTGGCTGGCCAACCGCGGATACGCGGTTTTGAGAGTCAATTACAGAGGATCGGTCGGATTTGGGAAAAAGTTTCTGAATGCCGGTACGGGTCAATGGGGTGTCGGCTCTATGCAGCATGATTTGACCGATGCCGTCAAATGGGCGATTGAAAGGGGAATCGCAGACCCGAAGCGCATTGCGATTATGGGTGAGTCCTACGGCGG
This sequence comes from uncultured Eubacteriales bacterium, assembly GCA_964346585.1. GTDB lineage: Bacteria > Acidobacteriota > Aminicenantia > Aminicenantales > Aminicenantaceae > SOIA01. The sequence continues at coordinate 3,152 of CAYFVQ010000281.1, read as the reverse complement.
TTTCGCCGTTTTGGCCGGACTGGCTTTTACGCCCGATTTATATGCCTGTGGTGTGGATATCGTAGGACTCTCCAACGTTAAGACCTTTATCGAGTCGTTCCCTCCTTATTGGGCGCCCCTAAAACGGAGATGGTTACGCCGTATTGGCGACGTGGTGAATGATGATGATTTTAACCGGAAGATTTCACCGTTTTTCCATGTGCAGAACATCCGAGCCCCGCTGATCATAGCCCATGGAGAGCAGGATCCAAGAGTGAAAATTCAGGAATCAGAGAGGATTGTTGCCCAGATGCGAGAGCGGAATCTCCCTGTGACTTTCGTCGTTTATCCTGATGAGGGACATGGCTTGGGGCGGCTCGAGAACAAACTGGATTTTTTTGGCCGGCTCGATGAATTCCTGGCAAAGCATTTGGGCGGAAGATTCGAGCCGTGGAAAAAGGTAGCCGGCTCTTCTGCCCAATTGAGATAAGCAACCTGGCCTTCCATTCTCTGGAATCGGCAATAAAAATTGTCGGTCAACTATACAATGTGTTGATTCAGGTCGTAATAAATCCCAGGAGGAGATTCAAATGAAGGTAAAAATATGCAGCGTTCTTCTAACCTGTTTTTTTCCCCTTTTATTTTTAATTGCCTTTGGCCAGGTATCCGAAGATCCTCCGGTAGAATTTAAAAAAATATCCGATAGATTATATTTAATCACCGGAGGATTAGGAGCAAATTCCGGAGCTTTCATCGGAGATAACGGCGTGTTAATAATCGAAGGCAAAGCGGATGAGAAATCGGTATTACAGCTATTGGATGGCTTAAAAAAAATCACAAACAAACCAATCCTTTATCTTATTAACACCCATTATGACCTTGATCACTGCTGGGGAAACCAGTTTTATCCTGAGTCGGTCATTAAAATAGCCCATGAAAACCTGAGAAAAGACCTCTATCATCCCAAGGGCAGATATAAGGAGCACAGAAATCATCCTGAATTTAAAAAACATCTGCCCTCTGTCACTTTCCGCGATAAAATGAATATTTTATTGGGAACCCAGAAGGTCGAGCTCTGGTATTTTGGCAGAGGACATTCCACGGGTGATATTGTTGTCTATTTTCCGGAAGAACAAACGGCCTTCGTCGGCGACCAGGTTTTCCTGGGAATGACCCCGGGCGTCTATTCGGAAATCGGAGGGGATACATTCGAACATGTGAAAACCTTGAATAAAATGATGGACACGCTCGATGCGGAACAGTTCGTTAGCGGTCATTACGATTCTATTCTCAGCAGAGCCGATATATGGTCTTATATCGATGGCGTGAGGAAGAAGCAGGAAAAGGTAAGGGAGCTGATGGGCCAGGGACATTCTCTTGAGGAAGTGAAGAATAAATTTCCGGAAAATGACCGTTATTTTGTCGAATCCATGTATTCTGAAATAAAAAGCAAGAGATTAAAGAATTCATAGTGCTGACGGAAATCTAGTTAGAAATATGAGGGAAGAATACACTCCTGCAGTCACGATAGCGAGAAGGTGGGGAAAATCAGATAGGCCGTTCACAATTAAATAAATGGAGAGGTAAAAATGAATCGGATTTTTATTCTTCTTCTGTGTTTGATTACCGGTTTCTTCATTGTCTCTTGTGCCGGGCAGCAAACAGGCGATACTCGCCTGGAAGATATTGTGCGATATAAGACCGGTATGGCCTATGGATTGGCAATAAAAGACAGTTACGCTTATATAACAACCAATAGTGACCTCGTCATCCTTGATATAGCGAATCCGAAGAGACCTCAAAGAGTGGGAAGGCTGAAAATAGGAACACCTTCGTTTGGATTAAAAGTAGCAGACCAAAAAGCTTTTCTGGCTGCAACTGACAAAGGATTGGTGATTGTTGATGTCTCAAATCCGAGAAATCCGAAGATAATTGGACAGTTTCATGATGGTGGAGAGGTTCGCAGGGTTGGTATCATAGACCGATATTGTATAACGTCGGATTTTGAAAACGGTTTGAATATACTGGATATTAGCGATGTATCAAAACCCGTAAAAATAGGGAACCTGAAATACGACCGAATAAGAAATTTTATTGCAACAAATAATCTGGTTTTTCTTGTTGATCTTGGCAAAGGATTGAGAATAGTGGATATTTCAGACAAAACAAACCCTGTGGAAGTGACTGCAGTCAATGAAACAGAAGGAGCCGCGTCTGTCGAAATTGGCGGAAGCCAGCTGTTCCTGGGTTTCTTTGATGGTTTGATAAAGATATTTGATATCACAGACCCGAGATCGCCTAATTTATTAACAAAAACTGAATCTCTTGGTGAGGTGTTAGGTATGGTCGCGGCTGATAATTATCTTTTTATTAATTATAAATGCGTGCTGATTAAAGATATTTCTGATTTGAATGAGATTGTCGATGTCGGACACTATATTCGTACACAGGGGAGTCACGGGATGGTTTATCGGGATGGGTATGTATACTATGTAAAAAATGCATTAACGATCTTTAAAATTATCAAATAATTATCCGTAATAAATATTAAGGCCAAAGATTTCTTTTATTCTAAACATGCGCTCTGGACTTGATATTCAACCGTTATGAGGATGGCAAGGTCAATTATGTGTAGTTGTCTTTTATCAGAAGATTTTATTCGATTTTAAAAAGACAGATTCAAAAATGATAATACGAGGGAACTTTGAGACGAATTGAGACGCTTTTTTCATTGACGTGTGTTCTTTTAATAGTGTTCACCGGCTATTCAAAGCAGGATGATTTTCCTGTACTCCGAGGCCCCTACCTCGGCCAGAAGCCGCCAGGAACTTCACCTAAGAAATTCTTCACAGATGAATTAAAAGCAGCTATGCCTTTTAAATATCACTTTCTTCCTGCTTTCTCTCAGGATGGGAATAAAATGTGCTGGGCTCATGATGGCGAGAAATTTCAAATATTTTTTTCAGAGACAATTGATGGGAAATGGATTAAACCTTATAGACCGTCTTTTGTAAGTGATGATAATGAGAACAGTCCACTTTTCTCATTGAATGGTGAAGCTATTTATTATCTTTCGTTTAAAAAAAATGGGTACATCTTTGAAGTCAAAAGAACTGGTCATGAGTGGTCGAAGCCCATTGGATTAGATGTCAGTATTCCTCCCTCACTCGGTA
>CAYFVQ010000280.1:0-4187 GCA_964346585.1 uncultured Eubacteriales bacterium | reverse complement strand
AAGCTTTCATCGAAGGCCACGTATGTGTCCCCCTCGCCATAGTCGGAATTGATCGCGTTTCCCAGCGGTATCGGCTGAGTGTATTTGCCGTCGATAAACCTGGAATAATAAACGTCTTTGTCTCCTCGTGTTCCTTCTCTGTTCGAGCCGAAATACAAACCCCCATTTTGGGTGAATACAGGATAGGTCTCGCTGCTGGGCGAATTCACGGGAGTGCCCAGGCTAACAGGTTCGGACCAGCCTGTCTCCGTGCGCTCGCTGTACCAAATATCCAGGTCTCCGAGACTGGCATCTGTTTTTCGATTGGAGCAATAATACAGACGGTTCCCGTCCGGTGAATAGTTCATGTCGCCGTTAAAAGTGCCCTCGCAATATGGGAATGCTTTTGGCTTCGTCCATATCCCGTTAATCTCTCGGCAAAAATACATCACAAGCTTATTTCCATTTCTTTGGGCGAAAAAGAACTCTTTCCAATCCGGTGAGAATACTGAATTTATCTCGTTATTCTCGGTCGATACGATTCCCGGAGCAAAAATCTCCGGAGTCATCCCTGGCGGTTTTTGGCCCAAATACGGGCCTTTCAAGACGGGAAAGACCTGTCCTCTTCCGGTCTCAGCGCAGCCTGAACAGATCACTGTGCAGAGGATGACAAAGAGAAAACCGTTAATTTTTTTATCTCGATTCACTTTTTCCCAAAATGACATTTTGCCTCCCAATAATACGATCCATATTTAACCCTGTCCGAACATCATAACAGCGTGTTTCAAACCTGAAAAAATTCGACGTTTTAAGCTATGTGCCTTTTTTGTTTAATGATCTTCGTAACCACTCCTCATGTATTGGGATTTCCGAATACATTGGAATATAACAGAATAAATTTTGCAGCGCGAATGAATCTATTCATTTAATCCCAACTCTGCCTTTGAAATCAGTAAGAAAAAAATCTTGCGCGTAGCGCCAATTTCTAGGGATGGAGACATTTCCTGACCACCGCCATTTTCCTTTCCAAAAAATGAAGATGTAAGTTTCTCCCAGTTCCTTTTTGGATTCGTCTTTAAGATAGATAGGCCAAAGCTGGAATGGTTCCGGATCCTGAGGAGGAAGAGGGGCTCTAAGGATTTCATCTTGGATAAACCATTTTTCGTCATCAGCGAGTTCCTTTTTTCTTTCTGCCAACTCTTCCATATTTGCTGGAGTTTTTTCACCAGGTCGGACCTCATTATAGGTTTCCAGATTCGCGAAATGATGAGCGGAAATTTTAGTGAGAAATGTATGAAGCGGGGTGGATTGATCTTTATAATTTTGTCCCTGTAATATTTTTTCTCGAATTTGATAGAACTCTGCAATGGCTAACCGTTCCTCTTCACTCATTTCACTGACAAGAAATGGATCTGCTTTTTCTTTTTCCCATTCCTTTAAGCTATTCTTCCAGGCAGTGAACTTGGAACCAGTTACTTCAGGAAGGTTTTTGATGAATGACTTGAGCTCGGAAAAGAATTGTTCCGGTTCATCTGCGAATGGACTGTGAGCAGAACGTTCGAACATGATGAGTTTTGCGTTTGGATGGTTTTTATAAAGAATCTCCGGTTTATCTGTATTCCAGGTCAGATCCCACCTCCCTTCCATGATTAAAGTGGGAATCGGGCAATTTTCAAATGCTCCATCCAGATCGACTTTACCCTTGCTGAAGTGGATATCGCGGCGGAAATTGGGTGCGGGCTTCCATCCAAATAATGCTGTACGTGCCAGTTCTTCCCTGGTTGGCTTATAGAAGTTCTGACGTTTCCAATCACCGTTAAGATGATTGTTGAAAACGATCAGTTCTAAAGACCGTTCTTGAGGCATTTTTCCAGCCTTTACCAGTTCGGAAACTTCCTTTCTGATTTCTCTCATGCGCTGGTTTTCCTCATCAGAGATATAATCATACTGCCGGGTTGGTTTAAGCCTGGCATGCATTCCTGTGCTTGATCCCACAAGAACCAGTCCCGCAAAACTCTCCGGGTGTTGGGTTGCATAATACTGCGCCAATAATCCACCATAAGAATGTCCAAGGACAATCCATTGATTTATATTTAAGTTTTTTCGGAGACTCTCAAGATCCTGTACAGCCTGATCTATTGTATACCTATCGCCACGTTCATAATCTGAAATTCCGCATCCTCTTTGATCGTAATAGATGACTCGAGCGAATTTTTTTACGCGGGAAAATTGGGGATGGAATTTATGATGGGTGGACCCTGGCCCTCCATGGAGAAGCACAACCGGTATGCCTTTTCCTTCTTCCTCGACATAGAGCTCACAGTCGCCCACATTTACCCTTTTTTTCTTCAGGTTCAATTTATCACACCACCTTTCGACTCGAGGAAGTTCAGTGACTAATGCGTCTTCTATATAGACTGTACGATCCAGGACTGTTTCCCTCCCTTCGTTGGACGGGAATTTATCACTCCTGCATCCGGAAAGAAGAAACGTCATAATAATAGAAAAAATTATGACTTTTTCTATACGTCTCATTCTGTCCTCCTTATGTTTTGTAACATTTTTGTTGCATCCGCCTAAAAAAATGTCACCGCTTGATCAGGTATTTTCTCGCTTTTCCAGATGTCTTGATGGCTCCTGAATTTATCAATTCGATGGCAAGTTCCAAGACCTTTAGTCAGTAAACGCAGTAGAGCAAATTCCAGTCAAGGCGGAGAAGCAGGAAAAGTGTCTATCTCTGATCAAGTGATTTCCAGAGATATTCGAAATTTTTTTCCGGTCCGCTCAGCTCATCAGCTCTGGCTAATGCTAGAAAGAATATGTTAACGGTTACAAGCATACATACATACCTTTTCATCCGGGGCTCCTTCTTCTTTTCTTTCATTACGGGCGTAATGAAATTCATCGGTCAACTTCCCGATAACATGCTTTCCTTGTCAGGAAAAATTACTTATCGGGTGCATCTTTGACGCAACGAAATCCGACATTAAAATCTACCCAGTTGGAAGGTAAGGCGTTGCGATAAAAAACCGTATTGCAGGATGGACCTGAATGCCATCCTCCTCCCCTTATCACACGGAATCTGCCTTTTTTAGGGCCTTGAGGGTTTTTATAAGGGTTTTTTCGGTAGTAGTCCTGGTCGTAAATGTCATGAACCCATTCCACCACATTTCCGGCCATGTCGTACAGCCCATATCCGTTTGACGGATAACTTCCGACAGGTCTTGTTCCTTCAGTTCCAGGCCTGTAATAATTTGCGTGCGAGGGAGTCAGGGAATTCCCCCAGGGATAATCCATATTTTTTTGGCCTCCTCTAGCTGCGTATTCCCATTCTGCCTCTGTCGGAAGCCGCTTTCCCTCCCATTCAGCATAAGCTGCGGCATCCTCCCAGCTCACACCGACAACAGGATGGTTAGGAAATTTTTCAGAACAATGATATAGAACCTGTCCCCAGAATTCCGGGAGACTTCTCCCTGTCTCCTGGCAAAACCTGAAATATTGGGCATTTGTCACTTCGTACTTGTCCATGCAGAAAGATTTGATATACACTTTGTGAACCGGATTATCTCCTTTTAGATTATCAGATCCCATCAAAAACTCCCCAGCAGGTATCAAAACGCTCTCGTTCTTTACAACATCAAATTTTTTAAGGTCCTGTTTTTGTGCTGTAATGTTCGTGACCGATAAAAAAACCACAGCAACTGACAGCAGCAATAGGATAAAAAATGGTCGTTCTTTTTTAGACATGGTCTTTTCCTTTTCGAATAAAATAAAAACTAAGAATTCCTGTTCATTATAAACCTCTCTTGCCTCAATTCATAGGGGATCACGGATTAGCTAGGGGAGATCAGAAACAGACGGCTATTTTTGTTCTTTCTTTTCAAATAGGCCCTAATAGTAGCGCCTCACATAATTCTCGGGTATTTTGTCGATCGGAGAGGCTTGCGTCCTCTCCTCCTCGACAGATTTCGATGGCATCTTCGGTTTCGACCTTGATCTTGTCGACATAAGCGAATTTTTATTGCAGTTTACAGACCTCGTAGGTTTCGATTTTGGAATAGCTGAATGAAGATATACGGTTGCCCTATTGTTTAGGCTTCTCGATTTCCAGGAAAAACGACTGGTCTTTTTCTTTGTAGGAGACGATCTTGAATCCCGTTTTTTTGGCCAGTTCGATGAAATGGGCCAGACCCTGTTCTCCCTCCGGC
>CAYFVQ010000279.1:0-7678 GCA_964346585.1 uncultured Eubacteriales bacterium | reverse complement strand
TAAAGCAGAAGGAAATTATCCTCCGAAAGAAAAAACCCGCTTCGAATATCCGCTGATAGATATCACCGGAAATGCCGCTATGGTCAAGATCAAATTCATGAGAGGGAATAAGCACATCTTTACTGACTACCTTTTACTTCTCAAGTTTTCCGAAGGATGGCGCATCACGGATAAAATCTATTTCCGTCATTAAAAAGCAAAGTTATTCACGCTTGAAAGGAAGAGATCGAATAAAAATTGACGAAACGAAAGTTTCAACTTATGAAGCTGATTATGGAAAGAATGGGGATGAATCCTGTTTTGAAACCGGCCTGCTTTTTTGGATGTCCTTTTGATTATGAGAAATTGGAAAAGAAATTTTGGCTCTCCATGTGGCTGAATACACGACGTTGAATTCAAGAAAAAGGAGATAGAAATGAGAGTACTGAAACTTGGATTGTTTTTCATTCTTTTCGGTTTCTTTATGAATTGTGTACAAATAGAGAACGATATACCAGTGACAATCGAAAAGATCAGCGATCGTGTCATTCTACTTCGATTAAGCCACAATCCCAGTGGAACGAATGTCACGGCTGTGAAGTCCAGCAAAGGGATAGTGGTCTTTGATACAGAGATGTCGTACCAAATTGCCGCACAAATTCGGAAAGCAATCGAGAAATACTTCAGGGATCCAAATATCACTTTTGTCGTGAATACCCATCATCATTGGGATCATACAAATGGAAACCAAACATTTCGTGATGCAGTGATTATCGGTCATGAAAATTGCACCAGAGGCATCCAGAATTTTGCGGCGGGCAAGGATGAATTTGCCAAAGCATATAAAGAAGGCTGGATCGATTATTTGAAGAATAAATTAGAATCTTCCGAACTTGAACCAGGGGAAGCAGAACAAACTCGGGAACGTATTCGATACGCGACGATGGTCTACGATGAATTGAATGAAGGATTCGTTCCGACACCTCCATACATCACGTTTAGCGACCGTCTCATGCTGGATCTTGGAGACCTGACATTGCATCTGATGCATTTGGGGATGTGTCATTCAGACAGTGATATTTTAATTCACATTCCGGAAGAGAAATTAGTGATTGTCGGAGATGCCTTTAACGGCCGGAGCGTCAAGTATATCGATGAAAATGCCGACATCCCCCGCTGGCTTGATGTCTTGAATGGACTACTTAAAGATGAGAATCCTATTGTTCATGCAGTATCCGGTCACGGGGATATGATGACTAGACAGGATTTGCTGAATCATCGGCAATACATTCGGGGTCTTTGGGAGGGGATGCAGGAGGCGATTACAGAAGGATTATCGCTGGAAGCGATGAAAGATCGTTTTTCATTAGAGGATCACTTTCCTTATGTTAAACATCTCAGGCATACGTGGGATGATGGCATGGATTTCCATCTCTTGAATGTGGAGACAGTCTGGAAAATGCGGCATAGGGAGTGATAAAAATTGATCATTCTGTTTTAAGGCACCTTTTTTTTAGAAGATGCAATAATAGAGAATTTCTACTGGGTAGATGCAGAAATTTTCAAAAAATTAGGCCGGATGAGTCGAAGCGACGATAGTGTAATGTTGAAATGCACATGAAAAGACTCTTGGCGCGGGAGGGCTAAGATGCGCATGAACAAAATTCTTCGTTCCATCAGTCTTTCAGTTTTTTTTATCTCAATATTTTTTATCACGGATGGAAGATCGCAAAAAAAGGATTTCTCATCCCTAAAAGGGCCTTTCTTCGGGCAGACGGCTCCGGAGAAAAAAGCGGCGGTCTTTCTCGATGGTCTAATCTCCACAATTGACCAGCCGGAAATGTGCGCCGCGTTCACGATGGATGGGAAGGAGTTCTATTACAATGCCCAGGAAGAGGGCCAGTGGTCCATCTTTGTCACAAGGTTGGATAATGGACGGTGGACAAAACCGCGGCCGCTCCCATTTGCTTCCGGATACACGGACCGGGATTTTACGATGTCCCCGGACGGCAACCGGATTTACTTCGGCTCCGATCGTCCCCGGAAGCCGGGCGGTCCGCGCCAACCCGCCCCGGATATTTTTGTAACGGAACGGCTGCCGTCAGGAAAATGGTCTCAACCACGCGTAGTCGGCTTTCCTGTCAGCACTGATGCCAGTGAGAATTATCCTTCTGTGGCCCGCAACGGCAACCTCTATTTTTTTTCGAAGCGGGATGACGGCATTGGGCTCTGCGATATTTATGTCGCTCGATTCCAAGACGGCCGATACCAGCAGCCCGAATGTCTGGGCCGTGCCGTCAACAGCGATAAAAACGATTGGGATGCTTACATCGCGCCGGATGAGAGTTACATCATATTCAGCTCCCAGAATCGTGACGATACCATCGGCAGACAGGGCCTCTACATCGCTTTTCGCAGAACAGATGGATCGTGGACACCCGCGAAAAATATGGGGCCCCGTGTGAACTCCCCATCGGATGAAATCTGCCCCAGCGTTTCTTTAGACCAAAAAATTCTTTTCTTTACCAGCAGAAGGCGTGGAAAGACTGATATTTATTGGATCGATGCGGGAATTATTGAAGATCTTAAACCAAAACAATTGAAGTGAAGGAGAAAAAGGATGAGACACAGAGTAACATATGTCGGAATTTTATTATCTTTATTATTTGTATTTTGTAATAAAGCTAAGCAGGATGATTCCCCGGTCTTCAAAGATTTCTATCTTGGTCAGAAACCGCCGGGGATGACACCGGAGATCTTTGCCCCAGGCATTATATCTAGCCCGGATTTTCTTGAATACAGCCTGACTTTTTCTTCTGATGGTAAAGAAATTTATTTTAACCGCTCTGGATTTGGGATTTTTGTTTGTCGATGGAGAGATAACGGTTGGTCAGAACCTGAAAAACCAGAATTTGCAAAAAGTTATCAAGTTGGCGAAGCACATATCACTCCCGATGGAAAACGAATGTTAGTCAATCGCTATCGCGGATTGAATGAAGGGGAACAAGGCGGCAATTGGGAATTTCACAGAATAAAAGAGGATTGGGGCAATCCAAAATTTTTAATCCCTTTTGGAATGCGTGCCACTTCAACAGTAGATGGAACTATATATACAACGGACATTTCAGGTTATAAAAAAGAAAATAGAGATGGTGGAATAATCGCCTGCTTTACAGTAACGAGGAAAGGCTATCAGCGTGACATAGATCCTGGCGGAGGTGTGAATACAGAGAGTCTTGATTCACATCCTTTCATTGATCCAAAAGAACGTTACATCATTTTTAACTCCGACCGACCTGGAGGTTTAGGGAAGAGCGATCTCTACGTCTGTTTTAGGAATTCCGACGGTTCCTGGGGGGAAGCTATACACATGAAGGAATTGAATTCAACGGAAGGAGATTGGTGTGCCACCGTATCCCCGGATGGCAAGTATCTGTTTTATACGTGCAATTTAGATCAGAATATCTACTGGGTGGATGCAAGAATCATCGAAGAGCTGAAACCGAAAGAATTGAAATAAATTATTTCAAAAAAAGGAGTATTCTATGAAAGCAAAATTTTTCATATTCAGTACATGCTTGTTGGCCGCTTTTTCATTAGGTTTTGTGAACCAAAATCCTCAAACCGGAACTGTGAAGGATATCGATGGGAATATCTACAAAACCATCAAGATCGGGAATCAGTGGTGGATGGCAGAAAACTTAAGAGTAACACGAGATCCTGAAGGTAATCCCATCACTAGCTATTTTTACCAAGACGATTCCCAGCAATTTGGAAAGTACGGTAGACTCTATACATGGCAAACGGCCATGAATGGTTCGGAGGAAGAGAATGCCCAGGGCATCGCGCCTGAGGGCTGGCACATCCCCTCCATCGCAGACTGGGAAGAGCTGGTCCGCTATCTAGGAGGAGTGGGAAAGGTTGCGGAACAGATCAGGATTGGCGGACCAGCCGGCTTTGATGCCTACCTCAGCGGCGGTGCGGATTTCAGGGGAAATTATGTTTACTTCAATAAATACGCCATGTTCTGGACGTCCACAGCCACGAGCGAGGAAAGGGCTTTTCATGTGGGTATCAGTGATGAGAAAAAATGGGATCAGTTTGCGGCCATGAAGGGTGCACGTATTCACATCCGATGTGTGAAAAATAAAAAATAACTAAACTTTCGAAATAGACAAATGGAGCCAGCTTCTACATATCCTTTATTTTCAGTGAGATACATTGAATGCCGACAAAGTCCCTGAAGATACGGTTAAGGCCGAAAAGGAGAAAAAAACTAAAGCAAACAGCTAGTATGGTTCCAGAGTAAAAAATAAGAAGATTAAGTCATGAAACGCAGATGTATGTTGTTAATATGGATAGGCATCATCTTGATGGTTTTTGTTGGATGTTCACCTCCTGATGATTTTCCCGCCTTGAAAGGCCCCTACCTCGGCCAGAAACCACCAGGTAAGCAAAGGATTATTTTTGCCCCGGGGATTATATCCACCGGTTACAACGAACATGGCGTCAGCTTTACTCCTGATGGCAAGGAAGTTTTCTACAGGTTACTTGGCCCTCCACATGGAGTTATACTGACCATGAGAGAGGAAAAAGGCTTTTGGACGCCACCCCAAGTCGCATCCTTCTCAGGGAAATATGATGGTATATGTTCACTGTCGCCCGACGGTAATACAATACTCCTTAATTGTGGTTCTCCGCCTTCTGGCAAGGGCCCCTCTTTGGATTATTGGACGATTTGGATAATTAAACGAACTCATTCAGGTTGGGGGTTGCCTCAGAATCTACCCCATCTCAGGGGCGCCTATCCCACCATGTCGAATCAAGGGACAATTTATTTTTATGCCAGGGGGGAGAATAATAAGGGAGATATTTATAAATCCTTGTATAAAAATGGCGAATATGGTGAAGCACAAAAAGTTGAAGCACCGATCAGTACAGAGTACTGGGAAAATGATCCTTATATTGCACCTGATGAAAGTTATATTATTTTTCAATCAGACCGGCCCGGAACCTTAGGGGAAGGAGATTTGTTTATCAGTTACCGACTCAACAACGGTAATTGGTCAGTGCCTCAAAATATGGGAGAAAGAGTGAATACCAGGGAATCGGGAGAAGCTTGTCCATATGTCTCTTCAGACGGTAAATATTTGTTTTTTTCGGGTATGTGCAGAACTCTCCCCTCTTATTCTGATACACCCATAACCTTAAAGAAAAAGTTAAATATACTCAATCAGCCTGGCCATGGCAGTGAAGATGTATTCTGGGTCAGTGCAGAAATCATTGAAGAACTGAAACCCGAGAGTCTCAAATGACTGGATTTTACCAGCTCAAGATATCTATCGATTTCCTGGATAAAAATAATCAAATTTGGGTATTCCTAAAACAAAACGGAGGAAAAAACCATGAAACGAGTTATCCTGTCAGCAGTGCTAATTTTGGTTCATCTGGCCATCATCGCCTCAGCGGAGCCGATTGTGGAAGCGGCCAAGAATGGTGATTTACAAACCGTAAAAACTATACTGGCAAAGGATCCTTCCAAACTCAATGCGACAGACAAAAGCAAATACACGGCTCTCCATTGGGCCTGCATGCGGGCACACTGGGATGTGGCAGAGTTTTTGATCGAAAAAGGAGCGGATCTGAACGTTGTCGGCGGAGATGGAGGGACTCAGATCAACTGGGCCGTGCATCATGATAACGTGGAGATTATCAAACTGATGGTCGAAAAAGGGGCCAAACTCAACATCCGGAACCAATGGGGCATGACCGAATTGCATACCGCCATCTGGCGGGGATGTATCCATGTGGTTGAGTATCTCTTAGACCACGGCTCAGACCCGATGATCAGGACCAATGAGGGCTGGACGGCCATGCATTATGCCTTTCGCAGCGGGCATGACAACGTCATAGAAATGCTGAAGGAAAGGGGCCTGTCTACAGATGTTAAAGACAACCAGGGCCGGTTCCCGAGGCATCTCTATTTCAAAAAACCGAACCCCATCAAGCTTTCTCCCGCAGAACTGGATGAATACATCGGAAAATACTATGTCGGGGATTATTTGTTGCTTGAAATTTGGAGAGAGGGCGGTCGGCTTAAAATCATGGAGTTCGGGCCCGACGAGATCTACCCTGTAGCCAAGGATTTCTTCTATTTCAAACAGGCGCCCTGGACCTTGATCTTCAGCCGGGATGAAGAAGGAAAGATCCACCATGCTCAGCTGTCTTTTATCCGGCGGTCTTATACGATAGTGAGAAAGTGAATCTAAAGGTCCTTATTTCGGATTGAATCCGCCGGGAAAGACACTTTAAGTTTTTGCCTCAGGGATCATATCCATAAAAATACAAAAAAAATTTCAGGAGGATTTCATGAAAGATTCAAAATCGAGTACTGAGGTAAATCGGAGAGACTTTATTACTAAAAGTCTTGCTTGCGGCGCATTTGTAGGAATGGGATGCCCGGGATTGCTGGCTGTGAATATTCATGATAGTGAGCCAAATCTGGTGCCGGCTGAACGTGGATTTCAAACAGCTTCAGATTATACTTACGAACAAGTGTTCAATTTTGCGTTCAGAAACTGGTATATCCGGTACATGAAAGGTTTGGAAGCGGAAATCGGAAAGGAGAAATTCCTTGAGATTCTGAAAAAGGTTGGATGGACACTGTATGAGGAAAGCACCAACAGAAACTTTCGCGACCTCAAGAAGAGGGATGTGGAATCCCTGATTGCCAATTTCTGGGCTCCCATGCAGAAAAGCCGACTGTGGAGTCACACCATACCTATCGAAATCATCAAACAGAGCCCCTCAGAAGGCACAGTCAGAATGTCCGGGTGTCTGGTGGCCAAGGTTTTCCGGGATAATGATGCCGCTGATATCGGATATGCGGCGATATGCTACGCTGATTTTGCGGTGACCAAAACATTCAATCCTCAGATCAAGTTGACCCGGAACACATGCCTCATGAAAGGAGATGACTGCTGCCTGTTTGAATACACTCTTGATACGTAATTCACAAGATTAAGAAAGGAGATTGCGTATGATGTTGAATCGAAAACTCTATCTTGGTCTCATCCTGACTTTGTTTGCATTAATAGCCTGCAAAGCACAGGAAGTCCAAAACAGAGATACGGATTTCGGTCATTTAAAAGGCCCCTACCTTGGCCAGAAACCCCCGGGCATGACACCGGAGGTTTTTGCCCCGGATATTCTTCCGGCCTCCAATTATCATACGTCGCCTGTTTTTACTCCCGGCGGAAAAGAAGTATACTGGAAAATGCAAGGAACAAAAGCCATCACAATGATGAAGATTAAAAATGGTTTTTGGACGACTCCAAAGGAAATAAAGCTTTCATCAAATCTTGATGATTTCCGTGATCCATGCATTTCGCCTGACGGTAACAAATTGTTTTTTCTTTCAAAAGGAATACTTCCAAATCAGTTGCAAGAAAAAGAGAATATCTGGTTTGTTGAACGATTAGAAGATGGCTGGTCGGAGCCTAGACCTCTGAGTGAGGATATCAATTCTCACAAATTGCATTGGCAAGTATCGGTGGCTTCGAACGGGAATTTATATTTTGCTTCCCGTATGACCGGTATTGAGGATATCTATTTTTCAAAATACCTTGATGGTAAATATCAAAAACCCGAAAGCTTAGGCACAGCAATCAATACTGAAAAAATGTGTGAGACTACGCCC
>CAYFVQ010000278.1:0-10494 GCA_964346585.1 uncultured Eubacteriales bacterium | reverse complement strand
GATTCCAAAGGAAAACTCCTCAGGACTTTCGGTCGGAGGGGACAGGGACCGGGGGAATTCAGTGGGCCCGGCGGGATAAAGGTCATGCCGGATGGCGTTCTTGTCGTATCCGATGTCTTAAGTCGCAGAATTACTTACTTTAATTTGAAGGGTAAGTTCCTGAAGACAGTATCAGTAAACACACTTCCACAGGGTTCAATCAGAATCGACAGCAGGGGATTTGTGTACCATTATAAAATGGATCGCGGAGACAAGAGGATTTATGAGTTAATCAAGTACGATCCGGATTTGAATCCCATCATGAAATTCCATTCCTTTGAAAAGACAAGGAAACAACGAGTGAGAAATCCTTTTCCTGAGCGATACCATTTTGACATTTCTAAAGATGATAACCTGATTTGGATTTTATCGTCCACTTATGACATTCATGTCGTCGATCCCAATGGCAAAACTGTAAAGAGAATCCTAAGAGACTATGAACCTGTAAAAATAACAGATTCAGAAAAGGAGCAAATCAAGAAAGAAGAGTCATCAACATTCGCTCCCCTTCAAATCAAACTCGAATTTCCTGAATGTTATCCTGTAGTATCCAGGCTGCTAGTCGACAACCATGACCGAATTTACACTAAAACCAGCGAGAAGGACGGAAAGGGCTGTATTTGCTACGACGTCTTCGATCCAATGGGACGGTATATCTCGCGCTTCTCCCTTCCTGAAAACGAGCAGGTTGCCGCTATCAAGAACAACAAGCTTTACTGCATAATCAGGGAAAACGAGGAGGGTATGCCGGTAGTCAAGATATACTCGATAGGATGGAAATGAACACAGTCCATATCCCTTAAAGTCATGGCCATCCTGGATTGAAAAAGGATGCTGAGCAAGTTAGAATTTTTATGATTGGGGGGACGAAATGAAAAAAAGGATGCCTATCTTAATTATTTGTTTATTGCTCATTCCGATTTTGCCAGGATTGAGTCAAGCTGAAAGATTTGGAATAAAACTTACAGGCGGAATAAATTATCTTGAAGTGGGAGACCCAAACGCATCACTGAAAGGATTTGCAGACTTTATGAATGACTTGGCAATTTTTTGGGGTGTGACTGGAGAAGGTGAAATCGAACAAATTCATTATGGATTAGACCTAGAAGGAGATGTCATATTTTATTTGTCTCCTCGGTTGGGAATAAGCCTTGGCTCAGGCTATATCTATGGCAACAAGATAAAAGACGCAAATAAGGTAATCCTTTCAGTCTGGACTTATGCGTATGGAATGAAAATGAGTGCTATTCCAGTGAGATTAGGAGTCTGTTATTCTTTACCCGTGTCTTCTCGGATTCGAATTTTCTTAAATGGGGGAGTAGGCTATTATTTTGCCAAATGGTCTGAGTCAATTGACTGGATGGCGTCCACTATAGACCAGGAAGCAAAGGCTAGTGGCATTGGTTTTCACGGAGGATTAGGATTTGAGTTTAAGTTAGTATCCCGTTTTGCTCTTGTCCTGGAAGGACAGGGAAGATACGCTAAAATCGGAGAGTTTAAAGGAAAAACGTTAGATTCCATTGAAGGAACTCTTTATTATTATGAAAATCCTTCCATGGGAAATTGGTATCCAAAAGTGGGTATAGTTGACATTGATGGATTCATGCCAGTTGGAGTAAGGAATTTAAGAAAAGCCGAAGTGGACTTTTCTGGATTTACATTAAGAGCAGGAATTAAGATAGCCTTCTGATTTTGAACAAGAATTATGAAACTGCCCATTATTCATAAAAAAGAATCGAGAGAGACTACACGCCTCTGGAAGTCACGCAGAGAGAGGTTGATGAAAGAATGGCTGATTATACACCGGAAAGGAAAAAAAACTTGTATATTCCTAAACATTTTCCTCCCTTTTACGCGATGTTTTCTGATGATGAAGGCCGGGTTTATGTTTGGACATATGAAAGAACGCCGGACTGGGAAGGATTTTATTACGATATCTTTGATGCCGAAGGTAAATATATCCTTAAAGCCCCCCTTAAAGTGCGTCCATTTGTGATAAAGAAAAATAAATTTTATACAATCGAGGAAGATGAAAACGGATTTCAATACGTAAAAAGGTACAGGATGAATTGGAATCCGAAGTAGAAGAAACTTCCCGCTGACTCAATTTTTGCTTTTCTCAATAGTAAGACCTTCCTATTTTGAAAAATAGTCCCTATTTCCTATTTCAATAGCCTAGTTCCAACGTTATTTTTAAAGTGAAGTGTAAACGCTCGTTTGGAAGGAGAATTGATATGAAAAAAATCATTCTACTTTTCATCATTTTGATTATTCTCATTTTTTCAATTTTCGTTTTGGGTGATAGCGATATAGAAAACGAAAAAGCAGCCATCAAAAATGCAACTCTGGATTATCTTGAAGGCTGGTACGACGGAGATGCGGAGCGGATGGAGAGAGCGCTTCATCCTGAATTTTTCACTAAAAGAGGAATCCTTATCCATCCCAACACGGGAGAGATGGCCACCCCCCACCTCAATGCGGAAATGATGATCGGTTATGTCAAACAAGGGGGTGGAAAAAGCTTTCCCAGAGAGAAGCTCAAAAATGAGGTGATTATCTTAGACATCTACAAGAACACCGCCTCAGTTAAAGCCATATCCGCTCAGTTTGTTGACTATCTGCACCTGGCGAAATTCGACGGGAAATGGATGATTGTCAATATTCTGTGGGAACTGAAAGCAGAATAGACTATTGAACGAGCTCAGTACCTCCTATTCTTACTTGAGCATTGCGGGAACTAGGTCTTCCAATAGAGTCCGCCGCACCAGCGATATTGGTACGGGGCCAATACTCATTAAGGAGTCATGGTATTTCAATTGATCGAACTTCTCTCCCAACCGACGCTGCATTTCAGCCCGCAGATCCATCATGCGCGTATACCCGCAGAAATAGGCGGGGGCTTGTCCAGGAACTCTGTCCGTATAGCGTTCAAGCTCCAGTTGTGCCAGAGGCTCCGAGAGAACAACATCATGGGTGAGTACGCGAAGTGCCGTTTCAGGAGAAATGTCGCCCATTTGAAGTCCAGGGTCGAGAAATCCGCGCGCTGCCCGCATGAGCCGGTACTGCAATGAAAAGAGTTGACCCTCGAGAGGCAGGTAGGGTTTCATCTCCGCCTCGATGTACAACGCCCAGCCTTCCACGGTTGCCGTGTTCAGTCCGAACAATGCACGCGCCTTGGAAACGCCGATCTCAAGGGCCATAGTGATCTGAAGATCATGTCCCGGACGACCTTCGTGAGCAGCCAGCGTCCATGTCGCAGACTCATGGGTGAAGTCATCCATTTTCGGTCCGTCGCTTCTTCCCAGGGCAATGACGAATTCACCCATCTCCCCGGTATTTCCGATCATCCGCGGCATACTCATGGACGGACCCGGGATATGTGAGCTTTCGGCCTCAGTAGCCAGGCGTATGATCAGGTCACGGGCAGGAAAAGTCACAATCTTTTCCTCTCTGGCAATACGGGCCAAGTAGTCAATACGCTCACGATAACGAGCCACTGCCTTCTCAGGCTCCAGTAGTTCCTTCTTGAGCTCGCGGATTATTTGGCGATAGTCGTGCGTTGGCCAACCTCGCTTTTCCGCGATGATCGAAGCGATGACACGCATCTCGTTCTGGATCTCCCTGAAGGCCGCCTGGCTGCGGCTGACGAGCTCTTCGAGCGGCATATCGATCCCGTGTTGTTTCAGCTTAAGGCGGTACAGATCATAGGGAAGACGGAAGTCATCTCGCGAGCGGGGCAGAATTTCCTGGCGGACAAAGACTTCCCAGTCCTTGAGCTGTTTCTTCAGTGCAGACAGGGCTTTAGCTCCTCCGGTGAGTTTGTATTTTTCGAGCAGAGCGGATATGCCGGCGATATAACGAGGCGCTAACTTCAGGTCGAGTTCAACTTCACCTCGGAACGGTCCAAGCAGTTCCTTGTTCTTCATGCTATCTCTCAATCTGTCTTTAGCCTGCTTCAGGATCGATGTCCAGCCCGGTTCTAATCCTGTGTAGCGTCTAAGCCGGACCAGGGCCGCAGGCCGTCGCGATTCTGCCACCTGGTCGTCGAGTAGGGAGTTGAGGCCAAGAAAAATCAATTCGATAGGATCCGTATAGGGTAGAAGAAGACGTTCGCTGAGGATGTTCTCTTCGAGATTTTGCTTCAGGAAATCTATCAAAATATCCAGGTCCTGCCTCACTCGGGGATGCTTTTCCGCTTTGAGCCGTGTTTCCATTTCGGTCAGGAGATTATTCAGCGCCTGGATGGCTTTCATGTCGAACTCCTTGGAGAGCTGTGTTATTAGCTCGTCCAGGCCTTTACCACCTATATAGCTGATAGTCTCGGGACCATATTGCCCCAGTTTATCGAGAAGGAACTGTGTGTGGGCGTCACTTGCGGCCACCCAATCTTGGCTGGAATACGAAACAGCCGGGAATGAAATTCCGGTAATAAAAATGATGAGAAGCCCTATGGGCAAAGTTTTTTTGGTCGACATCTTTTTCCTCCCTTTAAATATTCAGAAGATTTAGATTGGAGAATTTGATACCCTCTTTCTTCATAGCGAACTTCGTGGTCATTATCTTATTAGAGTAATCTTATGTGTAATTGCCTTGCCATTCCTTTTCTATTAAGAGGCGGCTGAATGGATGAGCGGTCGGATTCGTCGACGAAGGATAGAGTGCTGTTTTTCTGTCTTAAACTGGCTGGTTTGGAAGTTAAAATAAAGCTTTCTCCTACACCAGCTTTGATGTTTAAATATTATTATTGAGCTTTAAGCAACCTTTCTAGAATTACCACATCTTTAGTAATAATATTGCGTCCTAAAATAAGAAAAATATATATGAGGAGACCATGAAACTTCTCATATTATAAATTTCCTCTAACTTGTTATTATGTAATAAGATAGAGGATTATAATGACGAGATTGATATGATGAATATTTATGCAAGTGATTTAACGTGACTAGATAAGTCTTTGAATATCAGAACTCAGACTAAAGTATGATTTTTAAAAACAATACTTATGTCGTGTATCAAAAATGATTTTTTCTTTGTATAAATGAGCAGTAACCTTTGAGGTTCATCTCCCGATTAGTCGGGAAAAGCTTACGTGAAGAAAAAATTTTAACAAGGAGATGAAAAATATAGATTAAAAAAGAAATTTAACTGTAATAAGAAATTTTAAAAATTCTGAAGAGGAAAAAATGGTAAGAGAAAAATTGAAAAAGAGTGGACAATGGGTATGCATCATTTGCCTGCTGTTTGTAGTATCAAATCTCAATGCACAAAATAATCTTGATCTGGGCGTTCGCCTTTTTAATGAAGGCAATTATACTGAGGCCAAGTATGCATTAAAAAAATATGTGAATGATCATCCCGAGGATAGTGAAGCGCTGTATCATTTGGGACGCATTTGTTTTATTCAGGGAGATTATGAGGCGTCAGTGGAATATTTAGAGAAATTGGTGGAATTTAAAGATGACAATTCAGAATATTATAACTTATTGGCTGAAGCCTATGGGGAGTGTGCATCGACATCCGGTCTATTAAAAAAAGCCAGCTATGCGAGCAAGATGAAAAATGCCGCTCTAAGGGCTGTTGAATTGGACCGTGAATCCGTGCCTGCTCGATTCACTCTGTTTATATTCTATCACCGTGCCCCGGGCATTATGGGAGGCAGCAAAAAAAAGGCCAAGGAACAAGCTGATGAGATAATGGCCCGTGATCCCCTGCAGGGACATCGTGCGTGGGCTCAAATTTATAGAGAGGAAAAGGATTACGAAAAAGTCTATGCAAGTTATTTGCATATGCTCAAACTGGCAAAGGAACAGAGAAATCCCTCGGTTTCGTTGGAAAGGATAGAATTCATGTTTAATAGCTTGGGGTATATTTATCTAAGAGACGGCAACACACTTAAGGCGATTGAAATTCTGAAAAAAAATACAGTCGAATTTCCTGATTCTCCCAATGCTTGGGATAGTTTGGCGGAAGCCCATATGAGAAACGGGGATAATTCGCTAGCCATACAATACTATGAAAAAGCTCTGGCAATGAATCCCCGAAATACAATTCGATTTAACAATTTATTCAAAGGCGCGCACAGGGCTTTGAGAAAGCTTCGTAATCAATCAGATAGGACGGAATATGTCTACCAAGTGCCCACAAAAGGGGATGACAGATGGCAGACCGGCTCATTAGCCGATGTGGGCATTGAAATCGATCCTCTCGTCAACATGATGAATAATCTTTTGAAAAAGAACGAGCATGATTTGCACAGCATCATCATCGTAAAAGACAACAAACTCGTTTTCGAAGAATATTTTAATGGCGTTGATCTCGACGTTAGAAATGAAACATTGAAAAGTGTTTCATTGGGCGGTGAATTGGTGCTCAAAGAATTCCAGTTTGACCGGAACACATTGCATTTTCAAGCGTCTGTCACAAAGAGTATCACTTCCGCGCTGGTGGGAATTGCCATCGATAAAGGATTGATAAAAGGCATGGACGAAAAACTCTTTTCATTTTTCCCCGCGTATTCTGAATTGAATGATGGTGACAAAAATGATATCACTCTCGAGCACATGCTAGCGATGTCTTCGGGCATTCCATGGAGCGAATCAGCTCCCTATAACAATGACAGAAATAATATAAATCAACTATTAGAAGCATATGATCCCGTAAGATATGTTCTGGGATTAAAGCCTTTTGCATCACCCGGTAAAGAATTCTCTTATAACAGCGGCACCACAGTCCTTCTGGGTGAGATCGTCAAGAGGGCTTCAGGAATGGATCTGGCTGATTTCGCCAGGGCCTATCTTTTCACTCCCCTCGGCATTACTTCATTCCAAATGCTTAATTTGCCGAATGCAGAAGACACATTCTTTGCATCTTCAACTCTATTCTTAAGGCCCCGGGATATGGCAAAATTCGGACAGTTGTATTTACAGAAAGGCATCTGGAATTCAAAGCAAGTCATTTCCCAGGAGTGGATAAGACGTTCATTGAGTCCTTCTATTCGTATAAAGAATACCGGCCCATGGAGGGAGTTTTCTTCCGGTTATGGATATCAATGGTGGATCGGATCTTTTGAAAAAAATAAAACCGAGGGGATCGTTGCCGCTGGGTTTGGGGGACAGTTTATTATCATTTTACCCAAATTGGAAATGATCGTCGTCTTTACCGCAGGCGATTATGGGGGATATCGTCCGTTCTTTATCCGTGACATCATGAATAATTATATTTTACGCGCAGTGAATTGAAGTATTGATATCATATTTGAGATATTGATCAGATTATCTGACTCATCATCCCCATACTTCCTCCCATATTCCCCGTATTGAACACACAAATCATTTAATAAACCTTAACTTCTATCTCATCGAAGAACATCCGCTTCAAAGACAGCAGAGGCCGGATCGTGCATTTACTCGACAGAAAAAAATCCGATGTTTTTCAGAAGGAAGATTTATGACGGGAATCAACTACTTTTGGACGCTTCATTGAAGAGGAGGACCATTAGCTGTCCGCGATTTTTTATTCGCATTTTCTGGTATAAATTATAAATGTGATTCTTGACAGTATTTAAAGAGATGAATAAGGTCTCACTAATTTCCTTATTGGACTTTCCTTGAAGAATAAGCTCGATAATTTGAATCTCCCTCTTTGAAAGGTCATAATCTCTTGAAATAGCAAAGAGACTCTTTTCAAATCCTTCAGAAACCGGCATCGATAATTGAAAAATTCCTGAGGACTTTTTAAGCCAAATGATAGGAAATATGTTTATTGACAGATAGATAAAATCTATCAGAAACGTTACTGGGGTATTGAGCACAGAAAATCTGAAGATGATGAAGAGAAAACAATAGACGGTCAGATAAAACAGAGCGAACCACGAATTTCTTCTCCTTATTGCTGCCACTGGAGTAGATCTGTTTTTTATTAGGAAAAAAAATAAAAGTACTGCAAGAACAAAAAGAGAGATCTGAAATATCAAATCTCGAATAGTCATCAGCCAGCTTATATCGTTTTTAACGAGATAGAGAGTGACACTCGCCCCGAGTATAAATGATACAATAATTAAAGCTATGGCAAAAAATGTTTTCAGTGCAGGAGATAAGGATCTGTTTTCCAGCCCGTGCAGAACACAAACAAACGACCAGGATATCCCGAAGATCGAAAGACAACGAAGGGAGCCGATTATTGAGAGAAAATAAGGCGGCCATCTCAAAATATTTCCCGCATCGAATAAACCAACCTTGGCATAACCAAAAAGCAAGTAGTCTAATAAAGAGAGATTCCAGAACAATATAAAGAGCACATAGAACTTGAGAAAATTTAATTGAAAAATCTTTCGAACATGATGCACGTAAGATCCGGCGATGGCCCCAACAATCAGGATAATAAAGAATAATGCAAGAAAAACGTGTATCATGATTTTCTTATAGTATGCAATAGATAAAAAAATAATTGAACTCCCTTATTTGAAATATATTTTCTCTAAAAACTTCTAAATACGCGGGAAATAGGAACAAAGTCCTAAAAATTCTAAACCTTCTTCTCATTGATTCAAAAGGAATCACCTCCTATTTTATTAGCGAGAATTTTTAATTTTTGATGTTAGACGATTGTGGCATTTAATCCAATAAAAAATCTAAGGAGGCAGTCATGATTAAAAAGCGATATTCCTGTTTTGTTTTGGTTTTAATATTTATTGTAAATTTTCTACATGCTCAAAGTTTTGAGGAAGCTATAAGAAACGGGGACGTTGAATCAGTCGAATCACTACTGAAAAAAAACCCAGGATTATTAGATAAAGAATTAAGTTTTGGCTTGAAACCGCTGCACTTCGCTGCCTATCTTGGGAAAAAGGACATCGCTCACTATCTCATTTCCAAAGGTGCAAATATCGACGAAGAGACCGCTGGTCATTCCACTCCACTTAACTTTGCCGTCAGATACGGGAATGTGTCAACGGTTGCCGTGTTAATTGAAAATGGGGCAGACATTTTCTCTAGAACCCTTCAAGATACAACCTATCTACACATTGCTATCCTGTCCGGCAAGAAAGAGATGGTGGGTTTTTTAATTGATAAAGGATTGAATGTAAACGTGGTAAAAAAAGGAAATTTAACTCCCTTACATATTGCTGCTGTTTCCGGCAATCAGGAGATAGTTGAATTCATGGTCCAAAAAGGGGCTGATTTAAATGTAAAGAGTACAGACGGAGGAACACCTCTTCATTTTGCCGAGGCATCAGGAAATAAGCATATAGTAGAATTGTTGAAATCTAGAGGGGCAAAGGAATCAAAAAGAGAATTCCCCTTATACAAAGGCAAATATCTGGGCATGAAAAGGCCCGGAGATACACTAGAGGCATTTGCCCCGGAACTGTTTTCGGATGTTTACGGAACTCACACTGTACCTGCATTCTCTCCTGACGGCAAGGAATTATACTGGGAAGCACCCTTTATACCGGGAAGGATGAATATGTGTAAAATATGGTTTATGAGAGAGGAAAACGGAAGATGGACTCCTCCGCGAATGGCATCATTTTCTGATTTTCCGTCGGGAGCGCCGGCATTCTCCCCAGACGGGAAAATGCTGTTTTTCCGATCTGACCGGCCGCTTCAAGACAACGCTGACCAACGAGATTCTAACTTATGGTATGTGGAGAGGAAAGGAAAAGGGTGGAGCAAACCAAAGTATCTTGGCAACAAAGTAAATACAGATAAAGCATTTGAAACATCTCCCTTTGTGACAGGAGACGGAACCCTGTATTACATTGTTTCGGGGAAAGGAATTGTTAAATCGGCATTTGTGAATGGTAGATACACGAAGCCGGAAAGTCTTGGTGACCTGTTCAATTCCGATTATGTAGATTCATGCAAAGACAGGGAATTCATTATTTTCAGTTCGAATAGACGCAAAGGCGATTTTCAGTATGAACTTTTTATAAGTTTTCATAAACCGGATGGACGGTGGAGCAAGGCTATCTATATGGGGAACAAGCTGCATCAAGGTAATCTTCCAGGACGGGGCAGAGTGACTTTTGATGGGAAGTACCTGTTTATCGTCAATAGGAATCTTGACGGTTATTATTGGATGGATGCCAGGATTATCGATGAATTAAGAGCCAAAGCCTTCATGGAAAATGAATAAAGTAGAATAAGGAGCTTACTCTAGTTTTGTGTTTAATATGGGGAATATGGATTTATGAGTGAGGGTGATTGAACAGAGGGGGGCTTTCTACGTTTAGGTGTTAGCCTCATAAGCCGGGAATTCTTACGGCTTCTGTTGGTTTTTAAGAAAATAGTTCATCAACTGAAATCTGCTTCTGACCTGCAGCTTCTGGAAGAGACTGTGGATGTGATTCTTCACGGTATTCGGGGCAATATACAGTGAATCCGCGATTTCTTTATTGCTCTTTCCCTGCATCAGAAGTCCAGCGATTTCTCGCTCCCGCTGGGAAATGCCGTG
>CAYFVQ010000277.1:0-5833 GCA_964346585.1 uncultured Eubacteriales bacterium | reverse complement strand
GCGCAAGGCAACATTAAAACCCTCCTTTTTACCCCTCCTTTTTACTGGGAGTTTCGAATAAATCCCCTTATCTATTGATTTATCCCCTTCAGCAGGCTGCCATTTTCTTGAAAGAAAATGGCAGCCTCGCCCCTCCTTTTCGAATTTCTGATCGCTCACTTTTCTGTTTCCATTAAAAACAAAGGTCCTCGCTCAATAGTCTGGATTATTCACGAACCGAGGTTGCTGTAGATGCGAGGCGTCGGCCCATGAAGCTGTGGTCGTCCACCGCGATTGGGCCGCAACAAAGCAGATGCAGTGAGATCGACTCGCCTGAAAGGTAAAAAATGCCGACATATTGTGAATGAATGAACATGAAAGAATATTCGAATCTTGATCGTGAGAAAAATCTACCTAAAGAGCTCATATCATTGAAAATAATGTATAGTGTCGGCATATTTTATGAATAATTCAGGCTAGTTGATTGAGACCAAGGATTAATCTTTCATAACTCGTTCTCTCATTCTCTCTTCTTTCTCAGAATATTATTCAAAAGCACTCATAGAGAAATCGCTTGACAAGCAAGAGATCATGTCCTTAAATGAGAGAGCAGAGTTTGATTTTCTTTGACAATCGAGTTTCAGGTTTGAAGGAAAGGGAAGTCCGTGAGATCCGGACACAGCCCCCGCTACTGTAATCGGGTACGAATTCCAGATCATGCCACTGTCCTTCCTGAAGGACGGGAAGGCCTGGAATAAGGTTGATCCGAGAGTCAGGAAACCTCCTTTAAACACATGAAACCCATCTTCGGGTGGAAGGTCGGGTTGCTTTTTTTTACTCACTTCCCTTGAAGATTCAGAGTTGGCAGAAGTCTAATATTGGACTTCAGGCATGAAGAGGCGGGGGCAGAAAAGAGACAGGAGATAAGAAGATGACAAAAAAAGCTCTTTGCATGGCCCTCGCCGTGGCGTTCCTCTTCTCCCCCCTTTTCTCGCAAGAAAACAGCGAAAAGAAAAAGCAGATTCCTCCTCTTCAACACCAGATAGTCGTTACAGCCACACGAATCGAAACCCCGACTCAAGAGATTGCCAGTTCTGTGACTGTGATTTCAAGAGAGGAGCTGGAGCGGATGAAAAAAACCACAGTTCTCGAAGCCCTCGAAGAGATTCTGGGACTGACAATTATTCAAAATGGCTCAGCCGGAGGCGCGGCCTCAACGTTTATTCGTGGAGCGAATTCGGAACACACTCTATTTCTGATGGACGGCGTCGAGTTGAACGACCCTATCTCTCCAGCACGTGCCTTTGACTTGGCCCATTTCATGCTGGACAGCATAGAACGCATCGAGATTCTCCGTGGTCCGCAGAGCACTCTTTACGGTTCGGACGCATTGAGTGGAGTGGTGAATATCATCACTAAAAAAGGCCAGGGTGAACCCAAGCTTTCTTTATCCAGCGCAGGCGGCTCCTACGGGACATTCATCAACACTGCAGGATTGAACGGAAGCACGGATAAACTCCATTATTCGTTCGGAGTCAATTATTTCCGCAGCTCAGGATTCTCATCCGCCAGCTCAGAGTATCAAGGCAACAAAGAAAAGGATGGCTACCAGAATCTCTCTTTATCCGGAAGATTCGGATACCGTTTCAACAATAACTTCGAATTGGACTTCATCCTAAGGACAGTGAAGGCTCGGATCGATGTTGACAACTTCGGAGGAGATTATGGGGATGATCCGAATAACGAGCAGAAGAATAACGCTTTT
This sequence comes from uncultured Eubacteriales bacterium, assembly GCA_964346585.1. Lineage (GTDB taxonomy): Bacteria > Acidobacteriota > Aminicenantia > Aminicenantales > Aminicenantaceae > SOIA01. The sequence goes on along the minus strand of CAYFVQ010000277.1, from coordinate 4,089 downwards.
TTCCTCAAAGGAGAATTCCGCACTCTCTTGATGGGTAATCGCTGGGAACAAAAATTGGGCCTCTCTCTCGTGGATTACGACCGAACACACGAAAACCCAACAGACTCTACTCATCCTATCGATTCTGAAGAGGGCTTTTTCAAGAGCACACTGTTTAAGGTCGACTGGCAGAACAACTTCTTTCTTCATGAGACAAACACGCTGACTGTTGGGATCGACCACCAGCAGGAACGCGGAGAATCAGAATACTATTCGGATGGAATCTGGGGTCCTTATTCAAGTATCTTCCCCCAGCAGCGGGCCCACATCACAGGATTCTATATTCAGGATCAGATTGACCTCGGCTCAAGATTTTTCTCGACCGCAGGGATTCGTCTGGATAATCACACTCAGTTTGGAACGTCCATCACGTTTCGCCTCGCACCCGCCTATCTCATTAAGGGGACTCAAACCAAATTGAAAGCCACCCTCGGCACGGCTTTCAAATCCCCCTCCCTCTACCAGCTTTATGCACCAGCGACCTTTATGGGACCCATCGGGAATGAAAGCCTGAAACCTGAAAAATCCACAGGCTGGGATATCGGAGTTGAACAATATTTTCTGGAAGGACAAATCCTGCTCAGTGCCACGTACTTTAAAAATGACTACACAAACCTCATCCAGTTTGATTCCCTTCAAGGATACACGAACTTGGGAGACGCTGAATCCAAAGGAATAGAGCTGTTCACTCAGTTTCATTCTCGATCAGGATTAATCCTGAACGTCTCCTACACTCGAGCCGAAGCCAGAGACCTGGACGCAGATAACCCTCTTCTCCGTAGACCAAAGGATAAATTTTCCGCATCCATCCTCTATCCATTCCTGAGAAAGGGAAATATCCGTCTTTCTCTGATCCACATCGGAGAGAGGGAAGACCTGGATTTCTCCACCTGGCCAGCAGATCCCATCACACTGGATGATTACACGTTGCTCAACTCAGTCATCTCTTATGACATCAACCGGCAGATTCAAGTCTCTTTGAGGATGGATAACATCCTGAATGAAAAATATGAATTAATCAAAGGCTATGGAGTGCCTGGTTTCTCTGTCTACGGCGGTTTACACCTGCTCTTTTAGCTTTGATTGTTTTTACAGAGATCCTACCTCACAACTTCCTAGAGACGTCATCAGACAAAGGTTATTACCGCACAATCTTGTTCAAACTGACATTTCTTCCGATTCCTCCTAAAGCAGTTGCTTCGACTAGGAAAAAGAGTTAGATTAAAAACACATAAATTCTGGTAAAACTGCAAATGTTCTTGTATTTTCACTTCTTTAATTGAGTTATATCTATCGAAAAAGAAGGGAGGCACGATTGGATAGAATCCAAAGAGAAATCGAGGAAATCGTAAACAGAGAAACGAAAGCATGGGATACGCAGGATGTTGAGCTGCTCCTGACCATCTTTCATCCGGATATGGTCTGGCCCTGGCCACCCCATTCAAGAGCGCATGACCCGATGGATTGGATTCTTGAGCAAGGGAGGTTCGACTACGAGAGGTGGAAAAGAGGCTGGCAGGAACTCTTTGACACTCACACCCTTGCTCATAACAAGAGAGAAATCAGGAAAATCGTGGTTTCTGAAGAAGGCGATGGTGCATTCGCCGTTGTGGATATTGACACACTTTGGCTGGATTCAAAGGGAGAAAAAAATCACTGGAAAGGAAGGGTGTGTAAAGTCTACACAAAGATCGGCCCCGAGTGGAAACTGATCATGCACACCGGTGTGCTGGAATATTAGAAGGGTGAAATGACCGGAGAGAGCCTGGTTTGGAGATCAGAGCATTATTGATTTGAAACAGAATAACATCTGAATCAAAACAAATTCCTGGCCCTACAAATGCTCCAAAAGAATTTTGACTCCGATCAGAATAAGGATCAATCCTCCCAATAATTCCGCAGCTCTGCCAACCAACCGGCCGATAAGCGGCCCAATCTTCGTCCCCAAAAGAGTCATCCCAAAAGCAACGACTCCGATAACAACAGCCGGATAGAGAATATTCACCTGGAGAGCCGCGAGACTCATCCCCACAGCAAGAGCATCGATACTCGTCGCCACAGACAGCATCACAAGGGAAAAGCCTTTTGTCGGGTCTGTTTGTTCACTTTGAGTTTCTGTCCCCGTTCGAAAGAACTCAAAGATCATTTTTGCTCCGATGATGAGAAGTAAACCGAAGGCAACCCAATGGTCAAAGGGCTCTATTAAGGCAAGGAGGATGCTTCGCGTGGCCTGCCAGCCGAGCAGAGGCATCATGAACTGAAATAAGCCAAAATGAAAAGCCATTCTGAAAGTTTGTTTATTTGATAGCCCTTCAGGCCGTAAACTGATTCCCACAGAAACCGCAAAGGCATCCATCGCCAGCGCAAAAGCCACAGCCAATACGAGGAAAAAATTCATTTCTCTTTATTTTGTAGCAGGGGATTCAATATCTCTCTTAAAGACTTTTTAATATTATTATTTATTCTCACAGTTGTTTAATCCGAAAAATGCGGCTTCCGATCCTTTCACTCCTTATCCGCCAGATACTCCAGTGCCAAACTCGTCATCAGGAGTGTTGCCTGGGGTAAAGCTTTCTCATCCAGGTCAAAGGCAGGATGGTGATGGGGAAATTCCATTCCGTCTCCCATGCCAAAGAATAAAAAGGCGCCGGGAACTTTCTGGAGAAAATAGGCAAAATCTTCACCTCCCATAACCGGGTCAATCGTTTGAATCCTGTCTTTTCCCAACGTTTTTCGTGTCACTTCGAGTACAAAATCGACCATGGCTTCCTGGTTGACAAGAGGCGGATAGCCCTTTTCATACTCAAATTCAGCCGTAGCGCCGAAAGTTTTACAGGTCTCTTCAACGATCCCCTTCAGGCGTTCCTCCGCTAAAGACTGAATGGACGGGTCAAAGGTCCTGACCGTTCCGGTCAAAGACACTTCGCCAGGAATGATATTATATATGGTTCCGCCTTTCACGGTCCCGAAGGAAACCACAACCGGTTTAAGCGGGTCCACGTTGCGGCTGACAATACTCTGGATATTCACCACAAGATGAGAGGCCACAAGGATGGGGTCCACTGTCGTGTGTGGCATGGAACCGTGTCCACCTTTTCCCTTGACCGTGATCGAGAACGCATCGGGCTGGGCCATCATCGCTCCCTTCACAATCCCGACGGAGCCGGTCGGAAGAGGCTGCCAGAGATGGAGTCCGAATATGCCGTCCACTCCTTCTAAAGCACCCTCCTCGATCATCTTTTTGGCTCCTCCTGGGATCCTCTCTTCTGACGGTTGAAAGAGAAAGACGACATTTCCCTGGAACTTGTTTTTTCTTTGAGAGAGAAGCTCTGCCGTTCCCATCAGGATAGCCATATGACCGTCATGACCGCAGGCATGGGCCGCCTCAGGATTCTCCGATATGTATTCCTTTTTCCCTTCCTCTTTAAGAGGAAGTGCATCAATATCTGCCCGCAGGGCTACTGTTTTTCCTCCGGGTTGGCCTTCAAGGACTCCTCTCAACCCCGTTTTGGCGAAAGTAGAAACAGGAAGGCCCAGACTCTCTAAAAACTTCCGAATAACAGAAGATGTTCGCTCCTCCTCATAAGCGATTTCCGGATGACGGTGAAAATCGCGGCGCCTTTCGATTATTTTATTGGTTAATTTTTCCACATCTTTTTTCAGTTCATCAATCATTTAAACCCTCCTTCTGACGGTTTGGTCATGAGGCTGACTATTACGGTGATGAATGAATTCACCACAAGGCCGACAAATCCCGCATTCATTCCTAAGATGGGATCGTTTTTGCTCAAGATGAGGATGAGGACCACGGTCACTCCCGCAATCAATCCATAAACAACTCCCTGTTTTGTGACACGTTTCCAGAACAGCCCCAAAACAACCCCGGGAAAAAACTGGCTGACACCATTGTAGCCAAATATCAGGAGAGGGACCAACTCATTCGGAAAGAAAATAGCAAAAACAAGAGCAAATGTCATGATCACCAGAACCATGAACCGCGAGAGAGCCATGACTTTTTCCTCGCTCATCTGAGGCTTGAACCCGGCCTGG
>CAYFVQ010000276.1:0-9399 GCA_964346585.1 uncultured Eubacteriales bacterium | reverse complement strand
ATTTCTTCTCTCATGGGGTCATACACCAAACCCAGGATGACTTCTCCCTTTTTTTCCAGAGCTATTGACACAGTGAATACTGGAAAGCTATGGGCAAAATTAGTCGTGCCATCAAGAGGATCAATGATCCACCGAAATTCTGCTCCCCTCTTCTGACTTAATCCTTCCTCTGCGAGATAATCATGATCAGGGAAACGAGACGAGAGATGATCGAAGATCATCCTCTGCGCTTGAGTGTCAAAATTGGTCACAAGGTCAACAATGCCTTTATAAAATATTTCACTGGATTGATCGATACTCTCTTTGAGCATCCGCCCGGCTTTCAGAGCCGCCTCTCTAGACTCCCGGAAGTAGATATTCGTATCCATTCGCGCCTCCATATTATCATATAAGGGGACGTTCCCCAAGCTGCCACTTTATTTTAATATCGGGGTCAGGCCTTAGTAACTTCAGTAATTTGAATTCAAATGAATCATCCAGTTCCTTTTAAATGAAATTACTGAAGTTACTAAGGCCTGACCCCATTTTCCTATAAGGGAACGTCCCCATATGAACCATATGAACCTTTTGCCTTTTTTCCCGTAGTATAATAAGATAACACACCTATAGAGGGACAAGAAATGAATGAAAAAAAGAGTTTCTTTAAAAGAAGAAAAAAGGCGATTATTATCTTCGGCGTCATTGCGTTCATCGCCATCCTCATAATCTTCAACCTCCAGTCTCAACGGGAAAAATCCATTAAAGTGACAGTGGAAAAAGTAAAAAAAGAGAACCTGACATCCATCACATCCGCTTCAGGTGAGATCAAGCCTAAAAAGAACGTGAACATAAGCGCCCATGTGGCGGGAAGAATCGTCAAGATAGGTGTGGAAGAAGGACAAAGAGTCAAAGAAAATGATTTCCTCCTGAAGCTCGATTCAACTCAGTACGAAGCCATGGCTGACCGTGACCGCGCCCTCATCTCCTCTTATAGAGCCGATCTCATAAGGGCTGAGGCGACCTTGAAAAAAGACGAAAGATATTACGAAAGGCAGAAAAAGCTCTACGATGAAAAACTCATTTCTGAAGAGCTGCTGGAATCAGCCAATGCACAGTACGAAATCTCCAAAGCTCAACATCAGGCTATCCTTTTCCAGATCGATCAAGCTCGGGCCTCTCTCGAGAGTACTCTGGACACGCTGAGCAAAACCGTCTACAACTCCCCGATTGACGGAATAATCACCAGCCTGCGCGTGGAAGAAGGAGAGATCGCCATGATCGGCACGATGAACAATCCTGGAACCATCCTAATGACTATCGCTGACCTTTCTGTGATGGAAGTGGAAGTGGAAGTCGATGAAACAGACGTCATCGGAGTTGAAATCGGACATCGAGCGGAAGTGAGAGTGGATGCCCTGCCTGACCAGACCATTGAAGGCAAAGTGACCGAAATCGGAAGTTCCGCCCTTCAACAAACAACGACTGCCCAGGAATCCAAGGATTTTAAGGTCATTATCACTCTCGAAAATCCCCCAAAGAGCCTCAAGCCCGGCCTTTCCGCTTCAGCAGATATCATCACAGCCGAAAAACAAGATGTCCTGGCTGTACCGATATCCGCTCTTGTTCTCAGAGAAAAGGAAGAAGATAACAATAAAAATGATGAACAGGAAGAAGGGGTTTATATCGTCGAAAACAGCCGAGTGAAATTCATCCCAGTGGAAAAAGGAATCATGGGAGAGATGATGATCGAAATCATAACCGGTTTGGAAGAAGAACAGGAAATCGTTGTCGGTCCCTACAGCGCCCTCCGGCAGCTTAAAGATGACACGCTCATCAAACAGGAAGAAAAAGAGGAAGAAGAATCATGATGAGTGAAAACAACATCGTAATCTCCGCGGAAAACCTCTGGAAAATTTACCAATTAGGAAAACAGGAAGTCAAGGCACTCTGCGAAGCCACGTTCAACATTTCCCAGAATGAATTTGTGGCCATCATGGGTCCTTCCGGTTCCGGAAAATCAACATTGATGAATATCATCGGGTGTCTCGATACCCCGACAAAAGGAGAATATTCCCTCAAAGGAAAGCCGGTCAGCACTCTCAGTGATAATGAACTGGCCTACATCCGCAATACCGAGATCGGGTTTGTCTTTCAGGTTTTCAACCTCTTACCCCGGGCCACAGCATTCCACAACGTAGAAATTCCTCTTATTTACAGAGGGGCCAAGAAGAAAGAGCGAGAAGAGAAGACATCAAGGGCCTTAGAGATGGTGGAAATGAATGACCGGATGAACCACCGTCCTTCTGAGCTCTCAGGAGGAGAAAGGCAAAGAGTCGCCATTGCCCGCGCCCTGGTCAACGAGCCTTCCATTCTTCTTGCAGATGAGCCGACGGGAAACCTGGATTCTAAAACAGGCCAAGAAATTCTTTCCCTGTTTCATAAAATCCACTCGCAGGGAAACACGATCATCATAGTCACACACGATAGGGACATTGCCGATCAGACCCAACGGATTCTTTTTCTCAAAGATGGAAGGATCATCAAGGACGAACGAAAAGGAGAATAAGACATGAACTTTTTTAACCGTTTGCAGGGAGTCTTTTTCAGCCCCAAGGACACGCTCAAAGCGATTTCAGAAAAGCCTGTCTGGCTCGACACCGCGATTGTCCTTCTTGTTTGCATAATGATCTTCTCCTTTATCATCATGCCTTACGCCCAGCAGGACCAGCTTCAAGTCCTGAAAAGCAATGTGGAGCTCCAGGAAAGACTGGGAGAAGAAAGATACCAGCAGCAGCTCGAGTTCTTGGAAAATCCACCCTCATGGTACTTCTTAGTGACCTCCATCATAGGTCCTTTCTTCGTTACGTTGATCGGTTTTTTCCTTCCTCCTTTGATTCTTCTGGCGTTTGGACGAATGTTCTCGACTGAAGGCAATTACAAGCAAACCTTATCCGTTTACATCCACGCAGGAATTGTGCACAATATCTTCGGGAATGCGGTCCGTCTTGTCCTGATCCTCACCCGGAAGTCCGTCATGCAGACGACGACAAGTCTCGCCCTCTTCTTCCCGAAGATGGAAGTTACCTCAACAAGCTTTAGAGTATTGAGTCAGTTCGATTTCTTCCAGATCTGGCTTTTTGGGATACTCGCCTTAGGATTGTCATCTGTCTTTAAGATCGACATAAAGAAAGCCCTCCTTCTCTCCTACGGATTCTGGATTCTCAAGAGCCTCCTGTATATCGGCTTAGGATCACTGGGCGGTCAATTTGGCGGATGAATCCTAGCTTCGTTTGACAGAGAGTCCCTTCACCAATACAGTATAGGTATGGAAGAAGGAAGGCTTTCCAGAAACTCATCTCGCAGGACACACATTCATCATTTCTCTTCCATCCCATCAGGAAATAACTCCTGCCGCTCATCCATTCAAAGAGACGAAACCGCAGTCCTCGAAAAAATCCCTTTCGCAGGAGAAAAAAAATGAGAAGGAAACAGATTCTCGCTCTTTTAATCTTTATTACTCTCCTTGCGATTTTTCTTTTGATTAAAATTGCACTCTAAAACCAGAAATCTCATCGTCATTCTTGGACCCACTGGGGTCGGAAAAAGCGCCACCGCCATAAAACTCGCCAAAGAATTCGGGAGTGAGATCATTAACTGTGATTCCATGCAGGTTTACAAAGACTTTAATATCGGAACTGATAAAATCCCTCCAGATAAAAGAGAAGGCATCCCCCATCACCTCTTAGACGTCGTTGACTCTTCGACTCAATTCACAGCCGCCGACTTTGTCGCCCTCGCATTAGAGACGGCAACCACGATCATAAAAAAAAAGAAGCTCCCTCTCATCGTCGGAGGAACCGGACTCTACCTGAAGGCTCTCATCGATGGCCTTTTTCCGGGAGGAAAGAGCGATCCTAAGATTCGCCAGAAACTGGAAAAGGAAGCCCAGAAAAAGGGGCTAGAGAGCCTGAGAGCGAAACTCATGGAAGTCGATCCGGTCTACGGCCAAAAAATCCACAGCAACGACAAAGTCAGGATCATCCGGGCGTTGGAAGTCTATCACTCGACGAAAAAACCATTTTCTGAACATTTCTCCCTCACCAAATCTTCTGCGGAAGATTTCAATATCATTAAAATTGGGTTAAAATTAGAAAGACAAGAACTCTACAGAAGGATAGAACAAAGAACAGACAAGATGTTCGAAAGGGGTCTCATCAAAGAAGTGGAAGATCTTCTCCAAAAAGGAATCGATGAGAGCTCTCCGCCCTTCCGTGCCCTCGGCTACAAACACGCTCTTCAGTATTTCAGAAAAGAAATTTCCTTGGAAGAAGCGATCTCTCTCACCAAGAGGGATACACGCCGCTACGCAAAAAGGCAAATGACTTGGTTCAAGAAGATGAAGGGAATAGAATGGTTCTCTCCGCACGATTATTCGTCAATTGTGAAGACCATTAAGAATAATCTTGAGTAAAAAAATGGAAAAAGCCATCCTCATCCATCTCTCGACAAACAGGAAGGAAAAATCAGAAGCTGAAGAATCCATGGAGGAACTCAGAGGTCTAGCCCATGCCGCAGGAGCTGAAGTCGTCGAAGAAATCTTCCAGTTCCGCCCGGATATCAGTCCAAAATACCTAATAGGAGAGGGAAAAGTCTCAGAAATCAGCCAACTCAAAGAAGAAAATGAGGCTGAACTTATCATTTTTGACAACGACCTCAGCCCTATCCAGCAGCAAAACCTGGAGGACGATGTTCAGGCAAAAGTCATAGACCGAACACAGTTGATTCTCGATATATTCGCCCAAAGAGCCAGGAGCAAAGAGGGAAAACTCCAAGTGGAGCTGGCGCAGCTCAACTATTACCTTCCTCGACTGCTCGGGAAAGGAACCGCTTTATCCCGCCTGGGCGGAGGCATCGGAACTCGAGGCCCAGGAGAAAAAAAGCTTGAAGAAGACAGACGGAGAATCCAGGACAGGATTTCTAAGATAAAGAATGAGATCCTGAAGATCCAAAAAAGACGGGCCACCCAAAGAAAAAGGCGAAAAAAAAGCCCCATTCCTGTGGTGTCGCTTGTAGGATACACGAATGCTGGAAAATCCACCCTGTTCAACCGCCTCACTCGAGAAAAAATGTTCACATCACCCCAGCTATTCGCGACTCTCGACCCGATCCTGAGGCGTGTGAGTTTTCCCGATGGGCTCCACTTCTTTTTGAGTGATACGGTCGGATTCATAAAAAAAATCCCAGTGGAACTCATCACCTCCTTCAGAGCCACTCTCGAAGAACTCAAAGAAGCCGATTGTATCCTTCATGTGATAGATATCACTTCCTCGACTTTTGAAAGACAGATCTCCGCGGTAGAGGCGACTCTCTCGGATATTGGAGTTCCTGATATTCCGGTCATTAATATTTTCAATAAAATCGACTTGCTTCCGAACAAAGCGGAACTCCTCGAAAAAAACCAGTCCTCCGATGGTCGTTCCATCCATGTTTCGGCAAAAACAGGAGATGGGATCCTGGACCTCAAAGGCCATCTCAGGTCTGTTCTGTTTCAGGGCATGGAATTATTCTATCTGCGCTTCCCCAAATCTCAAAAAGATCTGGTAGAATCCTTCTCGAGATGGACTGTTGTCTTGAAAAGAAGAGAAAATGGAGATTATTCTGAATTGAAAATCATGGCCGACCCTAAGAAAATAATCAATTATCTTCCTTATATAAAAAGAGGAGAAGAAAATTGGTGAGAAAAACATTACTTATTTTTTTGCTTATGATATGGCTTTGGTCCTGTGCAACAACAAAAGTCCCGAGTGCATCTGTCCACATTGGAAATCTTCCTCCTTCAATCGTATCTGAACTGTCACTTGACGAGAGAATACTTGCCGAAGAGGCATGGGATGACCTGAAGCAAGGCCGAGGAAGCAAGGCCGAAAAAACAATCATAAAACTTGGAATGGAGAGCCCGATTTACTCCGTTGGCTTAGGCTATGTCAATTATCTGATGAACAAACTCCAAACGGCTGAACGATTCTTCCGAAAGGCTCTGCTGGGTCAGCCAGAGCTAGCGCTCGCTTATTCCGGTCTGGCTCAGATATATCAAAAAACAGGACAAGAAGACAAGGCTTTCGCAGCTCTCAGAGAAGTGCTTAAAACAGAACCAGAAAATCTCTGGGCGAATCAACAGTACGAATCCCTAAGAAGTAGAAAATTGGAAGAAGTTTTGGCAGAAGCCCAAGCAGCCCTGGAGGCAGATGACCTAAAAAAAGGCAAGGCTGCCTTGTTGAAAGCCTTGTATTATGCTCCTCAACACACAGCCACTCATCTCAGACTTGCTGAAATCTATAAAACGGAGAACAAGCTCCAGAATGCTCTTGTCCATCTAAAAGCCGCAAGCTCGGCGGAACCGGAAAACAAAGACATACTCAGAAATTATGCTGAAACTCTTTTCCAGGCCGGACAATCCACCAAAAGCCTGGCTGTCTATGAACAATTGATTAAGATGGAGCCGGGAAATGAAGAAATTAAAATTCAGATCGAAACCCTGAGAAGCCAGCTCGGCATTCTTGAACTTCCTGGGCTGTATGACTCTATCCCTTCCTCTAAAGCCCTCACTAGAGAAGAAATGGCGGCCCTCCTTGCCGTCAAGTTTAAGGGGATTGTGGATGAACCGACGGATACGCCTCCGATCATAATCGACATATCCACTTCTTGGGCCTCAAAATTTATTCTCCAAATAACCTCTTTACGTATCATGGGCATCTATTCGAATCATACCTTTCAGCCGAAAAAAACCATGAATCGAGCAGAAATCGCGGAAACCCTCTCTTACTTCATCAACTATCTAGAAAAAAAGGGATTCAAGTTTATTCAGCAGATCCCTTCGGATAAAATCAGAATCTCAGATGTGACCCCTCAGAATTATTATTATCCATCAATTATCAAAATGCTGTCCCTCGGCCTAATGGAACTCACGATGGATAGAGCTTTTCAGCCCGATCTAACTGTATCCGGGGAAGAAGCCATAAAGCTTCTGGATATCCTCCTGGCCCTGATCAAATAAGCTTTTTTAAATGGAGGAAGAAAAGAGAAACAGCCCTTCGATGAAAGCAGAAAAGAAAAGCGATTGGCTGAAGCTGCCCAATGTTATCAGTCTTTTGAGAATCCTTCTGATTCCGGTCTTCCTGGTTTTGATGGTCAATCGAAAAACGGCTGAGGCCTTTTATGTTTTTCTCTTTGCGGGCTTAACGGACGTCTTGGATGGTTTCGCGGCTCGGCTCCTGCGTCAAAAAACAAAAATCGGAGCTTATCTTGACCCCGCCGCAGACAAATTATTGATGACAGCCTCTTTCATTATCCTCAGTATCCCCGCGCTAAACTCGCCAAATGTCATCCCTCCCTGGCTGACAATCTCCGTAATCGGCCGGGACTTACTCATCGCCTCCGCCGCTTTAGTCCTCTATATGCTGAAGGGACAAAAAACTTTTCTCCCCTCTCTTCTTGGAAAAACATGCACTGTCCTCCAGGTCATGGTTCCTCTTCTCGTTCTTCTGCTCAATTACAGACAGATTTCATCTCCTCTCCTCCTCTGGTTCTACTATCTCACTCTTGTTTTCACGCTTCTCTCCGCAGTGCATTATGCTTTTATTGGCTACAGGATGTTTTCCCAACCTCGGGAAGCGTAGATTGAACACAGGGTTTCAACGGATGAAGTCCTTGAGCGAATATGAAAGTTGAAATCAAGAAGCTTTCAAAACAATAGAATCAAAAAGGCTTTTAGGAGATTGCTTAAAACTCATAGCGGTGCTATTATTCTCAAAATAAAAGGAGACTCCCCATGAGTGAACAAGAAAAAATCGCAAATAAGATCGACAGCTTTCGCGATGAGATGATTGATTTTCAGATCAAGCTCTGCGCCACTCCTGCTATAGCGCCGGGAAGCGGAGGAGAAGGGGAAGCCCAAAAGTCAGAGATTCTGCTCGATTTCTTGAAAAAAAATGGATTTGGCCCCATCGAAGTCATCAAAGCTCCTGACCTGGATGCGCCGGCAGGTTATCGACCGAACATCCTCGCGTTCTACAAAGGAAAAAGCGCCTCCAAGACTATATGGATCATGACGCATATGGATATTGTCCCTCCTGGAGAACTGGCTCTGTGGAGAGGAGATCCCTATAAAGCATGGGTAGAAGAAGGGAAAATCTACGGCCGTGGAGTGGAAGATAACCAACAGGATATGGTGGCGTCTCTGTATGCGGTTAAAGCCTTTCATGAGGAGGGCATAAAGCCCAATTACGACATAGGCATCGTTTTGGTGGCTGACGAGGAGACTGGCAACAAGAAGGGAATTGAGTATGTCCTCAGCCATAGCAGCGCCTTCCGCAAACAAGACCTGATCATCGTTCCAGATGCTGGAAACGAAGAGGGAACCATGATCGAGGTGGCCGAGAAAAGCATTCTCTGGCTAAAGTTTAAAACACTCGGCAAACAGGCGCACGGGTCGACTCCTGAAAAAGGGATCAACAGCTTCAGGGCCGCCTCCTTTCTTGTGACCGAACTGAATAACCTCTATAAGATCTTTCCAGATAAAGACCCTCTTTTTGACCCTTCCATTTCGACATTTGAACCGACGAAAAAAGAACCGAATGTTCCCAACATCAACACCATCCCGGGAGAAGACGTGTTCTACATGGACAGCCGTATCTTGCCGGGATACACGGTTGAAGAAGTCACCGGAGCCATAAAAAAAATGACAACGAAGATCGAAAAAGAATTTAATGTTGAAGTTATCATTGAAGAAGCCCAAATAGCATCGGCCGCCCCGCCGACTTCTGTGGAAGCACCGGTCGTTCAGGCCTTAAAAAAAGCCATCAAAGACATCTACGGGAAGGAGGGAAAAGCGACCGGAATCGGAGGTGGAACAGTTGCCGCTATGTTTCGAAACGCTAATTTCGAAGCAGCCTGCTGGTCAAAAGTCGACGAAACCGCACATCAACCAAACGAATACTGCATAATCGATAATATGATGGGCGATGCCAAGGTGTTTGCCCATATCTTCCTCCAAGAATGACAAAAAGCGAGCTTTCATGGATTCGCGACCTCTCCTGACTCACACATAAATATTCAGGATATGCTTAGCCCTGTGTTATTCACGAGTCGAGGTTGCCGGAGACTCTGTTGCGAAGAGCGTAGCGAATGTGGCAATTTTATTTTAAGCAAAGGTTGAGATTGCCACACTCCCTGCGGTCACTCGCAATGACAACGCTTTACTTGAAGTTGCCGCGCACAAACAGATTGCTCGTGATGACGTGGTCGTCCACCGCTCTTGTGCTGTAACGAAGTAGACGTCGTTGCGAGGAGAGAAGCGACAGCGGCAATCTCGTGCAAATAGCGATACAATATGAGATCGCCACGCTTTGCTCGCGATGACAA
>CAYFVQ010000275.1:0-9321 GCA_964346585.1 uncultured Eubacteriales bacterium | reverse complement strand
GAGCTCGGGACGAATTACTCAATGGTCATTCAGGATGGAAAGCTCGCGGCCCAGCACCAACGCCACAGTGATATTCAACTCAATCCAACCAAAAAGGACATGTTTCTCGGAAGACAGTGGTTTTTCAGGCAGGTCCGGTTCACCCGGAATAGCGAAGATCAAGTCACAGGATTCCGTTTAAGCGGGGGACGCGTCAGAAACCTGCGCTTTGACAAGAAATAGAATTTAAAAATCCAGTTTTTCATAGTGTCATTGGGAACAGAGTGCAGCTATTCCACGTCCGTGTCATTGCGAGCGAAGCGCGGCAATCTCATAAGGAAAGATTCTTAATTCATAAATTGGGGACTGTCCCCAATATCTTTTCTACAATCCCAGACCATATTCTTTCAACCGCTTGGCGAGTTCTTTAGCTCGGGTTCCTAAAAGTCGGTCCATATCTGCCCAGAACCCGCGGCTGTGGTTTTTTATCCGTGTATGAAGAAGCTCGTGAAGGATGACATAATCGATCAGTTCATCCGGAAGAAGCACCAGCTTTATGTTCAGATTGATGTTATTGCTGGTTGAACAACTCCCCCAGCGTGTCCTCTGGTTCCGGATAAACACCTTGTTGTAGTCAAACCCATGCCATTCAGCCAGCTCTTTGAGTCTGCGGATGAGTTTTCTTCTGGCCGCCGCTTTGTTGATCCTTTTAAAATCCTTCAAGAGGGATCCATACTTCTGTCTTATCTTCTCGATCCTGGCTCGTTGTTTGAGTATCCAATCTATCTTGCCATAGACAATCCTCTCCGCTTTATCCCAGGACACGCCAAAAGGAACAGCGACTCTGACTCCTGTGAAGGGCTTGACGTGAATGATCAGATGTTTGGCCCTTCGGCTGCGGTCGAACAGAACAGGGCCAATCCCATCAATCTCGATTATCTTCGATTTTGTCATAGGCTGTGATTCTCTGATAAATAAACCGAAAAAATCAAGAAAAAGAACGCATGAGAGATTGAATTAATTATCTCTCCTTATGAGATTGCCACGTTTCGCTCGCAATGACAAGGAAGGAAGATTACAGCATTACTTCGTTACTCGCAATGACACAATCGTCAGGTAAAAAAGCTTATTCCGAGTAAGATGAAGGAATACGCTTCGCTCGCAATGCCAACATTGAAAATTGGGGACTGTCCCCAATTTTCACTTCGTTCGCAATGACATCGGTAGAAATTGGGGACTGTCCCCAATTTTGGAAATGTAAAATGTTAAGATGCGCCCCTTTTTTTGATGTTTTTATTTTCTTTTTTTGCTGAGGATGCTGTTGATCCTTTTCATGTCAAATTTTTCGGACCGGTCATAATTGTAGATTCCGTTCTGCTCCTGCTCGATGTCGGTCAACTGCGTGTAACAGAAACCGCAAATATGGGACATGCCTAATATCACATCTGTTAAAGCTTCGAGGCGTGTGTAAAACTCCTCAAGAGTGGTCGGGTCCTTCCCGTATCCCCAGGAATCGGGTGCGTATTTCTGATCCGGACTGGGAATCCATTTGATCCCGCCATACTCGTCGATCAAATAGGGCTGCCCCCGATATTCCCCGCTCCTTTCCGGGAGGCGGCGCCAGACTTCATTCTTATCGCTGAGCGCAAGAAGCTTCTTCATTTTTTCAGGATCCTGCTCGTAGGTGTGCTCTGTCCAGAGGTCGGTCTCGAAATGCAGACCGCCACTTGAATCATTCACGGGCCGCGTGGGATCGATGTTGTGCGTCAGGTTGTATGCGTCGATGAGCAGACGTTTCAGGGGCTCTCCCCTCCTCCAGGCTTCATTGAACGGAGTCCAGGCAATGATCGAGGGATGATTCCGGTCTCGCATGACGATTTCCTGCCACTCGATGAGGAAATTCCTTGCCGCCGCTCCGTTATTCACATCTATGCCCCAGCTTGAGGATTCTCCCCAGGTGAGGTAGCCGAGTTTATCGGCCCAGTAGTGAAACCTTTCTTCGAACACTTTCTGATGGAGGCGCGCTCCGTTGAATCCGGCCCGCATGGACAGCTCGATATCCTTTTTCAGCGCGGAATCACTGGGAGCGGTCCAGATCCCATCCGGATAAAAACCCTGATCCAGGACGAGCCTGAGAAAATAAGGCTTGTTGTTCAGGAACACTTGATTACCTTGAATATGAACCTTCCTCATTCCAGCATAACTCTTGACATGATCCAGGACTCGTCCGGACTTATCCACCACTTCAAGAATGAGGTCATACAGAAAGGGATCTTTCGGTGACCAGGTCTTGGGTTTATTTATCGGCAAAAGACAAACGACACTATCGCTGACAACTGCTTCGGCCTGGCTTATTCTCTTTGTGCCATCCATAACTGTCACCCGGAAATTGAAGTCCGGACGGACGGAATAGAAACTGGCCCGGACTGAAAACCTCTCCATATCAAGGTCAGGAAGGATGTGAAAGGATTTTAATCCGTGTTCAGAAACAGCTTCCATCCAGACAGTCTGCCAGATACCTGTCGTCCGCGTGTAATGGACTCCGCTGGATTTGAAGGCCCGGCATTGCTTTCCCGAGGGCTGCAGGCCTGAGCGGTTATCGTCCAGGGCATAAACCACAAGACTGTGGGTTCCTCCACTGGAAACAAAAGGAGTGATATCCATTGAAAATGAAGATGTGCCTCCATAATGTTTTCCGGCAGATTTTCCATCGATGAAGACTTCTGTCTCGAAATCCACGGCCCCAAAATGGAGGATCACCTTTTTCCCCTCCCAGTCTTCTGGGATAGTGATATTTCTTTGATACCAAATGGCTGGGATAAAATCTTTGTGGTTCACACCGGACAATGGGCTCTCTGGGCAGAAGGGCACAGTGATTTTCCCTTCAAAACCCTGGCTGCTGGCAAAATCACGCTCTTTTCCCGATTTCCCAAAGTCAAAAGTAAAGGTCCAGGTTCCATTGAGATTTTTCCATGAGGGCCGGACAAACTGCGGTCTGGGATATTCAGGTCTGGGAATGGACCTTCCCTGAGATGCGGAAGCTAACTCGTCAGCGAACCCCGAGCCATAAATGATGACGAGACAGAAAAAAAGATACAGGAATTTTTTCATGTTTTTATCCTCCCCTTATCAATGTCACTGATTCTTAAATACAGATATTTATTTTTGAAACGCCGTCTTCTACCTTCCCGGCCCTTTCAGGACTCTCGCAGGCAGTGTGATGATCGCCTTGAAGAGATCAAACACCGCACTCACCGTAATCCCAATCAGCCGGAACGGGAGAAGAAGAAGCCAGACTATGGGATACAAGATAAGCCCCAGGATGGCCAGAGGCCAGCAAAGCACAAGTAAAATCAGCCAGAGCAAAAATTTAATAAACATACGCTCCTTACATGAATCACAAATATCCTGAATTATTCATAAAATCTGCCAACTCCTTTTTCAAAACACCTTTAAAGGATGACAAATAATCTTATGTCGACATCTTTTACCCTTCGGGCGAGCCGATATCACTCCATCTACTTCGTTACAGCGCAAGAGCGGTGGAGGACCACAGCATCTTGCACTGTGCCTTGTATCTGAGGCAACCTCGACTCGTGAATAATGCAGGTCTGTACAAGATAAATCCTTGCGTTGATTTCTCACTAAACTAAACGTTTCAACCCTCAAAAAAGTTTAGCACCTTCACGAAATGAGAAAAAACGACACAAACCATTCTTTAGGATTTTCTTTTCTTGACCGCCTTGCTCGTCTTGGTTTCTTTTTTGGCTTTCTTCCAATCTTTGATCCGCGTGCCCATGTCCTTTATGACTGGCTTCACGGATTTTGACCATTCCTTCATTTCCTGAGAAAGGTCGTCCATCGGAGAAGCGAGAACTTTGCCCAACTCTCTCAACTTCTTGCTGAGTTCATCCAGTGAGGGCTCGATGGCCTTATCAAAGTCTCGTATCTTCCGTTCAGCCTTGTCTACTCCCTCTTTAAGTTCTTCGCCGATTTCTTTGAGCTTCTCTCCAATCTCTGCGAAAACATCCTTTTCCTTTTCGCCCATTTTTTTCTCCTTTTTCTTTTTCATACAAATTATAAAAGGGGATTCGCCCTGAGTCAAAAAATTCGGAAGAGAGTCAATGGCGAATAAGCTTATCCGATCGGAAGGCGAGAATGAGAGATGTTGATTATGATTCCAACTTTTCTATCACTTCAGTTGTCCATTCTGCAGGCGGACAGGGGTTACATCCCAGGCAAGCGTGCATTTGAGCCTCTTCTTCTTTTGCAGCTTTTGGAAGAATTTTTTTGAACATTCTTTTAGACGACGCATCATCAACCATGATGAGTTCCTTATTTAAATAAAACAGCAGGCCAAAGTAGCATTCGCAGTCCAAACATTTTTCATACTCGTCACTGCTTCTCAGCATCAGAATTCTCTGGCAGACTTCTTTTAAATAACTTTTCCATTCAGCCGATGTTCTTCTCATGTTCTTTTCTCCACTCTCATTCTCTCTAGAACTACAACAGAGAGAGCGATCGTCTCTTCCAGAATATCATCCCATCTTTTACAAAGAAGCTCAATACATTCTTTTCCAGATGCTGGATTTCGGATAAGTCTTTTCCCGGATAAATGAGGATGGATTCCTTATTGATCATATTCTGAAAAGTGAAGATGAGCGAGGCGATATTCCTCTTCTTCCAGGACATAGACAAAAGTGACAGGTCCACGGGAAATATCTTTCGAACCCTCGGGTCCGCGCCGAAAAAACCATATACCTGTGACAACTGCCATTGGTGGGAATACGTTCACCTCAAGATCTTCAACCCAGAGTTTGTTTTCCTGGATCTTGCCTCCTTCAATAAAACCAAATCCTCTATGATGCTCACGTACAGCTGCAAATCCTTCTATCAACCCTTCTTTCTCTGAGGAAAAATAAGTCAGCCTCTCATCTGTCAGGAAGAGATTATCGACCATCGATAGGTCATACGAATTCCACATGGAAACCCATGCGTTGACTTGTTCCTGGGCATCGAAAATCGACTGCTCCCTCCCGCTGTTTATTTCGAAACTGCAGGCTGAGACAAGAAACCAAAGAACCAACAGAATACTAATTTTATTGAATCGCATATTCCTCAAGCTCCCTATCCATTTTTTCTTTGAATCTAATCGAAGTTGTTGCGCATTTCAATAGATTTTCAAAAAAAGAGTAACAAAATTTATCAAATCAATCCCAACAATTTAAATTAAGGAAATCTGTTCTTTATGGCCGGTCAACTTTTTGCAAAAGAGGTCCAGGCTACTTTTTTAGGGATTGTCCCTTCGGGGTCAGGCCTTATCTAGATTTTAGATCCTAAACTTGATTCTAGTCTTGTAACTTTGATCCTGACAAGGCCTGACCCCATACTCTTTAAAAAAGTAGCCTGTCCCCTTTTTCGTGAAGTGGGTTGACTAAGGGGAAATGTGAAATGTAAAATTGCGGAAAGCGTAAGAGCATGTATTTACAGATCGGAATCATCTCCGTTGTCATGGTGGCCGCTTATGCTCTGGCGAAGTGGAAGAAGCTCTCGGTTGAGATAAGCATGCTCGCTGCGGCCGTGGCTGGGGGGATGGCCGGAGCGTTCACGAGCACTCCCCACATAGGTCAACTGGCCCGTCATCTGGTTGAGGGAAGCTTCACCTATCTTGATGTCATCCTGGTCTTCTCCACCGCCACGATATTCATGGCCATCGTCAACGAGTCCGGCGGCGTGAATTATGTTGTCAGAGCCACGATTAAATATTTTTATAATGTGCGCATTGTCGCTTTGATCCTGCTCATGGTCATTGTTCTGATTCCCGGGGCGCTCACCGGCGCTGGCAGCGTTTCCCTGCTTGTGGTCGGTGCACCGGTCGCACTCGCGCTGGGGTATCTGGGAATAGAGAAGAAAAGAGCAGCCGCCATTCTCTTTATAGTGGCCGGATTGAGCGCCGCGGCCCCACCTGTCAACATCTGGGCGATGATCCTTTGCGCTGGAACCGCCATTCCCTATGTGGGCTTCGAGCTTCCTCTCGGCATTCCTGTTCTCATCCTGGGAACCTTTACGGTTCTTTTCCTGGGATGGAAACAGAGGGAAAAGCAGAGCCTGGAGACAGTCCTCAAAAAAATGCCTGAAATACCACCGCGCATGAGCTGGTGGAGGGTGCTTCTCCCTTTTCTCGTCTTCTTTGGATTAGTCATTGCTTATCGAATGCGGCCTTTTTTAACACCGATACTGGGCCTGGCTCTGGAATTCGTCATTGCGGCTCTGGTTGCCTGGTTGGTGAGCCCAAAAAAAATCAAAATTCTGGCCCTCTCCAGAGACACGATGAAGAGGCTGCTTCCTCTGCTGGCCACCATGGTCGTAGTGGGCATGCTGCAGCAGATCATGACCGTGACTGGAGTCAGGGGCATGATTTCCTTTGCGGTCATCAGCACTCCACTCATCCTGCTGTTCATATCTCTCGCCTTGATCATCCCGGTCTCAGAAGGGGTCTTGACTTATGGAGGGGCGGCGATCATCGGGATTCCTCTGGTCTGGTTTTTAGATTCAATTGGCCTTCATGCGACTGTGGCCATAGCTGGATTGAGCCTGCTCTGGCCTTTAGGAGACGGGCTCCCTCCGACTGCCCTCATCGGGAGACTCAGCGTGATGGTCTCCGAGTACAGAGGTCCTTACTGGACATTCCTGAGAGGCACATGGGTGCCCTGGCTGGTGATTACAGCCGTCGGGATCTTGATGGTTATCTTCAGCGCCAGCCTGGAGTTCCTTGTGAAATGGAGTATGTGAAGGAGGCTATGAGATGCCGTTGATTATGATTATCTATTATGTCATCTCCGCCTTTATAGCCGGCATGCTGGTCTGGAACTTTATCAGAGAAAAAAAGAATGTGAATGATATGCTCCTTTATTTGCTCGTTCTGATCCCGCTCGTACTGAGAATCCTGCGAATCAAATAGAGAAGAAATGAATCGATTTTGAAAAATGGATAACAAAATGTCTCGTTCATGGACTGTAAAGCTTGTCTTTCTCCTGGCTGTGACCGCCATCATGGTCATCGGCGGTCGCCAACTCTACACGCACAGGCATTATAAGATGCCCCTCGTTATGGGTCCGGGAGTCACAAAAGTTGCCCGGCTGAGCGAATTTTCAGGGGGATTGAAAGGGACCATGGCGGATACCGATGTTTTTTTCCTGGAAGGAAAAGAAAAAGGTGGAAAAGTATTCATCATGGCCAACACTCATGCCAACGAACCGGCTGCTCTCCTGGCTTCCTTGATTTTCATCGAAAACGCAGTCGTCGAGAAAGGAACTCTAATCATCATCCCCCAGTTCAACCACAGCGCGAGCCGGAACACCAGACCCGGGGACGGATATCCTCTCTACTTCGAGATCCCAACCGAATGGGGGTCTAAAAAATTCAGGATGGGAAACCGGGACGCCTCTCCCCTCGACCAGTGGCCTGATCCGGATGTTTACATTCATTATCCCGAAAAACAGCTTCTCTCCTTCATCGATGTGAGGAACACGAACAGAACATGGCCGGGGCGGACCAACGGCCCCTTGATGGAGCGGGTGACACACGGAGCCATGCAAATCATGAGAGAAGAGAACGTGGATATGGCCGTGGATATTCACGGCGCGGAAACTATGTTCCCGGTGACGAATTGCATCGTGGCTCCAGAGAAATCCGTGAGGATCGCCACGATGGCCTCTCTCACGGTCAAGGCCAGGGAAGGATTTGACAGCCATGTCGAGCCTTCCCCCTCAGGTTTCCGCGGGCTTTCCCACAGGGAAATCGGCGATTATTCAGAAACGATGCCCTTTCTGCTGGAGGCTCCTATTCCTTTTCTCGACCAGCCGACCGGCCCAAAAACAGTGAAACTTCTCCTGGACGGAAAAGATCCATTTTTGCTCAGCCTTTCAAAAAAAGGGAAATTATTCGTACCCTACGACGAGACCGGATGGTCGATGGAAAAACGCGTGGGGCAGCACTGCTCGGTTGTCCTGGAATTAATCCGGCAGTTTTCAAGAAGGCTCCCTGAGAAAAAAATCGAAATCCGGAATGTGCCGCGCTATGCCGAAGTGGTGAAGAACGGCGTCGGATACTACTTCCACGACCCGAAGAAGGCGGATAAGGATAAGGTGGTCCTGAACTGATCTGAAGTCTGAGTTAGAGAGAGGCATGAGATTTTCGTTTATGAGACTGAGACGAGAATCATCATGACCTGGCTTGCATGTTAGAAAATATTTTAGCATTCATTATTAAAAAGGAGACAAAAAGTGAGATTTAAAAAAGCATTTTCAATATCGGTATTGATTCTTGTGGCCCTGGTGCTGGCCGGCACGTATATGCTTTACTCACAGAAAAACAAAAAAGGAGAGGCGTTACTTTGGGAAAATCCTGAAAGAGGGTGCACGGTTATCCTTGTGGGCAAAGAGGCTTCGACAGACAGCTCTGTGATGACCACGCATACCGCAGACTGCAGTGTCTGCGACTGGACCTGGCGGCGTGTTCCTGCTGCAGACCATGAGCCCGGTTCCATGCGTAAGATCTACTACATCAATCAGGTCAAGACCTGGCCTCCTGAAACTGGCGGCAAATGGGAAATGTACACCGAAAACGATACCGGCCTTGAAATCCCGCAGGTCGCCCACACCTATGCTTATCTTCATGGAGTTTTTGGGTACATGAACGAGCATCAACTGGCCATCGCCGAATCCACAATCGGGAATCGCGCAAAAATGAGGAATCCAACTCCTGCGGCTAAAATGGACATCACGACATTGACACTGATCGCCATGGAAAGATGCAGGACCGCAAGAGAAGCTATCCAGACCATGGGAAATCTGGCCGAAGAACACGGATACGGTTAACACGACGAGGGCGAAATGCTGGCTGTAGCCGATCCGGATGAAGTCTGGTTGTTCGAGATCATGCCGGTCGGTCCTTTATGGACGCCGAAGAGCGGGAAACCTGGGGCTGTCTGGTGCGCCCAGAGAGTCCCGGACGACCATGTCAGCGTCTGTCCGAATGAGTCCCGAATCGGCGAGATCGACCTCGACAATCCCGACTATTTCCTGGCTTCTCCGAATGTCATCTCTTTTGCTGTAGAAAAAGGGATGTATGACCCGAAAAGCAAGAAACCCTTTAACTGGAAAAAAACCTATTCGCCCAGTGAATACAGTGCCACCAGCAGCGGCGGAACAAGGGCCCGGATGTGGCGATTTTTCGACCTTGTCGCTCCGTCCAAAAACTTCAGCCCGGACACGCCCAACATGGAGTTCCCTTTTTCGGTGAAACCGGATAAAAAGCTATCGCTCCAGGATGTGATCGACA
>CAYFVQ010000274.1:0-14525 GCA_964346585.1 uncultured Eubacteriales bacterium | reverse complement strand
AATGCTGCATTTCATCTGAGTCTCTTGAGGAGGAATTCCCGAATAAGTTCTTCATTTCTGTTTCTTTTTCTCTACCTATTTAACCTGAATAACCGGATCCTTCACATCAGAAAAGCATCTTTTCTGCCTCTTTCTAAGTATTATTTCCCTGACACCCATATAACTGCGTCTATGAATTTGTTAGGGTTTTATGGTTCTTAAAAGTTTTTGCCTAAAAAAATAATCTTTTTCGCCTGAAAATTCGTATAAGTTATTGAATGATAGGAATAAAGGTCAATTTTTCAATAAGAGACTTTTGCTCTAGTGACCCGGTCTATCTAAATCCTTGTCTTCAAGATATTTGCCGAAAACATCTGTTCAATCGTGTAGCAGATAAAACAAATAATCATTCTGAGGGAGAATTTTCATGAAAAAAAAGGCTTCATTCCTTGTGATACTTCTTGTTCCTGTAATGTTATGGGCTAATGGTCCCACAAAAAAAGGCACTGAGCCAGAACCACAGAAGACCGTCCAGGCTGTTCGGGCCAACGGTCCGATCAGCATTGATGGTGTATTGAATGAAGATGTCTGGCAGAAAGAAGGCTACAGTGATTTCACCATGTCCGACCCAAACGATGGAGAACAACCTACTGAGAAAACCGAAGTCTGGATCGCGTATGACGAAAAAGCTATCTATATAGCCGCCCGTCTGTATGATTCTGAGCCGGAACTCATAAAATGCCGTTTGGGACGTCGGGATGATTTTGTGGATTCTGATTGGTTTATTTTTGCTATAGACACGTATTATGACCGGCGTTCTGGCTACCAGTTTGCCGTCAATCCGTCGGGTTCCATCGTCGATTGGACCCTGTACAATGATATTTATGATGATAGCACTTGGGATGGTGTATGGGATTGGAAAACCACACTCAATGAGGATGGATGGACTGTTGAGATCAAAATTCCCTACAATCAGCTCCGTTTCCCGAAGAAAAATGAATATGTTTGGGGAGTTGATTTTCGCAGAGTCATAAAACGAAAGAATGAAAAAGTCGGGTTTATCTGGGTCCCCAAGGAGGACACCGCATATGTCTCTCGTTTTGCCAAACTCGTCGGAATACAAGAAATTCGTCCTGGTCGCCATATTGAGTTCCTTCCCTACGCTGTCAGTCAGGGAGAATTCAGTCCAGAAGAAACAGGCAATCCTTTCCAGACTGGTCAGGACTTTATGGGCAACGCCGGATTTGACTTGAAAGTCGGCTTGAAAAGCAATCTCACGCTCGATTCCACAGTCAATCCGGATTTCGGACAGGTTGAAGTCGACCCGGCTGTGATCAACCTGAGTGCTTATGAAACATACTACAGTGAAAAAAGACCCTTTTTTATTGAGGGGATGAACATTTTCGATGAATTCGGCCGAGGCGGCGATGCCTTTAATCTTAACATCAACTGGCCAAACCCGACATTTTTCTACAGCCGTCGAATCGGACGAGCACCTCAGGGTTATGTAACGCAGAGCGGATACGTGGATTATCCGGACAGGACGACCATTCTTGGAGCATTCAAGCTCACAGGGAAGATAGGAAAAGGATGGAACTTCGGATTCATCAATGCCTTGACTACCCGTGAATACGCGGAAATCGACTCAGATGGTACTAGGTATCATGAAGAAGTCGAGCCTCTCTCTTATTACGGTGTGCTGCGCGGCCAAAAAGAATTCAGTGAAGGTGCGAGAGGCATCGGTTTTGTCGCCACATCGGTCATTCGAGATTTAAGGACAGATACTCTTTCAGAGATTCTGAACGAGAGAGCGTTTAGTCTGGCCATCGATGGATGGACATTTCTGGATGAAAATAAACAGTGGGTCATTACCGGCTGGCTGGGAGGTACTCGGGTCGAAGGAAGCCAGGATGCCATTTTCAGTCTTCAGCGCTCTTCACTCCACTATTACCAAAGACCGGATGCCACTCATGTCGAAGTCGACCCCAATGCAACATCTCTCATGGGATGGGGAGCACGTGTTGCAGTAAACAAGCAGAAGGGAAGATTCCTTTTCGGCGTGGCCATAGGCGCTTTATCGCCTGGTTTTGACCCGAATGATATCGGATTCCAGTTCGGTTCCTCTGACACCATCAACTATCATATGGTTGGAGCTTACAGATGGCCTCATCCGGGCAAGGTTTTCCGGAATATCATCATTTACGGCGGACCTTTTGGCACCTATGATTTCGGAGGCAACAAGACCTGGCAGGGAGTTCTTGCGGTGGCCGAAGGCCAATTCCTGAACTACTGGAGCTTTAACACGATGGTGGCTTTGAATCCCCAAACGGTTAGTAATACTTTAACAAGAGGCGGGCCTCTTGCCCACATCCCGCAGGGATACCAAGTTAATTTCAACTTGAGCACTGACAGCCGCAAACAGATTGTGATTTCCGGGGGAACAAACTTTTACAAAAGGCCGGATTGGTGGGGAAGCTATTCCTGGGGCGGCGGTCTATCTCTGCGTTGGAAACCAAGAAGCAACATCAGCTTTTCAATCGGCCCGCAGTATTCTGCCGAGGAATCGCCTGTGCAATGGGTCGGAAGGGTGGCTGACGCGTTGATGACGGAAACGTTCGGAACAAGATATGTATTCGGCCAGATCTATCAAAGGGTTCTCTCCGGAGCCATCAGACTCAATTGGACCTTTACTCCTAAGTTGACACTTCAGCTTTACCTCCAGCCATTCATAGCTGTAGGGCAGTATGACGAATTCAAGGAATTAGCTCAACCCAGTTCTTTTAATTACAACATTTATGGCGAAGGAAACTCGACTATTTCTTTTGCTGACAACTATTATTATGTCGATCCTGATGGTCCTGGCCCGGCTCCAGAGTTTTCATTCTACAATCCGGATTTCAATTACAAATCTTTTCGCGGAACCATAGTCCTCAGGTGGGAATATATGCCAGGCTCACGGCTCTATTTTGTCTGGACTCAGAACCGAGCAGATTACGCTAATCCAGGAGATTTCAACTTCAGCCGTGACTTTGGGGATCTTTTTACAGCGCCAGGAGATAACATCTTCATGATTAAAGTCTCTTATCGCTGGAACATATGATTGGAACTGATTAAAACTCTGAGGAAAAACTCCAGCCAAAAGGATTAAGTGGTTTAAAAGAGTTTGTCCCCTCCAAAACCTCTCCTCCTTTGCTTCATTCAGACACTCTATGTATGGGCTCTGTCTCGACAAAAACTGAATCTGCTTTCAGTCGGATAGATACTGTCTCTACTTTCCTCCAATCTGGATCGACTTGATGCGGAAAGTCGGCGCAGTGAAGCTTCTGTTCAAGTCGAGATCATTGCCGACCATATCGATTCCGTTCAGCATCTCGAAGGCATTTCCAGCTACAGTTAATCCTTTGACTGGAAACGCAACCTTTCCGTTTTCCACCCAGAATCCGGAAGCTCCTCCGCTGAAATTGCCGTTGACAGGATTGATTCCATAGCCGGTCACACCTTTGAGCAGCAGACCGACTTTTGTGGCCTTGATGATCTCACCAGGGGAGCTCTTCCCCGCCGCCATGAAGAAATTATGTGCACCTATTCCAGGCAAACTCGTAAAGCCTCTTCTTGAGGCGTTTCCTGTGCTCTTAATCCCAGCTCGCTTGGCCACTATGGTGTTGTATAAGAAGCCCTTGAGGACTCCTTTATCCACTATGATCCTCTTCTGAGTGGGCACTCCTTCCCCATCAAAGGGGACGCTGCTCATTCCTTTTGGCCGTGTTCCATCATCAATGATCGTGACCAGCTCTACAGCAATTTTTTGATCCATCTTGTCCCTGAGAAAGCTAGCTCCTTGGAGGACGCGCTCACCATTTATTGCGGACAAAATCCCTCCTAAGATGGCGCGCGCCACATCCGGGTGGAAAATAACAGAGGCTTTCTGGGTTTTGACCATTTGAGGATCAAGCATCTGATACGCATCTTTCGCGGCTATCTCGGCTATCTCCTCTGGAGGCTTCAAATCGGCAAAAAATCGTCTCGAACAGGATTCTCCTCCCGCCGATTTCTGGTCCCCTTTTTCTGCTACGACCGAGACTCCGAAACCGCAGGCCGATTCCTTGAAACTTTTCAGTAGCCCGTTCGAATTGGCGAGGAAGATCTCTCCTTCTCCCTCTGAGAAGGAAGCTCCGGAGCTCTTGGTGATTCTAGAGTCTTTCATGGCCAACTTTTCGACTTGTTTCGCCAGCTCGATTTTTTTCTCCATCGGAACCTGACTGATCTGGGGATCGAAAAGACCTTCAACTTGAGTTATCCCTTTATCATCAGGAAGTATGTTGTTCTCGTCAGGAGTTGTATTCGCAGCAAACCGAACTGCACTGTCAATGGCATTATCTAAAGCTCTATCTTCGAAATCATTGCAGCTGGAGAAAGCCATTTTTCCCTTTACAAAGACTCGAAATCCAACACCATGAGTCGCGGCTTCCTGCACAGTCTCGATATCTCCGTTTCTGACTCGGATACTGAGATTACGACCTGATTCTATGAACACTTCTGCCTGGTCGGCACCTTTTTTTAAACACTTTTTAACCAGCTCTTCCGCTAATACTTTATAGTCCATGGTTATCTCCTTTCATTCATTTCGCTCATCTTCTCGCTCTGCTTCCACCCACGTTTATTCCGCGAATCCTGACCGTGGGTTGTCCGGCTGTCACTTCAGCGGCTTGGCCTTTCCCGCAGATCCCAGGACCGAAATCGAGGTCATCCCCCACAGCGTCTATGTTTGAAATGACATCCAAGCAATTCCCAATCAGAGTGGCCCCTTTGACCGGGGAGGTCTTCTTCCCGTTTTCAATCAAGTACGCTTCACGGCAAGTGAAATTGAACATCCCCGTGACAGAATTGACGCTTCCTCCACTCAAACTCTGCACGTACAATCCGCTTTTTGTCGAGGCCAGAATATCTTCTGGTTTATCCTTTCCTTTTTCGATAAATGTGTTTGTCATCCGGGGTATAGGTCGGTAACGGAAGCTCTCACGCCTCCCATTCCCTGTCCGTTCCATCTTCAACTGTTTGGCCGAGAGGATATCGGTCATGAACTTCACGAGAACACCGTCTTTGATCAAAACATTCCTTTTCATTTGGGTTCCCTCGTCGTCAAAATTTGTAGTTCCACGGAAATTGGACAGGGTTCCATCATCGACCATTGTGAAAACATCACTGGCCACTTTTTTTCCGAGTTTCCCGGTGAACGCTCCGGTTTGTCGGGCAATAATATCGCCTTCCAGAGGATGGCCCACAGCCTCGTGAGCGAGCACACCCCCCCATCCGTTCTGCATAACGACATCCATAATTCCTGCCGGGGCATCTTTGGCATCGAGCATGGCAATGGATTCTCTGGCGCATGTCCGTGCCACCTCTTCAGGGGACACGGCATCAAACATCTCAAACCCGGAGTGACGGCTGAGCCTTTCTCGTCCCATATGCCTGGTGTTATTTTCTTCACCTAAAGTCTGAACGATGAAGAACATCAGAGGAAGCTCATCGCTAAGCAGGAGTCCTTCGCTGTTGGCAATGGTTCTCCCCCGGATTTCATCGTAGTAGCTGATCGAGACCATCTTAATTCTCGAGTCATAATCCAAAGCCGCCTGGTTCGCGCGTTTCATCACATCGATTCTCTTTCCATCTGCGATTTTCTCAAGAGGGAGTTTGACCGTCACGTAAGATTCACGGCTTTCTTTTTTCACATTGACAGGGCCAACCGGTTGGCCCTCTGCAGCGACGAACGAGGCAATCTCTGCAGCCCTCATCAACTTCTCATCCGTGATTTCATCCGTGTAAGCAAACCCGGTTTTATCTCCGGATATAACACGCACACCCGCGCCCTGGCTTATCCCGAAAACAGCACTCTTGAACTTGGATTCCTCCATCAGAATCCTCCGGGAAATCCTGTTTTCGACATAAACATCAGCAAATTCCCCACCTTTTTCGAGGGCTCGTGCGATGACTCTGTCATAGTTTAACTGAGGCTGGGCGCTTTTACAGGATACCAACTGCATCAACAGTGAGGGAGTTGCGGCGAGGGCAATCCCTCCTTTGAGGCCTGTTTCGAGAAATTTCCGACGTGGAATTTCCTCGACAAAGAACTTTTTTAACTTCATGTTTTACCTCTTAATGAATAAAATTTTTCGGTATTATATCTTACTTGAATGGTATAAGCCAAATGAAACTGAAGGCTTCTGTACGCACTCAGTGATTTGGTGACATTTTTTGGATGTTATTGCCAGCGAAGAGTAGCAATCTCGGAGGGAGAAATTAAAATATTACGGGTAAATAAGGTGTCGGCAGATTTTATGAATAACTTATGTTAAATATTTTCTTCCCTGTAGATTGAAAGCTTGATGTTCTTTTTCTCTAAGCTTGTTCCCATAGCTCGTTCAAGCTGTGCTAAAGAAAGGTTATAGTCAATGATGGCTCTGAGTTCAGCGCTTCGAGCATCTGCCAAATCTCTCTGGTATTGAAGAACAACATAGTTAGTCGTCAATCCGACTTTTAATTTTTTCTCTTCGGCTTCTAGTGTCTTCTCCGCCAGCTCTCGGGCGACTCTGTATGCCTGGACACGCTTATAATCTGTTTGAACGGCTCTGACAGCGTTTTTGATTTCAAGCTCGACCTGCTGCTGCTGACTTTTGAGTCTCAATGTCGTCTGTTCGAGGTCGACTCTTGCCTGGGCCTGCTGTGCACGAGTGGTAACTGTATTGAGAGGGATATCGAGCGTCAGACCCACTGTCCAGTTCTCGTATTTCAAACCAAGCGCATCCTTGAGAGCCTCAGACGATCCGCCTGGAATGATCGAGATCGGAGGACCGAAAGGATCAGCCGGGTTATATATGAGTTGAGTTCCCGATACACCAGGACTCCAGTAATTTGCGTTGAGACTCAGGTCCGGCAACAGTTGGTTTTTTGCATAAGTCAAGTTAAGTTCTCTGCTTTTTATATCCACTTTGGTAGCCTGCAGATCAGGTCTTTTGTTCAAGGCTACGGCCAGTGCTTCATCAAAACTCACTTCCCTGAGTGTAAAAGCAGGTTTATCCACAGGAAGTATTTCTATTTCGACACCTTCTTCCTCATCTACAAGGTTGATGACAGTTTTGAGTTGGTCCTCATTGTTCTTGACCATGGCTTCGGCTTGAAGAATATCGGCTTCGCGCGTGGCGACTTCAGACTCAGCGCTCAGGATTTCAATCGGGGCGAGAGTACCGACTTCGACCTCTCTCTTATTCTTGATCAACAGGTCGCGGGCCAATTCCAAAGACTGTTTCTTCGCTTCCAAATCTTCTATACTGTGCACAAGATTCCAGTACGCGCTTTCCACTTCATAAATAGTATCCATTAAAACGGTCTTGAACTGATTTTCGGACACATCCCTGTTATTCCTGGCGATGATGATTTCTCTGCGATTGATTTTAAACCCAAAATTCCTTAAAAGCGGCTGGCTGAAGCTAAATTGCAATGTACTTCCAAACCGGGGATTGACTGATTGAAATTTCTGGTTAGATTCACTTTTGTAAGAGAAGAGAGAGATCGAAAAGTTCGCACCTGTCGAAATGATTTGCGATATGTCGGCCGAATAATTATAATAATCAGAGGTTATTGTTTCATCGGCCTCAATAAAAGAAAAAGAGGGTGAGTTTGTGTTTCGGAGATTAAATCCGAAAGAAAGGCTGGGCAGGAATCTCTCTTTTGCGAGTGAGATAGAGGTGTCAGCCAGTTCCGGGCTTAAAACCTCAACAGCAACATTCAGATTATCCCTCATGGCTTTCGTTATGCATTCTTCCAGAGTTAAAGACATTTTTTTCTCTTGAGCTTGAAGACCTGCCAAGAGAAAAAGAACGGATATAAAACAAAGGGCATTTTTGTGTTTCAGCATTTTAAACCTCCCTACTGAATCATAGGTATAAGTTATCTCTCATCAATTTTCGGCCTGAATATTCAACCCGAAGACATCAAAAAATCTTTATTCCATTCTTTAATTCAACTCTTCGGCTCACTCGTCAACAATCCATCCGTCCAGAAGGTTAATGATCCGGCGGCTGTAGGATGCGTTTTTCTCAGAATGCGTCACCTGAAGAATCGTGGTTCCGTGTTGATTCAGTTCTTTGAACAGCTCCATAATTTCTTCGCCTTCTTTGGTATTCAGGTTACCTGTCGGTTCATCCGCAAGAATGAGTCTAGGCTCTGTGATGACAGCCCTGGCCACCGCGACTTTCTGCTGCTGTCCTCCTGATAGCTGGTTGGGAAAGAGGTCTTTTTTGGCCACGATACGAAACCTGTCCAGCATATCCGCCACTTTTCCCTTTCTCTCAGAACCTTTTACCTTTTTATACAAAAGTGGGGTTTCCAGGTTCTCATAAACCGTGAGGTCATCGATGAGATGATAGCTCTGGAAAACAAAACCGATGTGATTTTTATGAAGTTCTGTGAGCTGTTTCTCAGTCATTATGTGTACTTTTCTATCAAAAAAATAATATTCCCCGCTCGAAGGGGCATCCAGCATCCCGAGAATGTACAGGAGTGTTGATTTTCCAGCCCCAGAAGGCCCCATGATAGTCACGAATTCTGCTTCCTCAACCTCAAGGTCGATATTCCGTAAAGCGAATGTCTTGACGTATCCGGTTGAGTAATACTTTGTAATGTCTACAAGCTTAATCATGCTCTTCCTCCAATTCATTGGGGACGTTCCCTAAGGGGACACCTCTAAATTTTTCTGTCCATATCATTTCGTTGATAAATGTCCTGAATCAAAATTAAAGATATCCATGTGGAACATCCGTTTTTCTGTGTCTCCTCATTCTTGCATTTTTTCATCATCTATTACAAGAACTTCAAAGAGGTGTCCCCCTTAGGGAACGTCCCCTTCTATTCATACCTTAAGGTATCCACAGGATTGGCGAATGAGACTTTCACAGCCTGGTAACTGACCGTCAACAGGGCAATTATAAAGGCCACAACCGCAGATAGGATGAGTACCCAAGGCCCAATGCTTATTCGATAGGCAAAATTTTGAAGCCAGCGATTCATTGCATAATAAGCCACCGGCCAGGCTATTATGTTTGCCAGGAGGACCCATTTGGTGAATTCTTTGGAAAGAAGCACCATGATTCCTGCGGCTGAGGCGCCGAGGACTTTTCGGATTCCCATCTCTTTGGTTCGCTGGAGAGCTTCAAAGGCAGCCAAACCGAATAATCCAAGACAGGCGATGAATATAGCCAAAAAAGTCACGACAGTGAAGATTTGGCTCAATCTCATCTCCGCTCTGTATAATCTATCAAAATCCTCATCCAGAAAAGAATACTGAAAAGTTTGACCTGGAACGAGCGCCTGCCACTTCGCTTTTAAAAAATCAATTGAGCGCGAAACATCGGTGGGACTGATCCGCACAGAGATGTATTGAAAATATTTGGGGCAGATATAGAGTGCAGCCGGTTCGATTGGCTGATGCAAGGGCCTGAAATGAAAATCTTTCACCACACCTATGACAGGCCCCTTATTCATTATCTCCAACTCTTTCCCAACCGGAGATTCCCATCCTATTTCTTTAACGGCGGATTCGTTGAGGATGTACGCATGTTCGACATCGCTCGGGAAACGTTTTGAAAAATTTCTCCCGGCGATGAGCTCGATCCCGAATGTCTCGATAAAATCATGATCCACTACAAACCAGCGGATCATATGATACTCGCTCTCGTGCATGCCTTCATACCAATAATCTTGATACAGTGTCGCTTTGCCAGGGAAAAAATCTGAAACAGAAACACTCAACACACTAGAACTCTGGTAAAACTCATTCTTGATCGTTTCCAGCTTCCCCATCGCGTCCTTGTCATAAATCGGGATGGTCACGACATGTTCCTTGTCCAGGCCCAAATTCTTATTTCTCATGTAATTCAACTGAGAAAGCACAGTAAAGGTACTGACGAGAAAGATGATGGATATGGCAAATTGGCTGACGATCAAAGTCTTTCTCAGCGCAGAGCCTTTTGAGCTGGCTTTGAGCATTCCTCTCAGAGCGCTCACAGGCCTGAGTGCTGAGATAAAGAAGGCTGGAAGAATCCCTGAAGCGAATCCGACACAGAGGATTATGAAGGCCAATCCTGGCACTAAAAATATGCTGTCAAAATAATGAACAGCCAGTTTTTTCCCTGAAAGAGAGTTGAATAAAGGTAAAAATAATTCAGCAAGCATCACAGAAAGAGGCAGGGCAATAAAGGAGAACAGGAAGGTCTCTCCCAGGAATTGCTTGATCAACTGAGGCCGTGTGGCTCCCACGACTTTCCGCAGTCCGACTTCTTTGGCCCGAAGGGCATACCTGGCTGTCGAAAGATTGATGTAGTTCAGACAGGCAATCAGGAGGATGAATACAGCAATGGCGGAAAAGATATATATGGTCCCTATGTTGCTATTCGGCCTGTGCTCTCCTCTCAAGTTGGAATGCAGATGGATTCGAGTTAAAGCCTGAAGCGGATAGGATGTCTTGAAGACATATCTTGATTCTTTCCCCCTGTATTTTTCAACAAATTGAGGAGATTTCGCTTTAAATTCATCAAGAGAAAAATTCTCAGAGACCAGTATGTACGTCCAATAATTGGAAATTCCCCATTGGTCAAAATGACGCGAAGCGTAATCGGAAAAAAGGCCCAGGAAATGGAATCGAAAATGTGAATTTTGCGGAATGTCTTTAAAAATTCCCGTAATCTTGTAATCACGCCGCTCACCCAGAGTGATTATTTTTCCTGAGGGATCTTCGTCACCAAAATACTTTCGACTCATTTCTTCAGAAATAACAATGGAATGCGGTTCCTTGAGCGCATTTTTAGGATTCCCTTTGACTAAAGGGAAAGTAAAAGCATCAAAGATCTCAGGGTCTGTGAAATAGACCTGTTCTACGAAACGCTTATTCTGATAGCTGACCACGAACCCGTTCCGGCTGAACCGGACGGCTTTTTCGATTTCAGGAAAATCATTCACTAGGGCTGGCCCGACAGGAGCGGAGGTTTTGGCAGAACGCCTGACTTTGCCTTCCGCTTCATACTGAGAGACTACTCTGTATATCCGGTCAGCATTGTCATGATAACGGTCATAGCTCAACTCATCCTGCACCCATAGAAAGAGCAGTAGGCAGGATGCCACTCCTATTGCCAGGCCGGCTATGTTGATGAAAGAATAGCCTTTATGCTTCCGGATATTCCTCAGGGCGATTTTCAGGTAATTTTTAAACATGTTTTTTCATTACTTTTATTCATATCTCAGTGTGTCCGCTGGATTGGCGAGTGCGGCTTTAACAGCCTGATAGCTAACTGTCAACAACGCGATAAGAATCGACAGAGTGGCTGCCATGATAAACACCCAGAGAGCGATGCTGGTGCGGTAAGCATAATTCTGAAGCCACTTATAGCCAATGAAATAAGCCACCGGCCAGGCAATTATGTTTGCGACCAGAACCCATTTTATGAATTCCTTGGAAAGAATAAGTACAATGTTCGATACAGAAGCACCGAGTACTTTTCGGATTCCGATCTCCTTTGTTTTTCGTTCAGTCATAAAAGAAGCCAAACCGAATAAACCAAGGCAAGAAATGAAAACAGCCAGCGCCGTGAGGGAGCTGACAACTTCACTCACCTTTTGTTCACTTCTGTAGCTCCGATCAATTCTTTCATTGAAAAATTGATATTGAAAGGGATAATCCGGGCTGAACTTTTTAAAAACGCCCTCTATGAATTTTATAGTTCCAGCGATATTGTCTGGAGTCACTCGGATAAAGAGGCATCTCATCATGCTTGCCCAACTCGAATTCATTCCATAGACAAAGGGCTTTATTTCATACTGAAGAGGAAGGAAATGAAAATTCTTCACCACACCCACTATCCGTCCTTCCTTACTGAATACTTTCAATCGTTTCCCGATCGGGGATTCCATCCCCATAAGCTTAACGGCCTCTTCATTAACAATAAAACCTTCAGAAGCATCCGTGGCAAACTCTTTGGAGAAACTCCTCCCCTGAACCATTTCCAACTGGAGCGTTTCGAAATAGTCATAATCAACGTAGTCCCAATTCATCATGACTTTTTCATCCGGATTCTTCCCATCCCAATCCAGAGCGGAGACAGTAGACGCGATATAACTTGGGCTTTGAGCGCTCCTGGCGACATTCACAACGTTCGAGTTTCTTAAAAACTCATTTTTTAGAGTTTCATATTTGGGTGTGAGGGCTTCCGGAATTAATACAAATACAAGATTTTCCTTTTCAAATCCCAAATGCCTGTTTCTCATGTAATTCAGCTGCTTGTAGACAATTATTGTCCCGATAATCAGCAAGATGGAAAGTGAAAACTGAAAGACCACCAGGATTTTCCTGAACACAGAGCCCCGTAATCCTAATGCTTGAGACCCCTTCAGTGCATACGCTGGCCGAAACGAAGAAAGGAATAAAGCCGGATAGCTGCCTGACAAACTTCCCGTGAATAGAGCAATACCGATCAACCCCAATATGATTATGATGTTTTTGGTTAGATTCCCACTCAACTCTTTGTTCGTCAGGTTATTAAAGACTGGGAGCAAGAGTTCAATTATGATCACGGCGAATATGAGGGCAATAAATGATAAAATGACTGACTCTCCCAAAAATTGCTTGATCAAATCTGTTTTTTTTGCACCGACCACTTTTCTCAATCCGACCTCATTGGCTCGTGTGGCCGCCCGTGCTGTAGCTAGATTCATGAAGTTGACGCAGGCAATGACCAGGACAAAAAAGGCAATAACCGAGAAGAGAATTAATGATGTGATCAGTCCTCCTCCCTCCGGAGAATAGAGATGCATCCGGGTCAGAGGCTGGAGATGCAGCAGCCAGGCTTTCAGCTTTGGCGAGGGATTGTGAACCAATGCAATTTGAGTGACCTTCGTCTCCACTTCACTCGGCTGAGCATTTTCATGAAGCAAAACGAAAGTGGTTAAAGGATTCCCGCCCCAGTGTGTGGGTTCCTCGTCATACGGCCCGGAATAGAGGATAAACGGTGCAACGCAATCAAACTGAAGCGAAGAATTTTTCGGAGGATTTTTAATCACGCCTGTCACCTGCAGGTCGATTTGTTTGTTCACATTCAGGACTTTACCCATGGGGTCTTCTGAACCGAAATACCTCAGGCTCATTCCTTCTGTAATCACAACTGAGAATCTTTCGGCAAGGGCTGTTTCCGGATTGCCCTTCACAAAGGAGAACGTGAATATATTGAAAAAAGAAGGATCAGCCAGAGCGACCTGGTTATTCGTCAAAGTCTTTTCGCCGTATTTAATCAGCATATTGGGGATCGAGTGATACCTGACAGCATCCACGACATCCGGGCTTTCCTCTTTTAGAATTTTAGCCAGTGGATAGAACGAGGTTGTTGTGTGAACCGCTGTTCGCCCGTCTGTGTACTGTGTTTCAGAATAGACTTTGTGAATCCTCTCTTTTTTTTCATGGAATCTATCAAAACTGACTTCATCCTGAACCCACAAAAGGATAAAAATACAGCAGGTCATCCCCACGGCCAGGCCAAAAATGTTAATTAAAGAAAAGACTTTATGCCTTTTCAAGTTTCTTAATGCGATTTTTAAATAATTCATGAACATTCTGACCTCCAGTCAACAGATATTAGCGGCTCTCCTTTGAGATGCATACGTCTAAGGTGGCACCTTGGGGAACGTCCCCATTTACTTTGGTTTTAATTTGTATAAGACTTGACCGAGATAACCGGCATCATCGATGGCGGCTATGTACAATCCTGGCTGGAGATGGGCCTTTCTTTTCAGCATAGGCTCAGAAAGGCTCTCCAGGAGTGCAGCCGCTGTCCAATCTTGACCGTTGTTGCTCAAAAGGACTGGCTCGTCATCTTCGACCAATTTATGCAAAATTTCCTTTAACAGCATGATTGCCTCCATTTAAATGAGTGGATACTTTCCACAAAAGGATTTTCAAATCTTATGCGCCTCATTTCTTTCACTCGATAAAGCCAACGAATAAAAGAGTGTTCTCTTGAATGAATGTCTCTTTTCAGATACATCCAAGGAAAAAGAACAAAAGTAGAATCAAAAACACTATTATGAAAATGACTTTATTCATTTTCACCGGCCTCCTGTTTATTCATACCTCAATACATCCACTGGATTGGCGACTGCGGCTTTGATGGATTGATAGCTGACCGTGAGCAGCGCAATAAAAAAAGCCGCAGGTTATTCCGATAGACAAGCCTATAATTGTTATGAATGAATAGAGCTTCTGCCTACGAAAATTCCTGAATGCGACTTTTAAATAATTTCTAAACATGATTCACTTTTCTTGTAGCCCCCCGGAGGTTTTTCCGTTTTTTTTCGAAACATGATCGGGATATTCCTGTCTGTGGGAATTCCGATTTGAATCAACTGCCAAGCTTTATCATGCTCTCTGATGACTTTTTTTAACACTTCAACCTTATCGGCAGATTCTCCGTCATAGTCTTCCCATTCGATGATCTCCACCCTGTAATGCA
>CAYFVQ010000273.1:0-2565 GCA_964346585.1 uncultured Eubacteriales bacterium | reverse complement strand
TGTTTTCTTTCTTTTTACCTTTGCTCAGTATTTCCTCGAGCTTGACTTCCATATCCTGATGATGAGTCCCCTTCCAGAATACCCGGCCACAGACAGGACAGATAGCAAACACATCGACTTTCTCATACACAAACGGGGTGACCAAGTTTCTGGCACGTTCCTTGGGCAAACCTTTGAGCTCCGCATTGCACTCG
Organism: uncultured Eubacteriales bacterium; assembly: GCA_964346585.1. Classification (GTDB taxonomy): domain Bacteria; phylum Acidobacteriota; class Aminicenantia; order Aminicenantales; family Aminicenantaceae; genus SOIA01. The sequence goes on along the minus strand of CAYFVQ010000273.1, from coordinate 2,371 downwards.
ATGCAACGGGAGTAGGGCCGGATATCCTGCCAGAGCTTGAAATCATCCAGCACCTGCTCAATCTGACGATTCCAGTCTTCACTCTCGATGAAGAGAGTTCGGATTTCACTGGATTTCTCTATCAAGCCATTGTCCCTGGTCAGCAGGATTCTTTTTTCTTTTTTAGCTAAGGCAAGGAGTTCGGTATCTTCTATTTTGCTGAAGAAGACTACATCAAACCCAAGGATTTTCAGCCATTTGGCCAATTTCCCGAGCATGCAGTCGACGATGAATTCCATGGAATGTTTCAATCCAGGATGATAGAGGATTATTTCAAAATAATTACAATCCGAGGAACTGGACGCTGATTCCAGAAATAAAGATCATGGCTCCGGCCAGAGCATGGACGTATCTCTCAAGCTTTCCCAATCGAATGAAACTTACTCCCCAGGACGATATGGCGATGATTGTGAGCATAGTGAGGATTGTGGTCAGAGCAAAGACAGAGGCCACTAGAATGACTCCAGAAATATTTTGTTTGGCGGCAGGGTACATGACCAACGGAATGAGCGGCTCGCAGGGACCGAATACAAATATCGTAAAAAGTATCCAAGGCGTTAAACTGGCTTCCTTCTTCTTGGTATGGACATGGGCATGTTCGGCTTCGTGCGTGTGGGAATGTTCATGCTCATCTCCATCGGCATGGAGATGAAGATGCTTATGGGGCTTGTTTTTTATCGCTCTGTGCACACCCCAGATGAAATAGGCAAAACCGAATCCAATAAGAAGCCAGGCAGCGATTCCTCCTCGGAAGGATTCCGCTCCCTCCAGACGGGTTACAGCCATCCCCAGAGCAATCCCCACAAAGCCCAACACAACCGAACTCAACACATGTCCTAGGCCACAGAAAAACGAAACAACAAGTGTTTTCTGCAGAGACCATTTCCGCGCCCGTCCGATGACGATAAACGGCAGGTAGTGGTCAGGCCCAAGCACGGTGTGGACAAGACCCAGGGTGGCCGCTGTGCCGGCTATGATCAAGATTTCGCTGCTCATGTTTTTCTCTCTCTTAAAAAATGGTGGACGGTAGGGGATTTGAACCCCCGACCTCGGCGTTGCGAACGCCGCGCTCTCCCAACTGAGCTAACCGCCCACTTTGTTGATATTCAATGAATTACGGGTTTTTGTAATTTTTCGTCTTCTTCCACGGACAAATAAGTGACAAATTTAACATGTTTTCGTCTATTTTTCCACTATACTTGATCCTCCTGCAGAAACTGAATTATTCGTTTATTTACATACTCCGGATTTGACATAGCTGCAATATGATTTGCATTTGGAACGATCTCAGCTCGAAGATCAGGCATTAGCTGCTTTGCCTTCTTTAGTGTCTTCTCTGGCTTATAGATGACTTCTCTATCTCCAATAAGAAGAAGCGTGGGGTTATGAAACTGCTGTAGTTCTTTCTTTTTAAAAACAACCGGAAATACTTTATTGATTGGTTTCCCGTATGCATATGTAACTTGCTGTAAATCGCTCCAGCTTTTATCAAATGCTATCCCTTGTTGAATCCACTCACCTAACTTTGCGATATATTTCTTTGATTTCAGAATTATTGGTAGAAACGTATGAATATAAAACGGCCATATCTGAGCAAAGGTTGCAGCAGGGCTTATAAGAATAACTTTTTCAATATGATCAGGAGTATGCAAGGCTTGATTCAAAGCTAAAAAACCTCCATACGAATTCCCTATTATATTAGTTTGATTTATTTTTAGTTTATCAAATACTTCGCTGAGCCACTGGCCGAATTCCTTTCTGTTTTTGATTGGACGGATAGGTACGCTTTTATTGGGTTCACCAATCACATCTATGGCATATGTGCGATAGTGTTCACTGAGACCTGCTATATTGGGCTGCCATACAGTGGCACTGCCCATCATACAATGTAGAAGAATAAGCGGCTTTGCTTCTGGAGCACCGCACGCAATAATGTGTGTGGTTCCGAAATTAGTGGGTATGTTAAGTTCTTCATAGGGTAGAGGCCAGTGTGCAAGGATTGCATCATACAATTCAAAATAACGAGCTTTGCCTTCCGGCGACTTAAAAACCGATACTTTCTTCATTGGTTTAACTCCTTAGGTCATTTCATTATTATTTACCCGGCTATTCAAATCCTGCCAGTTCGCTCAATCTTCCATGCCTGTCTTCATACCTTACCAGGAAATGCGGTTCATCCGCAGCGTACCAAAAAGATAGGAATTTCGTTTTTGGGCTTGCTCCAAATTCTTTACAATTTTCCTCAATATCAGCCCATTTTCCTACTGAAATAAGGTTATCACACCAAAAACGACAAGGTCAAAGACTCAAAAAGCGAAACAAATCAACCAGT
>CAYFVQ010000272.1:0-3327 GCA_964346585.1 uncultured Eubacteriales bacterium | reverse complement strand
ATCCCTCTTATGCCTGCAGGAGGGTTGAATTTGACAATCACCTCTTTCAGGAGGCTAAAAAAATAGGGATCGAGACAGTGCCTGCTCGAGTCATTGATCTTGATTTCATCCCTGATGGAGTCATGGTTTACAGTGAAAGCAATAACTTAAAAGCCGATGTTGTTGTTGGAGCGTTTGGCCTGGATGACGGCATGGCTAAGATTTTTGAACGGATAACTCCCTACCAGCAACCTAAATTTCTCTCTTCAGTCGTTACCAAGATACATCCAGGAGATAAGACCGTAGAGGAGTTTGGAAATTATATCCATGCCTTCCTCCCCTCTTCGCTTCCCCAAATTGAATTCGGGGCAATCACTCCCAAAGGAAATCATCTCAGCCTCAATATTGCAGGGAAAAAAGTCGATTCTGACATGATGGATAAATTTCTAAATCTTCCCCTAGTGAGAAAAGTTCTGCCCGCCAATATGGATGACATCTTGCCTGGCCTTTATTACTTTAAAGGCAAATTTCCTACTCTTCCTGCGAAAGGTGTCTTTGGGAATAGGTACATCATGATAGGTGATGCGGCAGGACTAAACCGACCCTTTAAGGGGAAAGGAATCAATTCTGCAGTGATCACGGGCATAATGGCGGCAGAGGTTATCATGAATCATGGAATTTCGAGGGAGGCCCTCAATAAATACTTAAAGAGCTGCTCTGAGTTAACCTGTGACATTCCTTATGGAAAAACTCTAAGATTTTTAGCTAATCAGTGCTCGAAACATGGTCTTCTCGATGGCATAATAGAAACAGCAAAAAAAGAAAAAGTGTTGAGAAATGCTTTCTTCAACATCGTATCTGGTCAAGAAACATATAAAAAAACCTGGCAAGAAACACGAAATTTTAAGCTTCTCCTCAAAATTGCGTTCAAGGGCATTGCCAGTAAATTATTCAAAAAAAAATTTTCATCATAAGTTATATATTTTTACCTCTGGCTTAATATTACTCTTTAGGAGGAGAATATGGTAAGAAAAAAGGTATATCTACCCATCCTAATCACTTTGCTCATTGTCTTGTTCCTAACCCCTCTTCTCAGGTCAAAGTCTCCGGCCACAAAAGAGCCCTCTATCACCTCCAGCAAAGACTGTCGAGAATGTCATGCAGAAATATATGACCACTGGAAAAACGCAATGCACTCCATGTCTATAGAAGATCCCATATTCAAAGCGTCTTTTATGGAATCGTATTACAACACAGCTGGAGAGGCCAAATACAACTGTTTGCGTTGCCATGCTCCGATCGCTCTCATCAACAATGACTATGATCTCAAAAATGAAATCACAAATGAGGGCGTGAGTTGTGATTTTTGTCATTCTATAAAGAAGGTCAACTTGAACAACAAAGATAATCCTTTTGAGTTTGAAACAGGAGATATCAAATGGGGGCCCTTATCAAACGTTGATTCTCCCGCTCACAGCACAGAGTCTTCACCTCTTTTTAAATCTTCTGAACTCTGCTCCGGGTGTCATGAGTATGTCAACGATAAAGGCGTGCAAATTCTGGGGACCTTTTCTGAATGGAAAGCCAGTCCTTATGCCTCAGAAGGAACTCACTGTCAGAATTGCCATATGCCTCTCATCCCGGGCAAGATCGTTAAGCCGGAAATCAAAACTTCTAGCCAGAAACAGATCAACTTGCATGCCATCTCAGCAGGTCATTCCACTGAGCAGTTGAGAAAGGCTATTAAGGTTGAGATTAAAACCATCAACCGGGAAGGAGATATTATAGAAGTTGTTGTGGATGTGACGAACACTGGCTCAGGGCATATGGTCCCCACAGGTATTCCAACGCGAAAATTGATCCTGTATGTCGAATTGAGAGCTCCGAACGAGTATTTCAGTCAGCAACGCGTTTTTCAAAGAATATTAGTGGATGAATCAGGGAATGAAATTAAAAAGGAATTTGAGGTCTTCCTGAAAGCCGCCAAGATATCTTTTGACAACAGGATAAAACCCAGAGAGACAAGAACAGAGAGGTTTGCGTTCGCACAACCGAGAAACAGAAAAGTCACGATAACAGCTCGGGTGGACTACTTCTACAAAACTCAGATCTTAAGTCCCACAGAGATGCGGGTGAAAATGGCCGAGGATAGTAAAATTATATCCAGATAGAACCTTAGAACCTGGCTGCTGCCTGTAGAGCAAGCAAATTATTCCCATCCTGAATGATGTCGTACTCAACTTTAAACACAATGGCTCGAGTCAGGTAAAAGTTCAATCCTACGGCAGTTATTTTTGTGTCTATGTCTCTCGGGCTTCGACCCAGGAGGTCTCCCGCATCAAAGTAGTCCAGAGTGCCATACCGAACCGTCGGTCTGAATTTTCCGCCAATCAGATAGGAAGCTTGGATGAAGTAGCCGTCCGCTTCCCCCTCTTCGATCGGGGCTGGATTTTCAGAGGTCGAGCGCACATACTCAGCAAAAATATTAAAATCGCCGATCTTTCCGAGCAGATGAAATCCATACATGCTCAAGGATAAATCACCGTCATCATCCCAGGCCCCTCTATAATAGGATGCTCCCGCTTCCCATCTATCCGCGATGACACCGCTTAGGCGAAATCCAAAACTTTTCGCATCATTGTTATCTCTGTATTGGCGGCTGCTTCTCAACCGACTTCCGCTTCCCAGCCCGTTAATTATATAGGCATCATAGTTGAGGTAAAAATCATCATGGATGAAAATATTTCCATGCAAGTTAATCCCAACTTCCTTCCAGGCACTCACTCCGATTTCTCTCGACATTTGAGGCCGAGTGACAAGCAGATTCTCCAGAGGTCCATGAAAGTCATCAAAACGGTTGAACGGCGTCAACATGGCTCCGATTCTTAAGCCCATATTTCTGAGGAACCACACATCCATATAAGCCTGTTCAATAAAGGGTGGTTCGTCCTCGCCTCCACCGTGTTCAAACTCAAATTCAGCATGATAAGACAGTCTTTCATGGAGACGTCCAGACAGAGCGATGCTCAAGTAGTGGATGTCGAAAGTGTCGGTCGAGCCCTCAGATGAAAAGAATTCAGTGTAAACATAACCCGCTAAAACAGGGCTAGTGGGGAGCTTTCCCTTTTCTTTTTCTGAAGCTTCTTGAGTGAGATAATCCAGGATCGCCTTTTCTGTCTGTTCATTCAGCCCAGACAGAGGTCCCATTTCATTGACAATTGTTTTCCATTCTTCAGAAGAATATTTCTGCGGGGAATATGCAAAATGGCATCGGCCACACTTGAGCTGATAAAGCTTTTCTCCTTCGTAAACGTCACCCTGTCCGAAGACCATTGGGCTCATTCCAAT
>CAYFVQ010000271.1:0-10011 GCA_964346585.1 uncultured Eubacteriales bacterium | reverse complement strand
TTGATGTACCTCCTTTTGTTTATTTTTTGAGTCCAAGGGTAATCTATCACAATATAGACACCCTTTGGAGGTACATCACATCTTCATGTTACCTCATAGTGGTGTCATTGCGAGGAACGAAGTGACGCGGCAATCTCATAGAAAGAAATGAAGTTAGAATGGAAAGAAAGGCAACTCTTTTCATACGAGATTGCCGCGCTTCGCTTGCAATGACACTTTATCATTCAATATTATAACCAAAATATTTACCTTATTACTGAACACGTACTTATCCTCCCATTCACTGCCCGTCCAGTCATGCTGGAATTTCAGCTAAAAACAGATTGACAAATCTTCCATGCTCGGAGAGTTCTGAACCCTGACTTTCATATGCAATAGTTCATATGCATTATAAGGAAACAGGATTCCTTGGGAAGTGAAACGCCATTATCCCTGGATATTAATTGGAAAAATATCCGGCTCGATGAATGACGTTGTATGTCGTGTCTTTCACTCTGACTTTAATGTTCTTAAACTGCCCGTCTCTCCTGTAATTTTGCGGTGTGTAATAAAGCAGATAGTAGTTTTCAAAAGAGTCCGCGGCTCTTTGGAATAGAACATAGGGACTTGAAGAGCTTTCAGTCATCCCTCCGGTCGCTGTGGCCATCTGCGTGAAGGCCGTGAAGATATCTTCAGAGTGTTCTTGAAAGACGATTCCGGGGATACGATCTGCCGGTTTTGAAAAAAACATAAAATGGATAGAAGCCGAAGAATCAGAATACGCCTGCTTCACTCGAGTCACATCAAACCCGATTTCTCTTCTGTACGAATAGAAGAGATTATCGAGGTCTTGCGAGATACTCTGACTCTCCTGATACTCACCCATAGTTTGAGCCAAAATCTTCGGCTCAATCTGGGGAACAAATTCTCTCTGGTAAAAGAGAAAAACGCACTTTTGCCCTTCTTTATTTTTCAAAGTCTTCGCAAAATCCAATAATTTGGCCTCGTCGATATATCTCAATTGCTGCAGTCTTGCCAATACATCTCTATACATATTTAACAACATTTCTAGCTTCACACTAGGATCCATATCTGCGTATTCGGAGAAGTCAAAGGCCTCATCTTGCCCCTCCGCACCTACGGCCATGGCTCCGGCTAAAGACCGGGTGATTCTCGTCAAATCGGTGAAGGCGCTCCTGTATTCCATGCTGCCAACCATGGCGTCTTTTCTCAATAGCGCGATCAAATCATCCACGATCGCTTCCTTCGACTTGAATTTCAAGGCTTTTGAGCTCATCTCATACGTCTTCATCGGGGAAACAACAATAAGGTTATCTTCGGGTCCCAAGACATTCTGCATGAAATAATCCATGGCATCTCTTATTCGGGGAGAGTATTCGGTGATTTCGAAAAAGAGATAAAAAGTCCTGTTCGTATCCGGAGCGAATTCCTTCTTCTCCTCCTTTCGCTCTATGTCTTTTTTCTTGATCAGGTAGACAGCCTCTAGTTTCTGGAGTTTGCCATTCTCGTACACTTCAAAATCATCAATGGTCAGGTTATCGATAAACTGATTCCCCTTGAATACCCGGACAGGAACTTCTATGTTGACAACTAATGTCTCATGGGTGACTTGCTGAGCGAAGAGAGTTAAACCCAAAACAAGGATTCCAAACATGAGAATGTGTTTTTTCATTGGTATTCCCCTTAGTTTCGCATGCTTTCCAGGGGACTCATTCTCTCCCTGTGCAATTTTTTGTTATTATACCATAATATCATAATTGGTTGATATTTCTGAGCAGAAGCTATCTAATCCCTCTTTTTCTGAATCCATTTGAACCGAAACTGGTTTTTATATTTTTAGTTTTTATTATCGCTTTGAGACCTTTTTCGGCTCGCTTTTCTCCGGAAACGCCAAACAAATAAAACCGGAAAGGCAAAAAGAAAAAAAAGCATGATCCCAGTCATTGCCGGGCCAAAATTCACTATCGAAAAACAAACCGCCACAACAGGCAGAAGGTAGACACGAACAACAAGTTTCAGTCCTTTGTTTGTCTCGATTAAATTCGCCACGAATGGGGAATATCTGTAATAGGCGTTAACCAGCTCAAGGCCGAACGTATTGGTCATGAGGTATTTGTCCCTGAAATCCTGAAGAATTCTGACATGAGGATGGAAGGGAGACTCATAGGCTGCTGTGGCTATGAAGCAGGGAGTCTTCTTTACTGTTTCCCATTCAACCGGGTAAGGGGAAAAACTGGCCTGTATAGATTTATCTGAATCCATGGTTACGGTAATCGGATTGTATCTCCCTGTTGCATCACCGTTCCACTCCTCCAAATTGAATCCGTCGTCAGGAAAGGCTTGCAAGGCAATTCTCGTGGCTTGTTCATAAACATAAGTTCCTGGCGGAGGATCGGTCGTCCCCCCGGAAGTCGCAGATAGGTTCAGAGTGCGCAGCCCAAAGCATAAACTGTAGACAAATGCCTCGCTATCTTGAGGTATGGCATCCGTATCTTGAAAAGTGAACGCTGCATCCTCAGGGACAACATCTGTATCCATAAGGCTAATATTTGTGTCTGTAACCGCGGCATTTGATTCATTTGCTAAATAACAGTTGGGTTCAACATCTCCATTTGGAGAAAGCTTGAGGATTAAGATATCATGCTTTCCCGCGCCATATGTTTCTGTGGAGCCCGCAACGATATACCCTCCATCTGCTGTCTGCTGAATGGAATACGCTTCTTCATCTTGACTTCCCCCATATGTCTTCTGCCATTCTACACTGCCATCCGAGGCCAGCTTGAATACCCAGATGTCTGTATCCTCTACACCAAAAGACTCTGTTTGGCCCGCAACGATGTATCCTCCATCTGCTGTCTGCTGAATGGAATACGCTTCTTCATCTTGACTTCCCCCATATGTTTTTTGCCACTCTACACTGCCATCTACGGCAAGCTTGAATACCCAGACATCATCATCTCCAGCTCCAAGAGATTGAGATTCGCCCGCAACGATGTATCCTCCATCTGCTGTCTGCTGAATGGACAACGCCTCTTCCCTGCGACTTCCCCCATATGTCTTCTGCCACTCCACACTGCCATCTGAAGCCAGCTTTAACACCCAGACATCACCATTGCCAGCTCCGAAAGATTCAGTTCTGCCCGCAACAACATAACCTCCATCACTGGTCAGCTGCATAGAACGAGCTCTTTCTGAGTAAACATCCCCGTATCCCTTCTGCCACTCGATAGTTCCATCTGATGCGAGTTTTAAAACATTAATATCATAATTAGATCCCACATAGTAATAACTAACCTCTCCACAGGCAACTATATATCCTCCATCACTGGTCTGCTGAATGGACTGAATTTCTCTACCTCTACTCTCGTATGCTTTTTGCCATTCAATATCTCCACTGGAGGAGAGCTTGAAAATCCAAATGTCATTCGAACGTGAATAATAGCCGCCAACAATAAATCCTCCATCAGTTGTCTGCTGAATGGAATAAACTTCATCTTCGTAATACTGATCCACCATTCCATATGTTTTCTGCCATTCGACAGTCCCAACTGACGTAAGCTTTAAAATCCAAATGTCTCCATCTTCATAATATGCATCATTAAAAGATTTCGCCGTTCCTGCGACGATATACCCTCCATCAGTTGTCTGCTGGATGGAATAGGCAAAGTCATTCTCGCTTCCTCCGTAGGTTTTTGCCCATTGGGCGTTGAGGGAAAGAAAGGAAGTGAAATAGAGAAGGACGATTATGGCTGGAATATTTCTTCTCATTCTATTCACCGCATATAACAAAGGCAATTCTGGATGGTGAAGGAAAACACAATCTGAAAAGAAGACTGATGCCTTTCATTAAAATTAACCGTCAGAACCATCGCTTTTAAACTAAAATTCATGGCTAAATTTAAAAAATATGGTATTACCTTGAGTTCCTTTTTCTCCAAACCTGGCTGTCCCCCTCTGATAGACAAGATGAATGGAACCAACAGGTTGGATGTTGTAGAGGCACTCTAGATGAATATTGACTTTATTGATATCTGACCTTGATTGAAAAAATAATTTCAAAGAAAGATTTTTTGTCACATAACTCGTCAGCCTGATCATATGAATAGTTACGTCATTAAAAAAAACTTCCGTGTCATGTTCTAAGAGCTGCAGGTAATATTCTGAGAAAAATTTTTTCGATAGTCTGAACTTTTTAAAGACTTCAAGCATCATAAAACTCGATCCATAATTTTTGCCAGCGGTGAGTGCTAATCCGAATGATCTCCATTCTCCCGCGTAGTACTGACTATTTACTCTTATCCGAGTATTCCGGAAATCTCTTATGTATCTCTCTGTCCAAATTCCTTCCTCTCCAACCCAAACCCTGGACCATCCTGAACCTCTCCATTCTCCTTCACCCGGAACGAAAAAATACGTAGGTTCCAGGAAAAACTCATTATATTTATACTCTTGGGTATGAGTGATAGATACAATGAAATCCATTCTTGTGTTCACAATGAACCCCTGGTCTATCTGCCAGCTCCGCAAAGTTCCATCCATCCCCCAGTAAACATTGTAATTGGATATGTATCCAATCCGTTCGATTATTCCTCCTTTAAATGGAAAAGCTTTATTAATGGCCGAATCCAGCTCCCGGCGGTTGTCATCCGGGATAAAACCCACATGATTGACTTGATCACTAAAATTGTCATCTATGTGTTTATAATGAAGATGAACATGAAAGGTCCTTGTGTCGTATCTTGGACCGAGGAAAAAGGCAATTTTGCCTTTTCTATCCTCTTCATAACCCAGAGCGAATTGACCTTCCAGCTTAAATTTATTAGAGAGTTGCAGATCAGCATACATCCCAGCCGTCCCGATATTTCGCTTATTTATTAATTTGTTGGCTGCTAAAAAGCCTATCTCCGATGAATTCGCCATGCTTCGTTTTTTCAGAGAAAAAAGTGAAAAATTGGCGGAATCTTCATCGAGATATTCATCTTTTTTTGACTGGACGCTCATCCCGGAAAACTCATACGCTCCAAATTTCACATTCATTTCTACTCCGCCATAAAGATCCCCGATCCTTTTCGAGTAAAACAGATCGGTTCGCCGCTGAAAAGTCTCCGGACCTTCAAGGAAAAAATTTCTTTTCTCCGGAAGATAGAGCTCATAAGGAGTCAAATTGATCTGTTCTTGATCTGGCTCGACGGTGGAAAAATCCGGATAAATCGTTAACCGTCCTAACATGCGTGGGGAGAACCTGTAGTGGCCATCAATTCCTGCGAATGGTTCAGTTGTTTCTCCCGATTCTATCTTCGTCATTGCATAAGGAGTGATATTCAATCCCAACTTCGGCTCAACAAGATTGAGTACATTTAACTGCTCAAGTTGTTCGGACCTGAAAGCCGGGTCAAGCCCGCCTGCTCGAAAAATACTATCTAACCGGGGAACAAGTCTGGACAAGCCCAATTCAAACGTCTTAGACTCCAATGGATTATCCAGTATACTACTCAGTTCAATGGCGACCTCCGAGCTCCACCCGAAATCTGTCTTTTGGCTGAATGATTTCCAGCTTCCATCCCACCTATAATTAGCTGTCTCGCCATCTCTGGACAGCAATCCATCGGATTTAACTCCGAGGTAGTTCGTCGCAAAATAAAGGAAGTTGTTAACCTCTTTGGGGGTGTCTATTACAATATATATCGAGTCAGTATCCCTTAAGTCCATATCTATATTGAGTGCTTCAGCCTCAATTTTCTCAGGCTCTTCGTCGTAACACAGAAACCCAAAATAAACAAACTCATTATCGAAAAGGATTTTAACCGTTGTTCTGACTTTTTGAGGATCTGTTCTGTCGGATTGGATTTTAAGAAAAGCGCTCGCATCCGGAGCGCTATTCCACACGGATTCGTTTAATAAACCGTCAATTGTTATTGTTCTATCTACTTTTATAGCCAGGTTTTCCAACTCAACTTCTTGAGCGAACACGGGAAAAAATAGGAATATGAAATAAAGGAGAAGGAAGATGATTTTTTTCAACAAATGAACCCCATCAATTCTCTCATTTGCAACTTTCATGCCAATTATTAACAGGCAAACACACTCATTCTAGTCAACTTTTCTGTCCAATTCAACGGACAAATGTCAATACAAAAGGACAGGTTCCTCTTTATGATCAAGATGCCTTTTTAACCAAAAATTAGGGAAAAGTGAAGTAATACTTTTTTTAATCTTATTCACTGCAGTCAGAATAACGATTTTCATTTTTCATCTTATTCTGAGGTTCCTCTTGGGTTTTAGTTTACGTACATGTTCCAGATACTCAGGTTCGAGCTCTGAAATCCTCCCGATGCTCTTTTCAAATGCCTCCATTCCTCCGCTTCTCCCTGCGCATATCTCGGCAAGGTAATGGTGCAATCCGGCTTTATACTTGCCATTTTCCGCTTCCTGCAAGAAGTGGAATAGACTGAATGCCTGGATGTGTACGGTTGGATCTTTCAATAAAGAGTCACCCATACTCATTAACTTCTTTAATGGCATGATCTCTTTCAATCTCAGCATAGCCTTAACGATGTTCACTACCTGTGAGTTTTTTGTCTGATGAATTTCCCCGAGGACTATTTTCCTCTTCTTCCAGTCCATGGACATCTGCATATAGTACGCAATCCCTTCAATTGCCCAGACGCCTCCTCCATAAAGGGATTTAAAAAGGCTAATGGAGAGGCTGTGAGTGACTTCGTGTGCCACGCTCTGGTAGAGGAATTCTTTGCTCTGGCCCAGCCGGAAGAAACACGCTGCACCAGAGTATGAACTGTAATGCGGGAGAGTCGCAGAGCCATCCCTCGTGACCATCCCTTTGGATATCATGTAGTCCTTGTATTCCTTTTTCTCCTCGAATAGATATATTTTTATTCCCTCAGGAATCTCCATTCCTGTGTCTTTAAACTCTGTGGAGAAATTTTCATAGATATTTTCGGCTAGCTCCAGAATAGTTCTGGCAAAAGATTCAGGAGAACTGGTATACAGCTTGAAATGTTCGGACTCCAAGCGCAGCTTATAATTCCAGTCAATCGTCTGCCGTGTTCTCTCTTGAGGAAAGCACAAAGAAGATAGAGCGAGGAAAGCACACATGAATATGACCTTGGATCTCATTTTTTTCCCACTGAGAGTTTTCATACATATTATACTATAAATAATATTGCTCCTAAGGATAAAGAAAAACAAGGAATCAGAATTATTCATAAAATTTATGACTGCTGCATTGTCTCTCCTTCTTGTGAATTGACCATTCTGTTACAGGTGTGATATTTTTATTTCAGAGGGTCAGCGGGTGGAAATTGTTCAAAAATGTGTGGGATTTGTTGTTAACCGTAATAAGAAACGCCTTTCTCTATTTAATTCTTGTATCTAATTTCAATTTTTGCGCGTATATACAAATGAAGAGTCTATTCGCAGAGAAATTTTATAGGGGTGAGTTAGCAGAAAACATCAAGCCAAAGATAAGGGGAAGGCTATGAGACAAAGCATGAGGATTCATTCCAAACTGCTGGTCTTTATAGGAGTTTTATCCGTTTCTTTCCTATTCGGCCAATCGAAAAAAAATCCTCCACAACAAAGAGTTCCTCGGCACGATGCCGCCGCAATCATAAAGCTCGTGGCCGTCCGCGTCTTGGACCAGGATGGCCGCCCGGTGACTAACCTCAAGAAGGAAGATTTCATTCTCTATGACAACGGTGAGGAGAAGATTATTACAGAGTTCGAAGTGCACACCTTGAGCGAAGTGGGGATGGAAGTCCGCTCGTCGGATCAAGCAACCGGCCTGGCCAAGACAGTGAAAGGTATGAACCGGCGTCTCTTTATTCTCCTCGACATCCCGGGTAGCGATGCCAACGGCTTGGCGAATGCCAAGCAGGCCGCTCTCCATTTTGTGGATACACAGTTGCGGCCCGGGGATGAAGTCGGCATCCTTGGATTTTCGTACATGAAGGGCTTCTTTATTAAGGAGTATCTGACGACAGACCGTGAGAAGATCCGCAAGGCGATCGAGAGGACGAAAGAGCTTCCGCCGAGCAGAGGCTCTTATTCAGGCGGTGAATTGAGTGATAACATCCGAGTCAGAGATAGAGGGGGATCTTCCGAAGGAGGGAGTTCGGGAGAAAGTAGTGGCGTGAGTGAGGTCATGAGCTTTTTCGGATATACGGGAAAACCCATAGCTTATACCGGAGGAACAAGCGATTTCCAACGTCGAGATGCCACTCCTCAAATGTTCGACTTGGCTCAGGCCTTCAAATATATTGAGGGAAACAAGAGCCTTATATTCTTCACAAGCCGAAATCTCGGGCCCATGGCCGCCAAGCTGGGCAGAGAATTCGCCAATGCCAGCACGCCCGTCTACACAGTCAACACCAAGAATTGGATCATGAAGGGTGTCAGGACATTCATCAAGGAAAAACATATCTGGACGGATCATCCTCTGAAGGATTTGGCCCTTGCTTCTGGAGGGAAATATTTTGCTGACATCAAGGACATAGAGACTATTTCCGAGGATGTTCAGACATTAACAGGAAATTTCTATGTTCTGGGCTATTATATCAATGAAAGCTGGGACGGTAAGTACCATCAGATTAAAGTAGAAGTCAAAAAGCCGGGCCTGCAGGTTCTGGCTCAGCACGGCTATTTCAATCCCAAGCCTTTTGCCGAGTTTTCTGACATCGAAAAGCAGCTTCATCTGTCTGACCTGGTGTTCGCCGACAAACCCGTTACTGTTCACCCGTTTGACATTCCCGTTGAGCCTCTTTTTATCGCAGGAAGGGAGAAGATGAATTGCGCTCTGCTGGCCCAAATACCAGTCAGCGAGAAAACGGGAATCCCACCCTCCACGGTTGAGATCTACACTTTCCTGTTCAATGAAGACCGGAAGATAGTGATGAAGAAAAAGGGAGAGATGGACCTTTCTCCATTCGACCAACAATCTCTTTTTTCTTACTTCACGGCTAACCTTCCTGTCGGCGAGTACGAATGTCGGATCGTGGCCCGGGATCTGGAAACAGGACAGGCAGTAGTGGGAAAAATAGTCTTTCCTCTCCCGGAAAAAAGTGAATCAGAAATCGTCCTGTCATCCCCCCTCCTTTTTGCCAAAGGCCCGGAATCAAAAATAATAAGATTTTCCGAGAAATTGAACCAAAAGGAAAAAGATAAAGATCATTCTCTCAGCGATTTCTACAAATTCCTGCCCAAGGATCACTGCCTGGTTGTCAGAGACCTTGAATCCGGAATCAAGAGTCTGCTTGCTGTCTTGCCTATAACCGCAGTTGAAGGCCCGGCTCCCGAGGTTGAGTTCGGCGCTCGGCTCCATCCCAGACCGAAAGGTGAACCGATAAACATAGCCATGGAGATTGTCGATGTCCAGGAGACAGGCGCACAAACAGACATCTTGATGATGGAGATCAGGCTTCCAGACCTGAAGCCGGGTGAGTACGAACTGGAAATCGAGGCTCTGGAGAAAAAAACCTCTGCCCGTTCTTTTGTCCGAAAATTCCTCGTTAGAAAATAGATCTCTCTGAAAAATTTAACCATATAAGACCCTTCTTAGATTTGGACTTTATAAAAACTCTACTTTTCATTAAAAAATAGATCCATAAATAAAATTCAAACCAATAAACACTTATTAAGGATCAGGCGTAATAGAATTAAAAACGAATCTCATGAATAACACTCAGGTAGTGAGAGAATGTCTGCTTATATCTATCCATAAAAAAGGAAAAATGAAATTAACCGTCAGGTTTTTTTAAAAAAATATTTTTTTGAAATAAGAGACAAACAGGCTACTTAGGAAAGACGGAGCTTTTTTGGCACGTGCACAAGAGAAAAAATTTTTAGGGGGGCTTTAAAAAAATGAGAAAAAAACTCTTTTTTTTCCTCGTAATAATAATTTCATCTTTATCATTCGGCATTCAGGAAAAATGGAAAGGAAAAATCTATAAAGAAGGACGAGTGACGATCGTTGAAAACAGAGGCTCAGGATTGTGG
>CAYFVQ010000270.1:0-3212 GCA_964346585.1 uncultured Eubacteriales bacterium | reverse complement strand
GCTCGATATCCATCTCTTTGAATTTCTCTTTCAGCGGGAGATCCTCCTTACTTTTTCCGCCGTAGAATACCCGAGGCGAGGCTCCTTGGGAATGGAGTTCCTGCGATAAAAAATATAATGGGGCGATTCCTCTCCCGCCGCCCACAACAGCCACGTCCTTTTCTCTGAGTGCTTCTCCAGCGTCAAATCCTTTCCCCAAAGGACCGAGGATGTCAAGAGTCTCCTCAAGATTGTGTTGGCTTAAAAGCTTTGTCCCCAGGCCAGCTATTTGGAAGAATATCTCGATTGTTCTTTCGTTTTTGGAGTGAATGCTGAAGGGACGCCGCAGAAGAGGGGAGGGATGGGCGTTGACGCGGACCATGATGAACTGTCCGGGTTGAGCTTGGGCGGATATACGGGGAGTCTCAAGAGTCAGAAGGAAATAGTCCCCCCAGCTTTTTTTGCCGACTATTCGCGCGAGAGGATCCTTGAACATCTGATTCAAAATACCGAGACCAAAATATCAGAATCTCTTTCCGATGGCAATAAAAACTTTGACAACTCCCTCTGTTTGAATAATAATCAAACTTCTCCCCATTTCATACATATACAGGGAGGAATCATAAATGGATATTTCCAAAAGGGGTCGAGAAATCCAGCCGTCTCCCATCAGGAAGCTGAAGCCTTTTGCAGATCAAGCCAAAGAGCAGGGTATTCATGTGTACTTTCTGAACATCGGACAGCCGGATATCCCGACGCCGCAGCCGATCATGGACGCCTTTCACAGCTATGACGAGAAGGTTCTGAGCTATGGACCGGCGCAGGGATTCCTGGAGCTGAGAGAGGCCATTGCTGATTATTTCGGTTCCTACGGCATCCCCATCGATTCGGAGAATGTGGTCATCACCATCGGCGGTTCGGAGGCCATTCATTTTTCTTTCAGCGCAGTGGCTGACCCGGGAGATGAAATAATCATCCCTGAACCCTTCTACACCAACTACAACGGATACGCGGCCTTCGCCAGCGTCAAAATCGTTCCTCTGACTCTCCGGGTGGAGGATGGTTTTCGCCTTCCTCCGGCAGATGAGATTGAAGCCAAGATCACGCCAAAAACCCGGGCCATCCTGCTCTGCTCTCCGAGCAATCCCACGGGGACTGTTTTCACTCCTGAAGAATTGGAACGGGTTATTTCGCTCGTCCAAAAACATGACCTGTTTCTCATTGGAGACGAGGTTTACAAAGAGTTCGTCTATGATGGAGGCACACACAAGAGCATCCTGGAATACGAAGAAGTCAAGGACAGAGTTATCGTCGTGGATAGTATATCCAAACGCTTCAGCAGTTGCGGAGCCCGGGTGGGAGCGGTGGTCACCCGGAATGAGGATGCCTATCAGGCCGTTCTCAAATTTGCTCAGGCCCGTCTCTGTCCCCCTTCTGTGGAACAGAAGGCTGCGCTGGCGGCTTACCGCATGGGTTTGGATTACTTCAAACCCGTCAAGCAGGAATACGAGAGACGGAGAGATGTTTTATTCGAAGGGCTGAAGGATATCGAAGGAATCATCATCAATAAACCTCAGGGCGCTTTCTACATCATCGTGCGGCTCCCAATCAAAGATTGTGAACATTTTGTCCAGTGGATGCTCACCGATTTTCATCACGATAAGGAAACAGTGATGGTGGCGCCCGCTCAGGGTTTCTACTGCACTCCTGGAAAAGGCAAGGATGAGGTGCGGATGGCTTATGTCCTTAAAGAGGAGGATTTGAAAAAGGCTTTAGTCGTCTTTAAAGAAGGTCTGAAAAAGTACCAGAGCTTATTTTCATAGGCATTGAGTTTTTTTTATCAAGACAGACAGATGTTTATGTTCAGAAATTAAGTAACATTTTTATTTGAAATGCTGAGGGTAAAAGTGTCATTGCGAGCGAAGCGTGGCAATCTCATAAGAAAATAATGAAAAATTCATTTTTATGAAATTGCTTCCTTGCTGTATTCATCGCAGTGACAAATTTATCAAATGGGATTGCCACGCTTCGCTCGCAATGACATCTAAAAAATGTTACAAAATTATTGAGAATGGACAACAGATTCCTGTTTTGGTTCTGCCCGAAAACAAGAAATGATTTTCTTATGGAGCGAATGACTCATTCTTCAAGTTAAACGGAAATGTCTATTCAAAAAGTGCTTTTAAGATTGAAGCGGTCAAGCGCCGGGCCCTTCTCTTTAAAAAAGATGATCCAGCGCCTCGCACTTATCCTGCTATTCAGTTCAATCATAGGATTGGGAGCGAATATTTCTCTGATAAAAAAATTTTTTAATGGGGAGTACCAGTACGGATTTTTCTCTTTAGAAGAATACTCTTCGATCGTCTTCATCACGCTCTGGGAGGCTGAGGAGCTTTTTGCGACGGGTAGCGCGCTGTTTATTGACAGCCGAGCGGCAGAGAATTTCAAAGAAGGCCATATTTTTGGTGCGAAGAACATCCCATTCGTGGAAAGAAAGAAAAAAGAGGAACTGAATATGGAACCGTATCCTCTTGAAGGGATTTATGTGGTTTACTGTGATGCGAATGAATGCCAATCAAGTATAGAACTGGCCAAGCTGCTTCATGAAAAAGGCTTTCAAGATATCCGGGTCTTTTTTGGTGGCTGGGAAGAATGGGAGAGAGAAGGGCTGCCTGTGTCCAAGGAAGATGATTGGAAATAAATATATTCTCCTCTTTTTCCGGCTTGCGGTCGGAGGAGTGTTTATCTGGGCGGGTCTGTTAAAGATATTCGACCCTCTTGATTTTGCCCAGAACATTGCCAACTACAGGATTTTTTCCCAGACTGTGTCGCTTTTCCTGGCGCTCATCATTCCCTGGATAGAGGTGATTTGCGGATTATTGTTGGTCCTGGGGATATTCCGGGAAACGGCTTCCTTTATGATATCCGGTTCTTTGGTGGTCTTTCTAGTGTTGATTATCGTGACCCTTATAAGGGGGCTGGATATTGAGTGCGGTTGCTTTGGGAACCTCAGCCGCAGAGTGGATTATAAACTGTTTTTGACTGATGTCGTTTTACTCTTTTTCTCGCTCAACATATTTTTATCCCAGTATTCCGCAAAGAAGAAAAAACAGAGTCTCGCCTGATAAAAAAGTTAAAAAAGGGGTCGCATCTCAACATTCGACATTTAGCTCGTCTCGAGAAAAAAAGAGAATCGCATCTTAGCATTTTGGAAAAAATGGTTTAGGCCTTAT
>CAYFVQ010000269.1:0-9029 GCA_964346585.1 uncultured Eubacteriales bacterium | reverse complement strand
CTTCTCGACTGTAGACCATCTTCACCGGCCTTCCCGTCTTCTTCGAAGCGATGGCCGTGATCAAATCCAGTGGAGTTGTCGCGGCTTTTGAGCCGAACCCTCCGCCGACAGGCGGACGGATGATGCGTATTTTTCCGAGAGGAATATCCAGCACCCGGGCGACCATGTAATGCACATAATGAGGAGCCTGGGTGGAAGAATAGAGCACCAGAGTCGATGCATCGTTCTCCCAGTAGGCGATAGAGGCATGGGGCTCAAGAGGGTTCTGGTAGACATGGTTTCCCACAAATTTTTCCTCTCTCACGTAGTCTGCCTCGGCAAATCCCTTGTCAATATCGCCAAAATGGTGGTCCACTACAGTGTTGATGTTATTCTTGTATTTTTCATGGAGCTGAGGCGCTCCTTTCTTCATCGCTTCTTCGGGATTGAACACGGCGGGAAGCTCTTGGTAATCGACCTTGATCAGTTTCAAAGCTTTCTCCGCGGTTTTCTCGTCCACAGCGATCACAGCCGCCACTTCATCGCCAACATACCTCACACGCTCTTTGGCGAGCACATCTTCGTCATAACGGGCCGGGGATACTCCATAAGTTATATCAGGAACATTTTTTCCTGTGAGAACCAGCTTGACTCCCTCAAGCTTTTCCGCCCGACTCGTATCAATCTTTTTAATCAGGCCGTGAGGAATAGGAGAATGCAGGATTTTTCCGTAGAGCATGTTCTCAAAATACAAATCAGCCGTGTACTTGGCCTGTCCGCAGACTTTCGCCGCGGCATCCACACGGGGCAGGCTTTTTCCCACGGTCTCGAATTTATTCAGGTCATAGGAAGGAGAAAGTGGCTCCTTTGTCTTCTCGTACTTCTTCCAATTCCTAACGGCTTCCAGAATCCGGGTGTACCCCGTGCAGCGGCAGAGGTTCCCTGAAAGAGCTTCTTTGATTTCTTCACTCGTAGGATTCGGATGGCGATTGATCAAAGCCACGGCGCTCATGACCATCCCAGGCGTGCAGAAACCGCACTGGATGGCTCCATGGTTGATAAAGGCCCTTTGCACAGGGTGGAGCCCTCCATCCTTGGATATCCCTTCTATTGTGGTGATATCTGCTCCCTCACAGGATACAGCCAGGACCAAACAACTGTTCTTCGGTTCGCCGTCAATCAGCACTGTGCAAGCGCCGCACACTCCAAGGTTGCACCCTTTTTTAGTCCCGGTCAGCCGCAATTTATCCCTGAGAACATCCAGAAGGGTATCTCCATCTCCAACCGCAACAGAATGTTCTTCACCGTTGACCTTGAGGACCACGATGTGTTCTGTGGCTTTAGGCTGTCTCATGGGTTCTACTTCTTTTCCTTAGACTTTCCCTGGGCTCGCTCGAATGCTTCGGACAAGCTCCGGCGCGTCAAGACATGAACCAGCTCTTTCCTGTACCAAACCGATCCTCGGATATCGGAAATGGGTTTTCCTTCTTCTTTAGCCAGTGCAGCTGCCTCATCAAAAATCTTTTCAGAAGGAGTCTTTGTTCGGAGAAACTTTGAGGTCTTCTGAGCCAGAACAGGAGTGGGTGCCACAGCGCCGAGCACAACAACAGCCTTTTCAATCTTTCCGTTTTTAAGAATTAACTTGGAGGCCACAGAAGCCACGGCCAAAGCATTGGCCTCTCTGAGAGTGAATCTCTGGTAAGAAATCCCCGTATGGGGCGGAGGCAGGGGAAGAAATATCGACGTCAGCAATTCTTCTCCACGACAAACCGTTTTTCTCGGGCCCGTGAAGAATTCAGAAAGAAGTATTGTGCGGGACGATCTTGAGCAGCGGAGCTCGACTGAAGCGTCTGATGCGATCAATGTCGGAGGCAGATCTGCCGAAGGCACAGCACTCGTGATATTCCCTCCTACCGTCGCCAGAGCGCGCACCTGGGGAGAGGCCAAGGAACCGGCGGCCTCTGCGAGTGCCGGGAAATTCTTTAAGATGAGTGTGCTGGAAAGGATATCTTGTGGAGACGTTGAGGCTCCGATGCGAATCCTCTCTCCTTTCTTCTCAATGCCCTTGAGTTCCTTGATATTTTGAAGCGATATGACATCTCTGGCCTTGACTAAACCCTGCTTGAGGTCAACAAGGAGGTCTGTCCCTCCACCCATAATCCGGGCATCTTTGAGGTCAGACAGGACTTGGATCGCTTCAGATAAGGTCCGCGGCGCGTGAAACCTTATGTCGGAAAGAATCACCGGAACATTCCTGTCCTCATTATCTAAATATAAAAAAGAACTAATTCTCTCTCTTGATGACTGTGGCCATGCTCACTCCTCCACCGCCACATATCCCAGCCAGTCCGATTTTTCCGTCGTGGATTCTCAATACATGATAGAGAGTGAGAATAATTCGGGCTCCGCTGATTCCTGTGGGATGACCTAGAGCAATCGCTCCTCCATGAAAATTCAGTTTATCTCGATTCCATTTAAGAACTTTCTCGTTAGACAGGATCTGAGCCGCAAAAGCCTCGTTGACCTCAATGAAATCGACGTCATCCAATTTCAAGTTGGCCTTCTCGAGCGCCAAAGGAATCGCTACACCCGGTCCGTCTCCCATCAGACTGGGTTCCACGGCCGTCTGAGAATAGGACAAGAGAGAAAAGAAGGGCTTAGCTCCCAGTTCCTCAGCCTTGGCGCGAGATGTCACAACCAAAGCCACGGCTCCGTCGGACATTCCGCATGCATTTCCGGCTGTGATCTTCCCATCTTTTTTAAAAACCGTCGGAAGCTTTCCCAATTTCTCTATCGTGCTGTCCCGCCGAATCGTCTCATCCTTGTCAAAAATGATTGGATCCCCCTTTCTCTGGGGAACCTCCACAGGAACAATTTCCTCATCAAACCAACCCTCATCCTGAGCTTTCGCTGCTTTCTGATGACTGGAGAAGGCAAACTCATCCATCTCTTCCCGTGTCAATTTATATTTATCCACTAAATTCTCAGCCGTCTGCCCCATTCCCATGTCGCACACAGGGTCAATAGAGTCACTCCAGCCGTCTAGAAGAACCTTGTTCCCCATTTTGAAACCCTGCCATCGGGCGTCTTTGAGCAAATAGGGAATCGTACTCATACTGTCGAAGCCTCCCACCATCACGACTTCGGATTCGCCAAGCCTGATGGCCTCAGAGGCCATGGCCAAAGCTCTCATACCCGAGGGGCAGGCCATGTTAAGAGTGATGGTCGGAACCTTATCAGGTATCCCTCCCCGGATAGAAGCAGTCCGTGAAGGATTGGGTCCATTTCCGGCCTGACGGCAGCTTCCCAGGATCACATCGTCAATATCCTCGCCCTTCAGATTGGCCCTTTTTAAGGCTTCGGCTATGGCCACCGCTCCCAAATCGTAGGCAGCTATATCCTTTAACGTTCCCCCAAATCGTCCCATCGGAGTTCGGGCTCCGCTTATGATAACGACATCTGTGAGTTCCATAATTTTTCTCCTTTTCTTCTCGGGCAAATTAAATATATTGCCCGCCGTCTATCTTGATGATTTCACCCGTGATATGACGCGCCCTCTCCGAAACCAGAAAAGCGACAAGATGGGCCACATCATCAGGCTCACCCAACCTGTTAAAGACGGTCTCTTCAGCCGCCTTTGTCTTGAATTCCTCAGGCAGGTCTTTGTACATGTCTGTCAGGATCATTCCCGGAGCTACAGCATTGACGTTGACTCCATATTTTCCCATTTCCCTGGCTACGGCTTTAGTCAACCCGTGCGCGCCCGCTTTGGCTGCAGAGTAGTTTGTTTGACCGAATTTCCCCCGTAGACCGTTGATCGAGGTGATGTTGACGATCTTTCCTGACTTTTGCTCTTTGAAATGCGGTGCCACAGCTCGGATAAAATTGAAAGTCCCTTTTAAATCCACATTAATGACCGCATCCCACTGCTCTTCGGTCATCTTCCACACCACACCATCCCAGTTCATTCCAGCGTTGTTGATGAGAATGTCCAGACCGCCAAAGTCATCCTGAACTCCTTTGACGAGCTTTTGGACCGAGCCAAAGTCAGAGACATCCACCTGGTATTCCTTTGCCTTCCGGCCCATATTCTTGATCTTCTCGACTATCGCCTTGGCTTCATCGCCATGCTTGCGGAAGGTCAGAGCCACGTCCGCACCATTCTGGGCCAAATCCAGGGAGATGGCCGTGCCAATGCCCATGCTTCCCCCGGTCACAAGGGCCACTTTTCCTTTTAAATCCATATTATCCTCCTCATTATCGAATTAGCATTCGAAAATTTAATACTCACGATTTATCTAATCTGTCACTGCAAGAGATCAAAGAGACATGACCATCTCATAATAATTAAATTCATTTCTTTATACGAGATAGCCACCTCGCTCCGCTCCTCGCATTGACAAATGATCTCAAATTTTAAATGGGATCGCATCTTATCATTTGATATTTTCTTTATTCACGTCAAAAGAAAAACTCAGATTGAGCATTTCAATTTACTCAATATCTTTCTATCTTAATCCTTACAGAGAAATTTGAAAAGCTATCGAATTATATCCAAAAATATTGAACTTATACAACATGTTAAATGTCAAGACGCGATCCTTGCTAATCATACAGGAAACTGGCGGTTGAATTCGGGAGACCTTCGCTCAACCTGAGCTGTTAATCCCTCAATGGCATCCGGATGCTGGAAGGTTCGCTCCAGATAATTGTCCAACTCATACTGTGCCAGCTCGTCCAGGGATTTTCCTTTGATAAACTCATTGAAGCCACAGCTGATCAATGAATCCGCCACCTGCAGAGCATGATAGGAATGACGAGCCACTCGTTTCGCTATCTTCTGGGCAAAAGACTTGCTTTGGCCGGGGAGGGAAATATCAGCCTGGCCACTGGTATGAGCGAAAAGTGTCGGGATCAAGTCCGGTTTTAAAAACAAATCCTTTATCCAACGCAGCTCTTCTTTTTCTTCAAAAGTGAGGTTAAAAGGAAGCTCCTCGATCTTTAAAGCCGCCATCTGTTCCTGAGTTAAAGGCTTTCCGCCGTTATCCACTACGGCCTGAACGAGCTTTTCCGCAGCCTCATCCCTCTGCCGTGTCGGAACGAGAAAATCCACTAAGCCCAAATGTTTGAATAGCCTCGGGGATGATGTCACTATTCCTCCGGCCAGGATAAAATAGCGGCTCAAGGCCACAGCCAGCTCCTCATCATCCGTGGCTTTGTAGATGATCTGAGGAAGAGTCAGGGTTCCTCTCAATCCCGGATAGATTCCCGAACTTACTTCAGGAAAAGTGTAAGATGTCCTTTCGGTGGCGATGACTTTGGAGTCCGGGTCCAGGGCAAAGGCCATGGCTATCTCTGCGCCGCCACCTATCGCGGCCCCGTCCACAACGGCGATTTTCGGTTTGCCACTGCCGGTCATCTCGTGGAAGACAACATCTTGCCAGAAAGCGACATCTTTCTTTAAATCTTGAAAATTGCTCTCCTTTATGACTCTTATGAAATAAGGGACATTGGTGCCGGCAATAAAGGTTTTGATCGGCGCAGAATCAAAAATGATGACTTTGACCTTTTTTTCTTCGTTGGCCTTTCTGAAGGCTGCTTTCAGGTCTTCAAATGCTTGAGTATCAAGCGCGTTGGAAGTCCTGGGGCTGGAAATCATGATTCGGGCTGCATTCCCATTCTGCTCAATGCTAAAGATGATGGGAGTCAATTTCAAAGGCCAAGGCTCTCCTTTCTGGACCTGGTTAATCAGGAGCTTGGGGATGGGAAAGTTGATCGCCTTCCTGTGGGACAGCTCCATTCTTTCAGTGATAATCCGCATAGCTTCCATCATCCCCATCTTATTCATTAAGGCAAATGGCCCCTCTCTCCAGACAAAAGCATTCTGGCAGAGCTTGTCGACTTCATCCATCTCGATGACTCCTGCCTCAACGACCTCCACAGAAGTCATGAAAGCGACAGCGAGAAATCGATTCGTGAGCGTATCGATGAGCATCAAGTCTTTTGCTTCCGTTTTCGCATCATTTTCGGAAACCCATCTCACTCTGGATTTGTCATCGGCTTTCTGGTATTTATCCAACAGCCTCTTGTAGCTCTCCGGCGGCGTGAAAAAATTTTTATAGGCTTTGTACAGGGGGTCATCCGGGTTCGAGGAATCGGAAAAAATATTCATAGTGTGAATACCCAGTGGAATCCCGTTGGCATCCATCAGGCTGAGGAATCCCATCGGCATGCTGAAAGCTTTCTTTCCCGCAGCCTCTACGCTGGGAACATCGAATCCATCATCGACCATCCGGGCGGCCTCCAGCAGAAGAGAGACAAATATCACATCCGCCGCACCTCCTTTGCGGCTGCTGAGGATGGGTGTCGTCACTTTCCCGGCCAGCTTCATGTATTTCGCCGCGGTCTCGATGCTTTCCTTGGAGGCGGTGTCCGTGCCCGCAAACTCACCGGCGCGGTTTTTGTGAGGGAGATAGAAATAGTGCATCCAGACAACCTTATCCGGCCTGTTTGTTTCCTTGGCCAGAATATTGACGTCCAGGGAAGACGTGTTGGAGGCCAGCACAACGTCTGACGCGCAGAGTTTGTCCAGCTTCCGGAAGATCTCTTTTTTTATCTCGATGTCTTCTGTGGCGGTCTCGATGACCAGGTCGAGGTTCTTCCCTCTGCAGGCCTCTTCGTAGCTTTGAGTCAGGAGAATCCTTCCCTTTATTCCCTCAACCTGTGAAGGAGAAAAGATGCCCGACCTCTGTGCATCTTCGAGCTCGCTGTTTATAGTCTGAAGGGCACGCCCAAGGATTTCATCAGTAATATCCACGACTCCGACGTTGAAACCGCTCTGTGCATAGGCTTGAGCCAGGCTCGCTCCCATCGTCCCTGCTCCGATGATCAGGATCTCGACATCATCCCAGGTGATAACTTTGGCTGTCTTTCTGTCCTGGCTTTCCTTTTTTTTCATCTAAAATTCTCCACACCCTTTCTGCTTCTTGGCAAAGCTCTCACTATCATTCTCTCTTCCTGTCCCACGTCGCTAGACTTCTTCCCCCTACAAAATAAATCTCTTCTCTATGAGATTGCCACGCTTCACTCGCAATGACAATGGAAGCATTTTATCCTATCATCAACCTAATCGCGTCAATTTTAGACAAGGCCGTTTATTATCTCTTTTAAGTCACCGGATTCTCAAAAAGGCAGGGCGTCTTTGATTACTTTCTAGCTCTATTCCCTTGGTTTGGGTAAGACGGCTTCTATGAAGGCCTCATCGATGGACTTCCCCTCGGAGATCAGCTGTCTGTACTTGACGAAGTCGATGACGTCTTGACCGGTTTCTTTCTTCATGTTAAAGGCGTTGAATCCCATAAAGGCTTCTGTCATCATGTTCACTGCCAGCCAATGACGATTGTAATTTTTTGCCATATCCCAGTAGTACTTCTTCTTGGCTCTCACACTGTCGAGAGACTTGATCAAGCAGCCTGGAAAGAGGTTAGTAAACTTCCAGACTATCTCATGGACAGCCTTATCCAGAAGCTCAAAATCGATGGTCGCTGTCTTAAGAAATTCCCGGGCTTTCTTTCCTTCTTCTCCTTTGGTGAATTCGCCGTACACGATCTCGCCATCCTCTACGTATTTATCCGTGATTACATTTGGATTCCGAATGAATTTGCCATCCTGCTTGATCGCTGGCACTACCTTGCTGATCAGGCTGAGTCTCTTCATCTTGTAGGCGCTCCACAGTTCACAGGACACACAATTCCAGATCGCATCTTCAACACTCAGGAACCAAGGGAGAAAATCAGAAGAACCTCCGTCCGGGGCTGAGCCGTGCCGGGGACCAGCCTGACCAAAAATAGCCGTATCCGCAGACACAGCGATATCACAGGCCATTCCGATTTCCTGCCCGCCGGCAATCCGCATTCCATTGACCCGGCATATAGTCGGCTTCTTGCACATCAGGATAGAATCAACCATCCCGTTGAACAGGTCCATGTATTCGCCGTATTCGTTGGGCCTTCCTGAATAATACTCCGCGTATTCCTTGGTGTTTCCGCCAGTGCAAAAAGCCCTGTCACCCACAGCGGTAAACACAACAGCCACCACGCTCCTGTCCAGAGAAGCATTCTGGAATCCGGCGATAACGCCCTTCACCATCTTGGTCGTGTAAGAATTGTACTGTGCGGGATTATTGAGGATAATCCATGCAGAATAAAGACCCTTGATTTCCTTCCCAGCCGCATCGAGGATGGGCCTCTTTTCATACATCGTACAGGGAGCTTCTGTGCCCCAATGCTCTTTCCCCCAAAGGGAATGGTTTTTGAGCTCCTTATCTTTTTTCAGCCAGTCTAATCCCATATCATCCTCCTTTTAATTAAAATTGGTTTTGATTCTTATCTTATTATACGTCTTCTTTACAGGCTGCATGCTACTTTCTCAGCAAATCTATGTCAAGAAGACAGCCAACGCTCACGTTGTTATGCGTAAGAGGAGAAGACTGTGCAGGCTAAGCCAACCGGATCCGGCTTTTCCAGAAATGACTTGTCTTCACTTTCACAGACATTTTTCAAGCGACACTTTTGAGCTTTTCCCTCAAGGCTTGTGTGAACTCGGCTTCAATCTTCTTCGCTTTGGCCCTTAAAATTCGATCTCCAAACATGGCCAATTTGCCGACTATGGTGGCATTGCACCTGTATGAAACTTCCACTTCTTCTCCAGTTGTCTCTTTTAAATCTATGCTGGTTTTCTGAGTGAAGCGGCCGGCCTTGCCCAAATCCAATCCATCACCCCCCATTTCGATATGATTCGGAGGTTCGACTTTTGTCAGGATGGATTTGAACTTGAACCTGACGGAAATCGGGCCGACTTTTTGCTTGACGACACAGTCGTAAGTCCTCTCGTCAATGAGTTCTATTTTCTCCGCTCCCGGGAGGCAAGCCTTCAAAGTTTCCGGCTGCAGGAGTGTATCCCACAGTTTTTGAATCGGTGCTTTGAGTGTGAATTTCCCTTCTAATAACATGCTTCCTCCATAAGCTCAGGCTGTCTGAGTGTTCTCAATC
>CAYFVQ010000268.1:0-4114 GCA_964346585.1 uncultured Eubacteriales bacterium | reverse complement strand
ATACAGGCGATAATCAGCACGAATACTGCGATCAAAGAAAGCATTCGGATACGCGTGATCCGGCCTCCTCCTGTTCCCAGCCCGTAAAGATAGAGTTTAGTGTAAGGTCTGAGAAAAGGGGTGGCGTCATCGTCAGGATGTCCCTTGTTTATTCGGCCGGCGGTCTTTTCTTCGACTTCCTGGGGAGATGCGCTTTCATGGAGTTGGACAAAAGTCGTGAATGAAAAGTTGTACCATGTATTGAGATGTTCCGGGACATTCCAGTACTCGCTAAGAAATTGAATAGGGACAAGAAAATCAAACTGAAGTAGGGAATTGCGGGGTAGGTTTTTGAGCACTCCCGTGACTTCAAAATCGTATTTGTTCTCAACACGGATGATCTTCCCGAGAGCATTCTCAGCGTTGAAGTATTTCTGAGCCATCCTTTCTGTCATCACGAGTGAATAAGGCTTTGTCAGGGCTGTTTTGGGATTCCCCTGGAGCAAAGGGAAGGAGAACATTTCAAGGAGTGAGCCATCAACCGCTTCAACGTACTCTCTGAGTCTTTTTTCGCCGTAAGCGAATATCAAAGCATGGGGTCCGTTACAGAAGCGGACAGAATTGGCAATCTCTGGATATTCTTCCTTAAAAGCGGGCCCGAGAGCGGGAGGAGTTCCGCTGGATGTGGCTGTCCGATTTCCCAAGCGTTGATGAGTCCCCACTAAATACAGGTTGTCCCCGTTCTCATGGAATTTATCGTAGCTGAATTCATCCTGGACCCAGAGGAAAATGAGGATACAGCAGGTTATACCGACTGCCAGTCCAAAGATATTAATGAAAGAGTAACCTTTATATCTTTTGATGTTTCGTAAAGCGATTTTCATGTAATTTTTAAACATTTGTATACTCCAATAGATTTTATGTTTCGTGAATGCTGGGATGGCTTTCAGGGCCTGCATCCAAAACCAGAATCTTGCCATGTTTGAGCCAATGTCCTTGGCCATTTCATTGTATTCTTCTTCGAGATCACCAATGGGCGAATATTCTTCTCCGTGAATTGCCATGCGGCTGAGGATTCTTATAGCAAAAGGGGGAGGTTTGGGGTGCTCAGGATTCATTTTGTTTTAGACTCATCCGATGAAAATTCAGGGATTCCTTTCCAAATTGTCCTTTGAAGCTGACGGGCCGCTTTTAGAGCTTGAATTCCTTCCGGCGTCAGACGATAAAAAATCTTGCTGCGCCCGCCCCTTTCAGGAGTCGGAGGACCTGCTCTTTTGATGACATATCCTTTTTTAAATAATTGATCCAGGGCACTGTACAGGGTTCCGTAGGTATGAGTTTTTCTTGTGTCTTTGGCGATTTGTCTTTTAATTGTCACTCCATAGGCATTTTCCTTGAGGCGCCAAATGGCTAACAGAAATATGACCTCGGACAGGGTTAAATCCTTCATTCGTTTCTCCTTTTCTTATATAGACGGAAAAACCGTAGAAATGGTTGCAGAAAAGAGTAATTATTTTGTCATTGAGTGAAATTGAGTGTTGTGTGGCAGAGAGGGATAAAACGAGCTAGAAAAAATAGTTCTCTTCCATTTAGTGGGGTTAAATAATTAGATATTATTCAGGGATGTCCTTGCTCCAGTCAGATTCATCACGCCATTTCCTCTTCAACCTTCTCGGCACTGCGGAACTCCGCGTGTTTATCATATCTCACGCCTTGATATCTATCAGTTACTCTTAGTGCCGTCCGATGTATACTATCGTGCTCAAACAGTCCTCGGGCCCGACTTCGTCTGATCCCCTCCAAGTTGACTCGGAAAGGCTAAATCTTCCAATGTCGCATCATCCATCCCTGAATACTCTTATGAATTAACTAAGTTGAATATTACTCACACAAAAAGAAGAGAATCAAAAAAATTAGATTTTTTTCTGCTGTCCAGATAGAAATTGTCGGGAGTGAATTTCAGCCGAGAATGGGATCAATCCTGGTCTATCGAGCAGCTTCCTGTTCCGCAAGTGACATTTGACTCTTTCTTTCTTTTTTCGTAGTACTGCTGGTGGTATTCCTCGGCTTCGTAGAATTCAGGCGCAGGGACGATTTGGGTGGCAATGGACTTTTTAAAACGGCCCGAGTCTTCAAGTCTTTTCAATATTTTTTCTGCCGCTTCTTTCTGCTCGGCGCTGTGGTAGAAGATAACAGACCTGTACTGACTGCCCACATCCCATCCCTGCCGGTTCACCTCTGTGGGGTCATGAAGGTTGAAAAAGATTTCCAGGAGCTTCTCGTAGCTGACCTGGGATGGGTCGAACATGACCTTCACGGCTTCGGCGTGTCCGGTTTTATCCGAGCAGACTTGTTTATATGTCGGATTCTTGACATCCCCACCGGTGTAGCCGACAACTGTCGAGAGGACACCCGGCACCTGGCTAAATTTATGTTCAACTCCCCAGAAACAACCGGCTGCAAAGGTGGCCGTTTCAGTTTTTAGAGATTTTGTTCCTTTTTTATCGGATTTATCTTCCGTATTTGATTCATTGATTTTATGAACATCACCCGCCTTGAAATCCAGGCTGACTGAATTGATGCAGTAATGTTTACCTGTCGGAGCGGGGCCGTCATTAAAGACATGTCCAAGGTGGGCGCCGCACACTGCGCACCGTGTCTCGATTCTGTGCATGAAATGGGATAAATCGTCAAAATAGTCGATATGATCATCGTCAACAGGAGCGGTGAAGCTCGGCCATCCGCTGCCGTGGTCGTATTTGGTCTCCGAACTGAAGAGGGGAGTGCCGCATCCCGCGCAGACATAGACTCCTTTTTCGTAGTGGTCATTGTACTTTCCTGTAAAAGCCCTTTCTGTCCCGCGTTGCCTCATGACATGATATTGCTCAGGCGTTAAGATCTCCCTCCATTCTTTATCCGATTTTTTGATTTTATTGATCATGGTTTGTTCTCCCTTGTTGAACTGGTCTCCTGTGGATTCCTTTTTAAAGGAAGGCTTAAGGCTGAGATAAGCCGTGAGCACGACAAGGAGTGTGATTGCCAATCCAATCCTCTGTTTCATCAGACCTCCTATATCCTACATTTCCTATAGGATAATTATATATTGTTCGGGTGCAAATGTAAAGCATATTTTGCTGATCGGTTAAACTGACAAGCTCAGTAAGGATTTATCCTGGGAAGGAAGTGAAAAGAGTAGATATCTTTCCTCTAAGAACGTAACCAGTCATTCGTATCTTAAAGAGTCGACTGGATTGGATGTAGCGGTCTTGACAGACTGGAAGCTGATTGTGATCAGGGCGGTTACAAGCGCCAGGGCCGCCGACAGTAAAAACATCCATATTCCGATGTTGATGTGATAGGCAAAATTCTGGAGCCATTTTTTCATGACAAAATAAGCGATAGGCCAGGCGATGAGATTAGCCAAAATTACCCATTTCGTGAATTCCTTGGTCAGCAAAAGCACAATTCCTGAAATAGAGGCCCCGAGGACTTTGCGGATGCCAATCTCTTTTGTTCTCTGCTCGATCATAAAGGAGGCCATTCCGAATAGACCCAGACAAGCAATGAACATAGAAAATAGAGCGAAGGAACCGATGATTCCTCTTAGACGTTCCTCTGATTGGTAATGTCTGTCAAAGTATTCTTTAAGGAAGAAGTAGTCAAAAGGACGATCTGGGTCGATATCTTTCCATATCTTCTGCAAAACTCTGAGGGTTTCTTTAATATTCTCCGGGCTGATTTTGATGATCAAACCGCCAAGTCCCTGTGGAAGATTGCTTATATAGAGAGGTGCGATGGCTTTGTAAAAAGAAGAGAGATGGAAGTCTTGGACAACTCCGATAACTGTTTTAGACTCCAATTGTCCGGGGACATTTGAGTAGACTTTGATCGTTTTGCCCACAGGAACATCCCATCCGAATTTCTGGGCAGCAGTCTGATTGATGATTACCGCATCTTTGCTATCCGTTTCAAATTCTGGGGAGAAATTTCTCCCTGCGACCACCTTGATTCCCATAGTCGGGATAAAATCGCTGTTGACATTCAGGACATCCATCATCTGTGTCTGGTTATCTTGGAATCCCTCAGGAATGAATGCGCCAATGTTCGGATTAAATCCCGGTACTGTCGACGTCGC
>CAYFVQ010000267.1:0-7375 GCA_964346585.1 uncultured Eubacteriales bacterium | reverse complement strand
GCTCTTTCCACTTCTTTTTTCAGGTCGATGTTTTCTAACGGATCTGATTCTCCATCTTTTTCCTCCGTCCTTTTCTCCATTCTTTCTTCTTTTATTTCTATAACATCTCTTTTCATTGCAACTTTTTCCTTAATATCTCTTTCAATAACATCGACTTTTTTAGCCTCTTCCACTTCCTGTTCGTGCACTATTGGTAATTCTTCTTCCTCCTCCTCTTCTTCTTTTTCCTTATCCTCATTTTCTTTAACTTGCCTTTCTTCTTCTGTTGGCTTATGCATTTGTTCGTCTACGACTTTGACGGTTTCTGGGGCTGTCAGTACAGGCTCTTCTAATGTTTGTTCCTGTTCTCGTTCTTCTTCTTTTTCTACGACTCTTTCCTCTTCACTCTCAACAATTTCCTGTTTTAGGCCCTCAGTGGCGGCATCATAATCCAATCCTTTTTCTTCTACTTCTTCCTCTTCCTCTTCCTCTTCCTCTTCCCATTCTTCTTTTTCCTCTTCCTCCTCCTCTTCTTCTTTCTCCTCCTCCTTATCTAGCTGTTTTTTTTCATCTGGCTCTGCAGGCTCTTCCTCATCATGAATGGATGGTTCTTTTTCATCATCGTCTTGAAACTCTTTTTTGCAGAAATCTAAGTAATCTTTTTCGTTCATTTTTTGACTTCCTTTCCCCATTTTAGTTCCCCTGAATTATTCATAAAATCTGCAGACCCTAGATGTTCTTCAAAAAAGAGGACAATCCCTCTCTTCAATAATAAAAGGACAGAAAGAGACAATCCTCTTTTTTTAGGTCGGCATCCTTCTCCCTTCGTGTGAGCCGGTCTTGCCGTATCTACTTTGTTACAGCGCAATCGCGGTGGACGATCACGTCATCACGAGCAATCGA
Source organism: uncultured Eubacteriales bacterium (assembly GCA_964346585.1). GTDB lineage: Bacteria > Acidobacteriota > Aminicenantia > Aminicenantales > Aminicenantaceae > SOIA01. The sequence goes on along the minus strand of CAYFVQ010000267.1, from coordinate 6,493 downwards.
AGAGAGCGTGGTGAACTCATCATTTTCCGCAACCAGCATGAGATTGCCACATTCGCTACGCTCTTCGCAACAGAGTCTACGTCAGCCTCGACTCGTGAAAAATCCGGATTATATATTCAAGTCAACCTCAGGAAAAGTATCGCAGGATTTGCCGTTCTAATCAAGTCTTTATTGAGTGTTAAAAATCTGACTGGAGCACAATGTTTCCCAGTACTCGGTGCCTTGACCACGAATCGGGAGATGCTTCCCTGGCTGGCAGAGGCTAATATTTCAGAAAGTTTTGGGCTTATATTCCTCTAATGTTGGCGCCTTTCGGATATTCGATAGTAAACTCGATGATGATTTCTTGTTTTTCCTGGGGCTCGAGAGTCAGCGTCCATGTGAGAAGGCCCTTTTCATCCTTCTTGGATGGGGCTGGAGTGATTTTCTGGTCTTTTATTTCGATCTTGGTATTCTGGCTGATAGGAAGCTGGTCGAGGATTTCGATGTCGACTTTATTTTTTCGCAGGTTTTGAGCGGTTATCTTGTAGGCGAGCTTGATCCGTTCGTTTTTTCCCAAAAAACCGGGCGGGCTCGTTTCCTTTTTGGTGCGCTCGTGTTTGATCCGGATCTGTCTGTCCTCGCCGAAGAACACTTTCGTTTCCTCGTCTTTGGCTATGAACGGGACTTTTGTCGAGCCTATGAAATCCTGGATCACAAACAGGTCGGCTGAACCGGAAAGGAGCGGGTAGGGAAGTGTATTGCGGAGTTTTGCCCTCAGGAAGGCGGCTTCTTTGAGCTTGGGGACAGATATGTAATCATATTCGACCTCTATGCCCTGAGTGTCTATCGGGACTTTGTGAGGCGCTCCGTCGCTTGGAATCTGAACATTCTTTTTAATGGCAAAGTTGAGATTGATGCCTGTTTCGACAATGCCGGCTGTGGCCATTTCCGCGTCCATCATCTCTGCTTCTGCCGGAGCTTCGGCTATAGCCACTCCAGCCTCGACTCCCTTACTAACGTCGCCCACGACGCTGCCCTTAACTTTCCTTTCCCTTAGAGGGGTTGGTACATAAAGGTCCAGAACCCAGGGATAGAGCACGGGTGGATTTGTCGAGAGAGCAGGAGAGGCGGTGGAGAGAAGAGCCTTCGTGTTATCCCAGTTTTCTCCGCTTCTCTGCTGGATATTCGCGGACATCGCGAATTCGATCTCTGAGGAATCGGGCAGAGCTCTCATCGTGTAGAGCGGGTTCCATCTGGCTCGCATGACCGTATACGAAAGGCTGAGCTTGAATTGACCTCCCCGCGCGACTTCCAGGATTACGTTTACCTTGCGGCTTTGTGTGGATTGCTGGGGTCTCATGGAATTCAACTTTTTTCTGAGAGCATCGAGTTTGACTTTCTGGTCTTTCAGAATCTGGTTTTGCTCAAGCATGGCTATTTTAATCTCTGAGAGTTTATTCCCCAAAAAGTTGAGGACCTTTTCCCAGCTCTGGGTATCTGGCTTTCCAAGCATGATTTCCTGGGAGGCTTGCGCGGCATTGGCCGATTCGATGGATTTGAGAAATTTTTCTTGGGTGTTGAGAACTTCTATCTTGTTTGTTGTTTTTCTCATTTCCAGCGTCAGGGCATCGATTTCAGCCTGGAGTTTCTTGACTTCCGGAAGGAGCGCGAACTCTAAATACTGAGTCGTTAAATCAAGGCCCACGACTTTGACGACTGCGGTTCCTTTTCCTGACACACGGAGCGAATTGGGAATTAAAGTCACCGGAAGATTCTCAAAGCTAACCGAATGCGTGCCAGAGCCTAAAGTCAGGTCTGCATCTCTGACAATGGTCGCCCGGTCAGGATAGATCGTTACAGAAGAGATGGAGCTTTTAACGGCAATTTCTTCCGAGAGGACCGTGCCTGTAAACAGCAGCAGGATGGTAATAAAAATCGGAAATTGTTTTTTGTTCATGATAACCTCCTTTATATTGAGGAGACAACTCTATTCATTTTTTCTCCCTTGAGGACTATATCGCTTTATTCCTATTATACAATTTATACAATCCGGTTGAGAGAATATTCCTTTTCACTCAAAAAAGCTTCACACGGAGTCATCCATGAATTAGCTTTCTCTCCATCTGCTACTGGTTTAGTCGCCGGGAACGATAGTCTTCCCCAATACTCTATGAGTTTTATGAGTTGACGTTTTTCATGATTTGAGAAGATGGATCGCACTTATCTCATGAAGAGTTTAACAATATTCCATAGTCCCAGGCAAGTCACTATCAGGACTATCAGAGTGCCGAGTATGTTCTGCCGCATATTATTAGCTAGCTGTTTCATTCTCTGTCTGTTATTCAACACAATGAGCAAAAAGATAGAAGCCACAGGCAGAACGATTCCATTCGCCGCCTGGGCAAAAACGATGACAGCCAGAGGTTTCAGGTTCAGGCTGGAAACGATGAAACCAACAACAATGACTCCAAGCCAGACTCCCTTGAACTTTTTCGAATCTGGCCCTCCTTTCCAACCCAGGACACCGGAAGAGGCGAAAGCCGCGGCATACGGCGCTGTCAGGGCGGAACTCATCCCCGCAGCGAAAAAACCCAGGCCGAACAGGAAATTGGTGAATGTGCCGAACAGGGGTTTGAGCTGTTGGGCCAGTTGAACCCCATCCTCCGGAGTCAACCCTTTCTCATAGAAGGCCACAGCCGACGTCATAACTATTGAGATGGAGATGATTCCGCCGAGTGTGATGGAGAGAAGCAGATCTTTTTTAACTTTTTTAAGGTCGGCCACTGTGTTCCACTTTTCTTTAACCGCTGCGGAATGAAGAAAGAGATTGTAGGGGACCACAGTCGTCCCGACGAGAGCGAGGATAAGGTAGAGAGAATTATTCGGGAAAGAAGGAACCATCCCTTTCAGGAGCGACAGAAGATTGGGTTTGATGATGATGAGAGTTGTGAGAAAGGACACACTCATCAAAAACACGAGAAAGATTAAGAGTTTTTCCACCAGCTTGTATTTTCCCAGGCCCAGAATGAGAACGGCGAGCAAAGAGATGAGGGCAACCCAGTATTTATGAGGAATGGATGTGACCGTCTCCAGCCCAAGAGTGCCGCCGATGATGTTCCCGGCTTCATAAGCGGCACAGCCGAAAGTGATCGAAGAGAGCGTGAGGACGATGAATACAGTCCTGGTCACGCGGCTCTGCGGAAATTCTCTGAGTGATTGGGCGAGGTCATGGTTGGAGCCTAAGCTGAGCCTTCCTGTCATTCCCTGGAGGATGATCGTCGTGACTGTGGCAAAGACGAGCGCATAAATCAGTGCGTAGCCAAACTGTGCACCGGCCAGCGAGCAAGTCGTTACTGTCCCGGGTCCGATGAATGCGGCTGTGACCAGGAAGCCCGGACCATAAGAGGATTTTTTATTTTTTTCGGCCATATCCACCGCCTCCAGGAGTCTCCACACGCAGCAGGTCTCCTGGCTGGACCTTTATGTTGCATTTGGATTTTAAATGGATCTTTTTTCCTTTGGAGATAAGAGTGTTCCTTCCTTTTTTTCCGTTTTCTCCCCCTCGGACTCCGTAAGGGCTGAATGTCCGGCGTTCGGATATGATCGTGACTTGAGCAGGGACGGGGAATTCGTATTCGCGGATGATCCCTTCGCCTCCTTCATGCAGGCCTTTTCCTCCTGAGCCTCTGCGGAGGCTGTATTTCTTGATCTTCAGCGGAAGGTAATTCTCGAGCGCCTCCAGAGGCGTGTTGAGAGAATTTGTCATGTGAGTATGGACTCCGCTGATGCCGGAAGAGTCAGAGCCCGCTCCCATTCCTCCTCCGATTGTCTCGTAATAGGCAAAGCTTCGCTCTCTTGTGGGATCATAACCGCCAAAAGCCACGTTGTTCATCGTGCCTGAGCTGGCTGCCGGGATTTTTTCAGGAATGGCTTTAGAGAGTGCACCGAGGAGCACATCCACGATCCGTTGGGACGTTTCCACATTCCCTCCGGCTGTAGCGGCCGGATGCTGGGCGTCAAGGACCGATCCTCGACGAGCGATGATCTTGAGCGGCCTCATCAGACCCGTGTTGAAAGGAATGTCTTCTTCAACAAGGCAGCGGAAGACATACAGAACCGCGGAGGTGGTGACAGCGAAATTGGCGTTCACGCTACCCTGAACCTGACTGGATGACGAGCTGAAATCGATCGTGGCTTCATCCTTCTGGATGATTATCTCGACACCGATTTTAACGGGTTCATCCGTGATGCCGTCATCATCCATGCAGTCGGAAAAAGAAAAAGTGCCGTCAGGAATATTCTTTATGGTTTCTCTGAGTATTTTTTCTGTATAAGCCGGAATCAGACGTGTATAGTGGAGTATCTTTTTCAGTCCATACTTATTTATGATCTCCTCTAACCTCTGTTTTCCTTTCTCGTTGGCCGCGATCTGGGCAAGGAGGTCTCCCTGCCGCTCTTCGGGGGTCCGGACATTGGCCAGGATCAGGTCTAGGATTTCTTTTCTTAATTTACGCTTCTGGATGAGCTTCACAGGTGGGATAATCATCCCCTCCTGAAATATCTCTGTGGCCAGAGGCATGGAGCCGGGAGTCATCCCTCCGACATCCGAGTGGTGAGCGCGGTTGGCGACAAAAAAGACAAGCTTTCTATCGACAAAGACGGGGGAAATGCAGGTGATATCCGGGAGGTGAGTCCCTCCTTTATAGGGGTCGTTAAGGATCACTAAATCTCCTTCTTCAAAATCGACGGCTTGGAGAGAGGCCTGCACAGAGAGAGGCATGGCTCCGAGGTGAACCGGGATGTGAGAACCCTGAGCAAATGTTTCTCCCTGCTGATCAAAGAGGGCGCAGGAAAAGTCTTTTCTTTCCTTGATGTTAGGCGAGAGTGAGGTTCGTCCCAGCACAGCTCCCATTTCCTCAGAGACCGAGACGAACAGATTCTTGAACAGTTCGAGCTCGATAGGGTCGAATTTATCCATGCGGTTTGTCATTCCTTTGAATGATGAGGTTTAAAAAGCCATCCACCACCAATGCGTAATCAGGAGGAAGAAATGTGGTCGATTCAGCATCCACAATCAAGGCCGGGCCTTTTATCTTGTTTCCGGGAAAAAGAAAAGCTCTGTCGAATACCGAAGCCCTGTATGATTTTCCTTGGTAATGAAGGGCTTGTTTTTTTATCAATGCCTTCTCCGGATTCGGTCCTTGGAGAGGCATTTTTTTCAGCTTGATTTTTTTCCCTGCGCCCACAGATTTGACACGAATGTTGACGATTTCAACGAGTCTCTGTTCATGATGGTAAGAATAGAGTTTTCTGTGGGCCTTATGAAAATCGGAGATAAAAGAGAATGTGCGAGTGCTCCAGGAAAGATAAGGGAGAGTGATTTCATAAGACTGACCGAAATACCTGAGGTCAAGGAAAGGAGAGATGCGGATATCTTGTTCGCTGAATCCATCTTTTTTCATTTCCTCGAAGGCTCTTTGTTCCAATTCCATGAAGTGTTTTCTCAGCTCTTCTTTGGACAGCTCTTCTGCTGTTTTCAGGATAGACTTTGAGTAGTCCTTGATTGAATCAGCCAGGAGAAGACCCATGGCTGAGAGAACACCTGCATTCTTGGGCACGACGACTCTGGGCATTTTCAGGCTGGATGAAATATCCGCCGCATGCATTCCGCCTGCTCCTCCAAAGGAAACCAGGGAGAAATTCCTGGGGTCAAAACCTTTTTCGATGGATATCACCCGGATGGCCTTTTCCATATTGGCATTGGCGATCTCGATGATCCCTTCCGCTGTTTCGGTGACTGATTTCTTGATCTTCTTAGCCAGGCGTTCCAGGGCGCTGCGGCTTCTTGCGGGGAATAATTTCATTTTTCCCCCGAGGAAGAATTCGGGAACCAAACGGCCTAAAACCAGGTTGGCGTCTGTGACAGTCGGGAGGCTTCCCTGACCGTAACAGGCTGGCCCCGGGTCAGCGCCTGCGCTTTGAGGGCCGACACGAAGAGAACCACCTTTGTCCATGTAAGCAATCGATCCTCCGCCGGCTCCGACTGTGTGGATGTCGATTATCGGGATGCGCAGCGGAAAGTCCCCCACCAGACTCTCATTCGTCCTCCTGATTTCCCCGTCAACCAGGGATACATCAGAGGAGGTCCCTCCCATATCGAATGTGATGATATTCTTGAATCCTGCGGCTTTTCCGACCTGGAAGGCTCCCACGACTCCTCCGGCCGGACCGGAGAGCGCTGTTCGTATCGGTTCTGATTTGGCTTTAGCCGGAGAGATGTAGCCCTCGTTGGACTGCATGATGCGGAGCTCTGCACTCCGCATCTTTTTCTCCAAATCCTCCAGATATCGGCTGATGACAGGCATGAGATAGGTATTCACTGTTGTTGTCGTTGTTCTCTCGTATTCCCGGTGTTCAGGCAGGATGTCGCTTGAAGCAGAAAAGAGGAATTTATTTCTCCTCAGTTCTTTTGAAATCATTTTTTCATTGGAGGGATTGGCGTAAGAGTTAA
>CAYFVQ010000266.1:0-54267 GCA_964346585.1 uncultured Eubacteriales bacterium | reverse complement strand
TAGCTCTGTTCACAGGTCTTGCCGCAGGAAGTTATCCCGCTCTTTTCTTATCCGCGTTTCAGCCGGTCAAAGTCCTCAAAGGCAAGTTGAAATCCGGAACAAAAAGTACTGTGTTGAGGAAGTCTCTTGTTGTGGCCCAGTTCACCCTCTCTATTCTATTGATCATCGGGATGTTCGTGGTCTACAAACAGATCGATTATTTCCGAGGCATTGGGACTGGTTACAATAAAGACCATATTGTCAGCATCCCGATGGGACGTGGGAGCCAACAATCCTATCAGACAATCAAAAACGAATTGCTGCGTGATTCTCGAATCCTGGGCGTAACAGGGACCGCAGCGGCCCTGCCTTACTTTTTCTGGCACCAGGGTGGATTTAATTGGGAAGGGAAGGACCCGAACAAGGAAATATCGCTATCCGTTAACGCGGTTGACTATGATTTCGTGGAGACTTTGAAAATGAAGATAGTTGATGGAAGAAGCTTCTCAAGAGAATTCGCCTCTGATGAGTCTGCGAGTTACCTCGTCAATGAGGAAATGGTCAAACTCATGGGAAAAGAATCGGTCGTGGGAGAGACTCTGATGCATGTGGTACATCCTGGAAGTATCATAGGTGTCGTGGAAAACTTTCATTTTCAATCCTACAGGAATCAGATCGAACCCCTTATCCTCCGCTTACAGCCCGAAGTCGTTGATAATTTATTGATCAGGATTCCGCCTGAAAACGTTTCGTCTTCCCTCAAAATTATAGAGGAAACCTGGAAAAGGATAATACCGGGCTATCCTTTTGAATACAGTTTTCTCGATGATGATTTTGACCGGGGTTTCAGAGCCATGGAAAGAACAGGTCAGATTTTAAACAGCTTTGCCGTGCTGGCAGTCATCATTTCCTGTCTGGGCCTGTTCGGCTTAGCCTCTTTTGCCGCCGAGGAACGCACCAAAGAGATCGGCATCCGAAAAGTATTGGGTTCTTCAGCCTCAAAAATCGTTCTGTTGCTCACCAAAGACTTTTCCAGATGCATTCTGTATGCCACTTTAATTGCCTGGCCTGTGGGATATTTCATGATGAATTCGTGGCTCAACAACTTCGCGTATCGGACCAATATTGGATTTGGCATCCTCATTTTTTCCTCCGCGTTGGCTTTGACCATTGCTCTGCTGACGGTCAGTTATCAATCCGTTAAAGCCGCTCTGGCCCATCCGGTCGATTCGCTGCGCTATGAGTGAATGTGATATCTAGACTTGGCAGACGAGAGAAGAAGGATAGAATTTCATTCTGCCCCCAATCCAACGAAATATGAGGTGAAGTCGACTCAAAATTGAGAGAAACCATTCAGGAAAAATTCTGCAGGCAATATCAACTGCACATGGAGATATTTGAAATCCGACTTCTGATTCGAAGTCAAACGCGTCTTTCTTCTTAAAGTGAGAACATTCAGTATTGATTGTCAGGGAGTCGTCTCTATGAGGAGTTATTTCGTCTAAATGACTTTTATGATGAGGAAGCTAGAAATTGGAAAGATTTGGTTTTGGCTATTCAATCAGGATTTGAGTTTTAGTCATAAACTTTCACTCATACCGAAGGGAATCGACAGGATTGGCTGTGGCGGATTTAGCCGTATTGTAGCCAACCGTTAATAAGACGATCGATAGAATTAACATTATGGGGATGGAAAAAAACCACCACCCGATCTCGATTCTGAATGCGTAATTCTCAAGCCATTTGTGAAAATAAAAATAAGATACAGGGAGGGCGAGGAGAATAGCTATAAAAATCAATTTAAATAGATCTTTCAAGAGCAATATCAGAATACCGGATATTGAAGAGCCAAGCACTTTACGGATTCCGATCTCTTTAGTTCGCAGGATCGTATTGTAAGATGACAAGCCGAACAATCCGAGGCAGCCGATAAGAATGGCTAAAAAAGTAAACAATCCGGATATCTTTCCAAATTGCCTATCCTCATGATATTGCCTGTCAAAGTGTTCGTCTAAAAATAAATATTCGAACGGGTTTCCGGGAAACACTCGATTCCAGGTGGATTGTATCGAAGAGATTGTTTGGGATAGATTTTCAGTAGAAACTCTTAAGGAAAAATTAGTCCTCCATCTTGCCAGAGTCCTTAAAAATAGTGTGGGATTATAGTCATGTTTTAAGGATTCCTGATGATAGTTCTTTATGACTCCGATTATTCTGAGAGGAACAGCCTTATTTCCATAAATTATCTGTTCGTTAATCGCATCCTCTGGAGTTTCAAAGCCAAATAACTTCAGTGCTTCTTCATTGATCAGCAAGCAATTGTATTCAGTCCTGAAATCATAGGAAAAATTTCTCCCGGCCAAAATTTCTATTTCATAGAAATCGACGAAATCATTGTCTATATTAGTTATGCGGAATTCTTTCTCATCGCTCTTCCTATCACTGATTCGTCTTGCGCTATGACGGACCCATGAATATTCCCCAGGAAAAAATGTGGAAGCGGTGGTTTTGCTCACGGCAGGAATCCTTTCTAATTCAGCTTTAAATGTCTCCACTCTGTTGAGAAAATGCACATAGGATCTATTAAAGAAGACACCGGGTGATCGGACGACAAGCGTTTGGTCTAAATTAACTCCCAAATCCTGAGCTTTCATGAATGAGATCTGCCTGTATATAGTCATTGTTCCGGCTATCAAAGCAATGGAAGCCGCAAATTGAAAAACCACAAGGCATTTCCTTAACGCTCCGCTTTTACTGGATCTTGCCAGTTTTCCTTTGAGCACGGCCACTGGCTTAAAAGAAGAAAGGACAAACGCTGGATATAATCCGGAAAGGAGAACGCCCAGTGTAAACATAGAAATACAAACCAACCAGAACCTTGCATCGCTCCATAATTTAAAAGAGAGAGGTGTTCCCGTGAGCTGGTTAAAAAAAGGGAGAAAAACTTGCACGGTAATGATGGCTAGGATTACCGCCGCGATATTGAAAAGCAGCGATTCAGTGAGAAACTGCCTGATCAACTGAATGCGAAAAGCCCCCACTACCTTTCTGATCCCTATCTCTCTCGCTCGTTCCATTGACCGGGCGGTGGACAGGTTAATATAATTGATCCAGCCGATCGACAGTACAACCAAAGCAATGATAATCAGAAAATAGACAGTCCTCGCATCTCCGTTTTTTTCTATTTCAAAATCTAAATTCGAATAGAGATGGATATCTTTTAACGGCTTTAAATGATAATCAAGTTCTTCCCGCTCTTTTTTGTTTATCTCCTTTTCTTTTTGCTCGAAGAATTCCTTTAATTTTGATTCGAATGTTTCACTATCGGCCCCAGTTTGGAGAAGCAGATAAGTATAATAGGGACAGCTCGTCCAGCTGGATTCAATCCAAGCTCCTCTCATCCTGACTAAAGTCGGCCATGAAATAAGCATATCGAAATGAAAATGGGAATTGGCGGGGACATCTTCAACAATACCAGTGATCTTGTAGCGCTGTGTTCCTCCAAAAATGATCGATTTTCCAACTGGATCTGCGCTGCCAAAATATTTCTTTGCCGTTGATTCGGATAAAACGGCAGTATTGACTTCCAATAATGCAGTCTTCGGATCTCCTTTCAAAAGGTTAAAGGAAAATACAGAAAAAAATGAATCGGTTGCAAAAAAGACCTTTTCTTCTCTGAATTTTATATCTTTGTTTGAGTAGATACCCTCTGTATTGGATAAGTTGAGCTTGACGTAATCACGCACCTCTGGGAAGGCTTCCTTGACTGCTTGTGCCGCTGCACCGTGGGAGCCGGCAAAGCCTTCTAGCTCGAGGCGATAGATATCATCCAGATTTGTGTGAAACTTGTCATAGCTGAGTTCGAATGTGACATACTGCAGGATGAGCAAACAAACCGCTATGCCGACGGCCAGTCCAATGATATTGATAGATGAGCAAAATTTAGTTTTTAACACGTTTCGGCATGCGATTTTTAAATAATTTTTAAACATTTCTACACTCCAACAGATAAAATTTCTAATAAAAGCAGGAAATAAGATAAGAATGCGAGTCCAATAAAATACCTGGGCTTTGAATAATCCTCTTTCTTTCACGATGCAATTGAACTGCTCTTCGAAATCTCCCAGGGCTGAATACCTGATATTGAAGTCAAGTATTCGCTCCAAGATCCTTGAAGCGATAGCGGGTGGGGATGGATTGTTCATTAGTCCTTTACTTCAAAGGCAGGAAGTCCGATCCAGGCGGTAGTGTATAGCCGTTTTATAGCCAACAATGCCCGCTGTCTCTCAGGAGTCAGCCTGTAATAGATTTTACGTCTTCCCACTCTTTCGGAAGTGGGTTTTCCTTCAAATGAGACGACCAGACCATGTTTGAGGAACCGGCTCAAAGAAGCATATATGGAACCAGTCAGCCATGTTTTCCCGGTGACTTTGATGACTTCTTTCCTGATTGTAATGCCGTAAGCGTTACCCTGGAGCCTCCAGATAGAGAGGAGAATGATTTCTTCGATACGAGAAACAAGCCTCATATCATCGCCTCCACATATATGTATACGTTTGTTGGACAAATTTGTTACATCAAGATAAAAATTTAATTTTCAAGGGGTGCATTGATGGAGGAGTATAACCAACATTCGTTTCGCAATCTTCATCATGGCTGGAGTGGCTAGCCACGTCATCACGAGCGATCGTAGAGCGCGTGGTGATCTCATGATGATTCGCCAAAATCATGAGATTGCCGCGTGACTACACTCTTCGCAATGCTATCTCCAGCAACCTTGACTCGTGAATAATCCAAAAAAAATTAAAAAAATTGTAAACCTTTTTACTTAATTTTAGTAATAATAAATAGAAGAAAGGTTTAAAATGAAAATACTCTCAAGAGCGGATGAGATTTTGCTCATGGCTATTTTGAGGCTGAAATATAATGCTTATGGCGTGACCATCATCAAGGAAGTCAAGAAAAGCACTGGTAGGGAACTCAAAATCGGAGCTCTATGGGTGGCTCTGGATATCCTGAGCCAAAGAGGCCTGATAGAGAAACGAATGGGCGACCCCACTCCCCAGAGGGGAGGACGGAGCAAAATTTATTATGCCCTGACACCAAGTGGTTTGAATGAATTGGAAAGGATAAGAGATTTCCAACGAGAGCTCTGGAAAGGCATCCCTGAAACGATAAAGGATTACAGTTGAGAGGCTATCCCCCAAACAAGAAACGCCCTCCGGCGCTTCCCCGTTGGATTTTTGAGCGCTTCGTACGTTCAGAGGAAAAGCTCACCTGTTCCGGAGATATGGATGAGTATTATTCCGATATTTTAAAGGAGAGGGGAGTCATTCGAGCGAGATTATGGTACTGGAATCAAGCCCTAACGTCTCTCCAGATGTTCACATACCATCGCATTTACTGGAGTTTAGTCATGTTTAAAAATTATTTAAAAGTCGCTTTCCGCAATTTTAAACAACACAAAGGATTTTCCTTCATCAACGTAGCCGGACTCTCCATCGGGTTGGCCTGCTGCGCTTTGATCTTGCTTTTTATCAAGGACGAACTGAGCTATGACCGGTTTCACGAAAAAGCGGATCTTATCCACAGAGTGGTCTTCTCTTCATCAGATGAGGATACACTGCCGACAAACGCCAACGGCTCCTTTGGCGTTGGGCCGGCTCTGAAGAGAGATTTTCCCGGAATCATCGAAACGGTGCGCATCCGTAAAATGGGACAGGGTGTAAAGGTGTACATCGGGCACAAAGACAAAAAATTCTACGAAGAAAGATTTTTCTTTGCCGAACCCAGTATTTTTACCGTTTTCGACTTTCCTCTCATTAAAGGCGATCCCACAGCCGTACTCAATGAGCCGAACACTATGGTTTTGACCAGAAAAATGGCAGAAAAATATTTCGGTGATGAAGATCCTATCGGACAAACAGTGGAAGCCGATCCTTACAACGACGGAGAGATCATGCGGTTTCGCATTACCGGAATCGTACAGAATATCCCCCGAAATTCCCATCTTCACTTTGATTTTCTGGCTTCATACGTCAGCCAAAAGGAAGACACGAATGATTTTTCGGGCTATTGGCAGCATTTCACGTATGTCCTTTTAGACAAAAAAACTTCCGCCGAATCCCTGAATCCCAAATTCCTGGCCTTTCTCCATAGGCATTGGAGGAAAGATCCCTGGTACACTATCAGTCTTCAGCCGCTTCTGGATATCCGCCTTCACTCCCGGTTGCGGTCCGAGGTTGAACCGACAGGAAACATCCTGTATGTCTATGTCTTTACAGCCATTGCTGTTTTCGTGCTTGTTATCGCCTGCATCAACTTCATGAATCTCACGACCGCTCGCTCCATCAAACGGGCCAAAGAAGTCGGTATCCGAAAAGTTGTGGGAGCCCAAAAGAATCAATTGATTCGCCAGTTCCTGGGAGAGTCCTTGATGCTCAGTGCACTTTCCGCACTGATGGCGATTTGTATAGTGATGATGACGCTCCCGCTGTTCAATAGAATCGCGGTTAAAGATATGTCGTTGAATTCCATCATCAACCCTTGGCTCATTCTGGGCGTGATCGCTATCGCTCTTGCAGTCGGACTCTTGGCTGGTATCTATCCCGCTTTCGTTTTATCTTCCTTTCAGCCAATGCACTCCATCAAATCCAGAATGGTGTATTCTTTTTCAGGAACCTTACTACGCAAAGGGCTGGTGATCTTTCAGTTTGCACTCTCGATCGGAATCATCTTTGCCACTCTTATTGCGTATAAACAGATGTTTTATATACAGTCGAGAAATCTTGGGTATGACAGAGAACAAATTATCGTCATTCCCTTAAACAAAGACCTCCGCAAAAACTACGAGGCTTTTAGGAATGAGCTGATCACAAATCCGGGAATCGAAAACACGACTACGTCTTCCTTTGTCCCGACAAGAGGAAGCGGTCATCTTTCACTCCAGTTCGAAGGCCGGGATGAACTCCTCACCCAGGTCGTATACTACGTCGACAAGGAATTTGTCAGTACATACGGGATAAAACTCCTGGCTGGGAAAGACATCCACCTTCCACTTTCACAAAAGAGCCCATCGGAGTTTCTGATCAGCGAACGGACAGTGCAGGAAGCCGGGTATTCCTCTCCGCTCGAAGCAGTGGGAAAAGGTGCGGTTTTTGTGAATCGGTTTAAAGGACATATTGTTGGAGTTGTCAGTGACATCAACATTTACTCTCTTCACCGTCAACCTTACTCCATCACATATATGATTACTCCCAACCAATATCATAACTATCTGTCCATCCGCATACTCCCCAGGAATATATCAGAAACAATGGACTTTATCGGAAAAACATGGAAGAAGATCATTCCCAATTATCCTCTTGACTATTTTTTCCTTGATGCAAGCTTTGAACAAATGCATTTAGCGGATAAAAAATTGGGCGAAATATTTTCGGTATTTTCCATCCTGGCCATCCTTGTGGCCTGCATGGGACTCTTCGGACTGGCCGCCTATACGGCGGAACAAAAAACCAAAGAGATCGGAATCAGGAAGGTTCTCGGCGCTTCAACACTCAATATCTACTTGCTCTTGTCACGGGATTTTCTCAAATGGGTGGTAGTGGCAAACATTTTAGCCTGGCCAGTTGCCTATTATGCGATGCACAGGTGGCTGCTGAGTTTCGCTTTCCGGGCGAGTATCGGATGGGAAATTTTCCTGCTCTCTGCGGTCGTGGCTCTGGTCATTTCGCTGCTTACTGTGTCTTACCAATCCGTCAAAGCAGCCCTGGCCAACCCAGTCGACTCCCTTCGTTATGAATAATTATATAATGTCTTCTTCATCCGGTTCCCAGAGAAAATGATCAAGGTCGATCCGGTCCTTTTCATCAAAAACAACCCCTTCTCTTTCGAGCATTTCCTTCTGCTTTTCATACCCTGATCCAGGTTTCAAGGAAATAGCGCCCTGACGATTCACCACGCGATGCCAGGGCAGTCCTTCCTTTTTCGAACAGGAGTGGAGAATCCAGACTACCCGGCGGACAGAAGTATACAGACCGGTCAGGCAGGCAATCTGACCGTAGGTGGCCACTTTCCCCCTTGGGATGGATTTGATCAGTCTGATAACCTCTGAGGTAATGACAGTTTTAGATGTGTCTTCTGTGTTCTCACTCACAAGTTTAATTTAAATGAATCAATCCGAGAATTAAAGAATAATATTTGAAAGATTGTTAATACCGGAAATTTAATTTCATAAAGTTTGCAACCTTTTTCCAACTTCTCCCGTCTTAAATATTAGAATCCAATAAAACTGGAGTGAAAGTTAAGATGAATATCATCACCAGGCTGGAAGAAGCCATACTCATCGCCATCTGGAGGCTCGAAGACAATGCGTATGGAGTCACCATCAACAAGCATGTTTCCAGATCCTTCAGAAAGAATTATTCCTTGGGCTCTCTCTACTTCTCTCTGGATCAGCTGTTGAGAAAAGGCTATGTCTCTAAAACCATTCAAAGCTTCTATCATGAAAAAGGAGGACGCAGCCGGACCTATTACAGTTTGACAGAGGGAGGGAAGAGGGCTCTCCAGGAGGTCAGGGCTTACCAGAAGTCGCTGTGGGATGGAATCCCGAAGGCGGCGTTTGAAGTGAAAAAATCCAAATGAAGAAGCAAAAGGATACACCACCCGCGTTTGCGGCCTGGATACTCGGGAGAATATCACGTCATGAAGACCGCCTTTCCATCCTGAGTGATTTTTCTGAAATATTTGAGGAGCAGGTCGTTAAAGAAGGATATTTTCGAGCTCGCCGGTGGTACTGGATTCAGGTCGCAAGATCCATTCCTCCATTTATTATTAATCACTTTTATTGGAGTGTCGCCATGATTAAAAATTATTTGAAAATCGCTTTTAGAAATTTCAAAAGGCAAAAAGCCTTTTCTTTCATTAACATCTCGGGGCTTGCCATTGGTATGGCCTGCTGTCTTTTGTTGATGCTGTTCATACATTACGAACTCAGCTTTGACAGGTTCCATGGAAATGCCGGGAACATCTATAGAGCGGCTATTCAACACGACCGTACCTTAATGGGCACCCAAATGATGAACGTCACCCCAGGAATTTTGGCGCCTTTCCTGAGAGAAGAATGTCCGGAAGTGACGACCGCAACGAAAATCAAAAGGTGGGGCAGTATGGTGCAGTATGGGAACAAGCGATTCGATGATGATCGCTTCTTCTTTGCGGACTCTGAATTTCTTGAAGTCTTCACCTTCCCGTTGATCAAGGGGAATAAGAAAACAGCTCTGCAAGAGCCTTACTCAGTCTTACTCACGCAATATACCGCAGAGAAGTACTTCGGGGATGAAAATCCCATAGGGAAGATCCTGTCTGTCGATAACGAATATGAATATACTGTGAAAGGAGTGCTCCAGAACGTCCCCAAGAATTCTCATTTCACCTTTGATATCCTCGCTTCCATGGTTACCCTGGAGAGCATAAGAGGAAAAGAATATATCTCCGGTTGGAAGAATTACAAAACCTATCTCGTGCTGCGAAAAGGTGCGGATACTGAGGAACTCATAAAAAAAATACAACAGATCATTGACAGGACTGAAAAGAAGGACAAATTCACACTCCAGCCTCTCACTGACATTCACCTCTACGGAAACTATGTTTTTGAGTTGGAACCGAATGGAGATATCCGGTACATCTATCTTCTATCCGCCATCACATTTTTACTTATGCTTATTGCCTGCTTCAATTTCATTAACCTTTCAACGGCCAGATCGGTTCATCGGGCAAAGGAAGTCGGGATGCGGAAGGTCATTGGAGCGAATAGAATTCAACTCATCAAACAGTTTTTGGGAGAATCTCTCGTAATATCGCTAGTGGCATTCGTTATTTCACTGGCGTTAGTCAAGCTTTCGCTTCCCTGGTTCCGCGTGTATATGGATCGAGAATTGAAATTCATGTTTTTCACAGATATGCAGTTGCTTTTGGGATTGATCGTTCTCGTGATTACTGTCGGCCTGATCGCGGGCAGCTATCCCGCTCTTTTCCTCTCCAGGTTTCGGCCGATCGCTGTGTTCACCGGAATTCTCCGGCCCAGTTCAAAAGGAACAACTCACTTCAGGAGTTCCCTGGTTGTCGTCCAGCTTGTTATATCCATTATCCTTATCACATGCACATATGTCATTTTGGATCAACTCCGCTATGTCCATAAGAGAGATCTCGGATTTGAAAAGACTCACATCGTAACTGCCTTTATTAGAGACCAGAATCTTCGGAATAATGTTGAACCGTTCCTGACTGAACTCAGAAGTCATCCCCAGATAGTCGACATCACATTATCGAACCAGCTGCCTTACCTGGTTATGAATGCTGAGCCGGACACACGCTGGGAAGGCATGGAAACTGACCAAAAACAACTGGTGTTCGAGATTAAAGCCGATTACAATTTCGTCGATTTTTATGACCTGAAAATCATACAGGGGAGAAAATTTTCTAAGGAATTTAAAGAAGGGGCGGAAGAGACTTATATACTCAACCAGACAGCTTCGCGTATGACAGGCTGGGATGATCCGCTCAACAGGAGATATAATGAGGGCACAGTCATAGGAGTGATAGAAGATTTTCATTTCGCTCCCTTGAACGTGAAAATCGCTCCCCTCTGCCTCAGGTTGAACCGAGATCCCAACGAATGGCTATCCATCAAAGTCTCTTCCCACGACATTCCTGGAGCACTCGCTATTATTAAACGTATAGGGAAAAAATACTCTTTGGAGTATCCTCTTGTCTATTCTTTCCTCGATGAGCGAATAGACAGATTGTACAGTGCTCAGCAGAAATTAGGACAAAGCCTCACCTATTTTTCAGCCATATTGATATTTGTTGCCTGTCTTGGATTGATTGGATTAGCTTCCTACACAGCCGAGCAAAAAACCAAGGAAATCGGAATAAGAAAAGTTCTGGGAGCCTCCGCGGGAAGTATACTCAGTCACTTGGGAAAAAAATACGCACGATGGTTGATTTTGGCCAGCATCATCGCCTGGCCTGTGGCCTATTACATGATGCAAAAATGGCTTCAGGATAACTTTGTCTATCGGACTAAAATCGGAATAATCACTTTTATCTTTTCTGCTGCTGTCGCTTTTGCTATCACTATTATTTCCGTCGGATTCCAAACGATCAAAGCCGCCACAGCCAATCCGGTCGATTCACTGCGGTATGAGTGAAATAAGAAGCCGGATTATCTATCAAAAACGCCTTCTGTCTCTAGTCCGGATGTGGTCTTGACTTAGGTGGAGATACTGAAACAGGTATACCTCCAGGTAAGGATTTTTACTCCAATCGGCGACATTCGAGCCACATTTTTCCATTTAGCAATTGACTTTGGCTGAAAAATAAGTATAAGAGAAATCATCATCAAAAATGATCATGAAAGGAGGGGAGTCATGAAAATTTCATTTGCAGGATTATTAGCGCTTATTTTTGTGAGCCCAATCATTCTTTCTCACTGCAAAAGCGCGACACCCACGTTTGGCGATGACCTCGCATTCCTCAAGAAGTTCACCAAAGCGTTCGTCCTCTCCGATGAGTTCGGTAAGAAGCAGGTTGCGGTTGTTCCTGAGTATCAAGGCCGGGTGATGACAAGCACTGCAGATGGTGAAACCGGCATCAGCTTTGGCTGGGTCAACCGTGATCTTATTGCCTCCGGGCAAAAACAGCCGCACATCAATGTCTATGGGGGCGAGGACCGCTTCTGGTTAGGTCCTGAAGGCGGCCAGTATTCGATCTTCTTCAAGAAAGGCGACCCCTTTGACCTCGATCACTGGTACACTCCATCCTGGATCGATACCGAGCCGTACAATGTCGTGAGTCAAAGCCAGGACCGGGCAACATTTAGCCATATGTTTCAGCTGACGAATTACTCAGGCACTCAACTCGACCTTGAGGTAAGGCGTGAAATCCGCTTGCTGAGCGATACCGATGTCGAGAGAGAGCTGGGAGTAGCGATAGAGTCAGCCGTCAAATCCGTGGCATTCGAGACGGTCAACGAAATAAAGAATATCGGCTCGAATCCCTGGAAGAAGGAAACCGGATTGCTCTCTATCTGGATTCTGGGGATGTTCAATGCCTCTCCGGCAACGACAGTTGTGATTCCTTTTATTGAGGGCGACGAGAAAGAGTTAGGTCCGATCGTTAACGACACTTACTTCGGCAAGGTCCCTGCAGAGCGATTGGTTGTGAAAGAGGGAGTGATGTTCTTCGCTGCGGATGCCAATTACCGGAGTAAGATCGGAGTATTGCCGAGCCGCTCAAAGCCAGTGATAGGAAGTTACGATGCTGTCAATCGTGTTCTGACGCTCGTTAAATTCACGCTGCCTGGGGGAGTCACCGATTATGTCAACTCGATGTGGGAGATCCAGGAGGAGCCGTATGGGGGAGATGCGGTGAACAGCTACAACGATGGTCCGCCTGAGCCTGGCGCCGCTCAGCTCGGAAGGTTTTATGAGCTTGAGACGTCCTCTCCGGCTCTTGCCCTGAAGCCCGGCCAAAGCGGAAAGCATATCCACCGCACACACCATTTTCAGGGCTCAGAGTCTGACCTCGACGGCATTGCCCGAAAAACCTTAGGGATCAGCATTGAAGAGATAAAATCAGCGATTCACAATCAAAAGAAGTGATCATTCGTAAGATTAATCCTACTCATACCTCAATGTTCGACCGGATTTGTCTGGATAACTTGAGTAACCTACGTTAAAATCGTAGGAAGCTCGACCAGAAAAAAAGGCAAATTCTCAAATTATTGTTTTTTTAGTGTTTTTTATTGTAATAAATATCATATTGTGATATTTATATAATTGAAAAGGTTATGAAAACTCTGTCACGCTCTGAAGAAACAATCTTACTGACAATTCTAAAGCTCGGAGAAGGGGCCTATGGCGTGAGCATTCGGGAACAGATCTATAAAGATACAGACCAAAAATGGTCTTTTGCCTCCATATATACTCCTCTGGATAAACTGAAAAGAAAAGGATTTGTCAGAAAAATAAAGGGCAATCCATTACCAGAGCGCGGAGGCAAGAGTAAATATTTTTATGAAGTCACTCCATCGGGCATTCAATCCTTAGTCGAACTCCGTGAGTCCCAACAGAAAATCTGGTCGGGTATTCCAGACATTACTTTAGAACCAAAGGGTAAGAAATGACAAAAGGTCAACACAGACCTCCGAGGTTTGCTGATTTTATCCTTAAAATCTTATTGAATGAAGAAGAATACTGTGAAAAATCAGGAGATTTCGAAGAGGTGTTTGGGTGCTTAGCTGAGGAATCTGGGATTTTTCGGGCGAAGATATGGTATTGGGCACAGGCATTAAAGGCTATGCCTTCTTTTGTCCTTAACTCCTTCTACTGGAGGCATATTATGTTTAAAAACTACATGCAAATTGCCTGGAGAAATTTAAAAAGGCATAAAGTGTATTCTTTCATAAACATAATAGGATTGGCCATAGGCTTGGCCTGCTGCATTATGATTATGCTCTGGATCCAGCATGAGTTGAGCTATGACAGGTATCATCAACACGCCGATGACATCTATCGCCTAGCCAGGGAAATGACCGAAGGAAGTCGCCAGGGGCAAAAATTAATCACAACATCGCCGCCGTTGGCTCCTGCCTTAGAGGACACATTTCCTGAAATTGATGAAGTCGTCCGGATAGGCTGCAGGTGGAGCAGTCTTTTTTCTTATGGACAAAAACATTTTCTGGAAGAGGATTTTTACTTCGCAGACAGGAGTATTTTTACAATTTTTACATTTTCTTTTTTAAAAGGCGATGCAGAGACTGCACTGAAGACTCCCAATTCTCTTGTGATATCAGAAAGTATCGCTCAAAAATTCTTCGGGGATGAAGACCCTTTTGGAAAAACCATTATCCTTGATGAAAAGGCGGATTTCGTGGTCACGGGAGTCATAAAAGACATGCCGTCAAATTCCCATTTCATCGCAAACATCATTCTTCCTTTCAACACTATAGCCAATATTGAAGGCATTGATTTGAGCAATTGGGGATGGAACGGCTTTTATACCTATATTTTATTGCGTCCTGATGCCAGCCCTGCTGAGCTTGAGTCCAAATTCGGAACCATGCTGCAGGAATATCAACGCCAAGGATTTCCTTTTTTACGAAAAGAGCGCCTTTTTCTCCAGCCTCTGAAAAGCATTCATCTTCACTCTCATTTTGGTGGAGAGATTTCTGCAAATATCCATGTTTCAACGCTTATACTCTTCGGGACGATTGCCTTTCTTATCCTCTTGATTGCCTGTATCAACTACATGAACCTGGTGACGGCCCGCTCGAGTTTTCGGTTGCGGGAAATCGGAACGCGCAAGGTTGTGGGGGCTCATCGGAGCCAGATAGCCAAGCAGTTTTTAGGAGAATCTATTTTTACCGCGTTTTTTTCGTTGGGTATCTCGATAATATTGGTCAAGCTGTTCCTGCCTGTATTCAACAGGTTTGCCGAAAGACAGCTTGAACTCGATTGGGGAAGTTTTACACTTATACTGCCAGGCATTCTCATCCTCATTTTGTTTGCTGGATTCATAGCTGGCAGTTATCCAGCGCTTTACCTGTCCTCGCTCAACCCAATCAATGTTCTCAAGGGGATGACAGATATCAGACCAAAGCGTTCCCGTCTGAGAAATGCACTTGTGGTTTTCCAGTTTTCCGTATCAATCATCTTAATTATCGCCACTCTCCAGGTGAAAGACCAGCTTCGCTTTATCAGGAACAAGAAAATGGGATATGACCGTGATCATATTGTTGTTGTGAATGTCAGAGATAGAGAGGCAAGACAAAGATTGTCTGCTCTAAAAGAAGAATTCAGGAAAAATCCGGACATCCTCAATGTTTCATCTTCAGAGTCTCTGCCCAATGCTATCAGGTCTTCTACCTGGACAAACTGGCCGACGAAACCAGAAGGATTGATCATTCCTATTCATGTTGGCATGGTCGACTATGACTTTATCGACCTTTACGGCATCGAAATCGTTCAGGGCAGAAACTTCTCAAGGGAATTCTCTTCTGATCAAAATGGGGCATTCTTGATCAATGAATCCGCGATGAAGGCACTGGGTCCGGAGTTTCAACTTGGAATGGACTTTGGTCATTGGGGCAGCCCCCAAAGCCGAGGAAAAGTTGTCGGAGTGATGAAGGATTTTCATTTTTTTTCTTTACATCGAGAGATAAAGCCCCTCTATTTATTTCTCAACCTCAACCCTGATGCCGGTTGGTACCTTTCCATCAAAGTTAGAGGGGGGAAAATCAGCGAGGCGCTTCAGTTTATCGGTCAGACCATGAAAAATTTCTCTCCGCATTATCCGTTTGAATACAGGTTTTTTGATGAAATATTCAATAGGGCCTACCAAACAGAACAGAAAATTGAGAACATAATCAGCATTTTTGCCATGATAGCCATTTTCATTGCTTGCATGGGCGTCTTTGGGCTTGCCGCTTTCATAGCTGAACAAAAAACCAAGGAGATTGGCATTCGGAAGGTGCTGGGAGCTTCCGTTTCTGAGATCACTTATTTATTAACTCGTGACTTGGTCCGCTGGGTCGTGCTGGCGAATGTTATTGCCTGGCCTGTAGGATTTTATGCCATGCAGCGTTGGCTGCAGAACTTCGCCTACAGAACGAATATCAGTGCCGTCACTTTCATTCTTTCTGCATTTTTAGCTCTCTGCATTGCGGTTTTAATTGTCAGCTTCCAGACTATAAAAGCGGCCAGGGCGAATCCGATCGATTCTCTTCGGTATGAATAAGTCTGGCAAGCTAGCTTGATGTCTCTATAACTTATCTAGTGGCGAATTCTGTAATTCCTCGAACCAATCGAATCCCACCTGTTGCTGAATTTCATATTTATTCAATTTGGTTCTTTTCTTTCCGTTTCTGTTTTTAAGGGGGCTGAAACCTTGTCTTTAGGCTTGATTTGAATTATCTTCTAGAGAATGCGCGAATCGGTTGTTACAGTCGAAGGATTGGCGAAGGTCTTTAAGTCGCTGAAGGCTGTGGACAATGTCTCTTTCAGTATCTTTCCAGGAGAGATACTCGGCCT
The DNA here is from genome assembly GCA_964346585.1 of uncultured Eubacteriales bacterium. Lineage (GTDB taxonomy): Bacteria > Acidobacteriota > Aminicenantia > Aminicenantales > Aminicenantaceae > SOIA01. The sequence continues at coordinate 38,197 of CAYFVQ010000266.1, read as the reverse complement.
TCTGGGACCTAACGGGGCAGGCAAGACCACCATCATCCACATGCTTCTCGGTCTGACCACACCCACATCGGGCGACATTCAGATCTTTGGTCTGGATTTGAAAAAACATAGAGCGGATATCGTTCAGGATGTCAACTTTTCCTCTTCCTATGTTTCCATGCCCAATTCCCTGACCGTCAAAGAGAGCCTAAAGGTTTTTGCCCGGCTCTACAAAATTAGGAATAAAGAAAAGAGAATCCACGAACTTCTGGAGGCTTTTGAGATAGCCGGAATCAAAAATAAGCTGGTGAGACACCTCTCCTCCGGACAACAGTCACGGCTGAACCTGGCCAAAGCGTTGATCAACGACCCTAAAGTCCTTTTCCTCGATGAGCCCACAGCCAGTTTGGATCCCGATATTGCCGATAAAACCAGGACTCTTTTGAAATCGATAAAAAAGGAGAGGAATATTTCCATTCTTTACACATCTCACAACATGAAGGAAATGGAGGAGATGTCTGACCGGATCATCTTCCTCCACAAAGGGCAGATTATCGCTGAAGGCAAGCCTAAGGAGGTTATCCGCAGCTTTGGAAGAGCAAACCTGGAGGAAGTCTTTTTAAAAGTGGCAAGGGAGGAAGAAGCTTGAGGTTCCACAGGATAGCTGCCCTGTTCATGCGGAACATCTATCTCTACAGGAGGAGCCTTCCCCGGCTGATGGAAATCATTTATTGGCCCTTGCTGGACCTTCTTGTTTGGGGATTCATCACCGTTTATCTGGCTCAGTACAGACAGAACCTGCCCGGGTTTATCACTTTCTTCATCGGAGCCCTGATTCTCTGGGATATTCTTTTCCGCTCTCACCAGGGTATTTCCGTCTCTTTCCTTGAAGATGTGTGGGCGAAAAACTTGCTCAATCTCTTTGCCAGTCCTTTGTCTTATGCCGAATACATTTTTGCGCTCATGCTGGTCAGCGTGGTCAAACTGGTCACTGTGGCTTCGATCATGGCTGTGTTGGCCTGGATCCTTTATTCTTTCAACATCTTCTTGATCGGTATTTCCCTTATTCCGTTTATCCTCAACCTCATAGTCATGGGCTGGGCCATTGGAATCATCACGACTGCGCTCATCCTGAGGTTCGGCCAGGAAGCTGAAGTCTTGGCTTGGGCACTTGGATTTCTCTTTATGCCGGTCTCTGCTGTCTTCTATCCTGTCTCTATCCTTCCCCTGTTTCTTAAGACACTTGCCCATTTTGTACCGGCTTCACACGTTTTTGAAGGGATGAGAGGAGTTATTTCTAGCGGTGTATTTCCTCTGGAAGAGCTGCTCTGGTCCTCTGGCCTCAACGTTGTTTACATCCTTGGGGCCTTCTTGTTTTTCCGCTGGAATTTTATCGTAGTCAAACGAAAAGGGCTCTTGGTCAGGATAGGAGAATAAAGAAATTATAAGATGCATCTCCAGCCTTGTGCTAACAGAAGGTTTCTTAGTTTAGACTGAGGGCATAGGAGATACCAGGCATTATCCCATTGAAAATGCTCAAATAATCCTATGTCTTAATACTGTTTTACGAAATCTATTGATAAAGGATTACGATTTTGATGATTTTCTTGAACTCCATAGAATAAAATAATATATTAGGGTGTCACTGTTCTCCGCTGACTCCATAAGCCAACTCCACGGAGCAAGGAAGATTGGGGAGCTGTCTCGAAGTTGGTTGTGAAACTTTCAGACTTGTAACATGGTGAGATTGCCACACTTCGTTCTCAGTGAAATTTATTTTATGAGATTGCTGCGCTTCGTTCGCAATGACAATTCATCCAAGAGATTGCCCCTTGCGCTCGCTTTGACAATTCGTCCATGGGATTTCCTCGATACACTCGTGATGATAATTTCTCGATGAGTAGAAAAGAAGAAATAAATATTATATTTCATACATCAGTTCAGAAAGGAGGAAATTGAGATGAATGCCATAATTAGCATTCCTACTCCATTTAATGAGCCTGTTTTTAGTTTTGCACCGGGCTCACCGGAGAAAAAGGCTTTGAAGAAGCAGCTGGAGAAAATGCTGGGAGAGGAGATAGAGATTCCTTTGATAATCGGTGGCAAAGAGGTTAAAACAGGAGATTTTGCAGACTGCCGCTGCCCTCACGACCATCAGCATCTTCTCGGCCGTTACCATAAGGCTGGTCCGAAAGAGTTAGATTTGGCTGTGAAGGAGGCAAAAAAAGCCTGGAAGGGTTGGTCGGAGATGAACTGGACTTCACGGGCGGCCATATTTCTCCGGGCCGCAGAGCTTCTCGCCACAAAATATCGCGACGTGCTCAACGCATCGACCATGCTCGGGCAGTCAAAGACTGCGCATCAAGCGGAAATAGACTCCGCCTGCGAGTTGATCGATTTCTACCGCTTCAATCCCTATTACATGAGCCAGATCTACGCGCAGCAGCCAGATTCTTCTGCCGAGACGTGGAATTATATGGAATACCGGGCGTTAGAAGGTTTTGTTTTTGCTGTGACTCCTTTTAATTTCACATCGATTGCGGGGAACCTGCCCACGTCACCAGCCATGATGGGAAACACGGTCCTCTGGAAACCCGCTTCTTCTGCTGTCTACTCGGCCTATTTTCTCACATTGCTTTGGAAGGAAGCCGGTCTACCTGATGGAGTGATCAACTTCATTCCTGGTCCTGGACGATATATCGGAGATCCGGTCTTGGAGAAGCCAGAGTTAGCCGGCGTTCATTTCACCGGGAGCACTTCTGTTTTTCAGGGAATGTGGAAGACTATCGGCGCCAACTTGATGAAGTACAAAAGCTATCCCCGAATCGTGGGAGAGACTGGAGGGAAAGATTTTGTCTTCGTCCATGCGTCTGCTGATCCTCAGGCTGTGGTCATCGCTCTGGTCCGTGGCGCTTTTGAATACCAGGGCCAGAAATGCTCTGCGGCCAGCCGTGCTTACATCCCTTCCAACCTCTGGCCATCCATAAGAGATGGACTCTTGAAAGAAGTTAAAACCATTAAAATGGGCGATGTCACGGATTTCACGAATTTCATGGGAGCTGTCATCGATAAGCCTGCTTTTGACAGCATCGTGGAGTATATCGAGTATGCGAAAAAGTCGAAGGAGGCCGAGATCATTCAAGGCGGAGCCTACGACGGCTCCAAAGGATACTTCATCGAACCCACCCTGGTCGAGGTCACGGATCCTAAACACAAGTTAATGGAAGAGGAGATATTCGGACCGGTTCTCACAATACATGTTTATCCCGAAACTAAATACAAGGAAACCCTGAAAGTCTGCGACAGTACTTCCCCTTACGGTTTGACAGGCTCGATTTTCGCCAACGAACGGGCGGCCATAGATGAAGCGTTCATCGCCCTCCGTCATGCAGCCGGAAACTTCTACATCAACGACAAGCCAACAGGTGCAGTCGTCAGCCAGCAGCCTTTTGGTGGAGCAAGAGGCTCCGGGACAAATGATAAGGCCGGGTCTTACCTGAACCTTCTGCGCTGGGTCAGCGCGCGTGCCGTGAAGGAGAACTTGAATCCTCCCAAGGATTACCGTTATCCTTTCATGCAAGAGAAATAATACAAAGAGAAACTCATAAAGGAGTGACGAATGAAAAAGATTCTGGATAAATTAAACATAAAAGAGATCAATATCGGAGCCTGTTCAGGTGAGGAAACCTGGTTTGAAGATCCAAAAGGCCAAGAGCTTATTTCATATAACCCGGCTACAGGAGAGCCGATTGCCAAAGTCATCCAGGCTACAGACAAAACTTACGAACAGGTCATTGAGCAGGCTGTTCAGGGATTTAAAACATGGCGCATGACTCCAGCCCCAAAGCGCGGCCTGGTCGTCAGAGACTTGGGAGAAGCCCTCAGAGAATTGAAGGAACCGCTTGGTGAACTGGTGACTCTGGAAATGGGGAAGATCAGAGCTGAGGGTATTGGAGAAGTCCAGGAGATGATCGACATCTGTGACTTTGCCGTGGGCCTTTCCCGCCAGCTCTATGGTTTGTCCATGCACTCTGAACGTCCCGCGCACAGAATGTTTGAGCAGTGGCATCCACTGGGAGCTGTCGGAATCATCTCCGCTTTTAATTTTCCTGTGGCTGTCTGGTCCTGGAATGCGGCCATTGCTGCGGTCTGCGGAGACCCGGTTGTCTGGAAGCCTTCATCGGATACGCCGTTAACCGCTGTGGCTGTCCAGCATGTGTGTAATAGAGTCATGTCGGACCACGGGCTTCAAGGAATCTTTAACATTGCCATTGGCCGCGGCGCCGTTGTTGGCGAGAGAATGATCAATGATGAGCAGCTTCCTTTGATTTCCTTTACAGGCTCAACACAGATGGGCCGCAGAGTTTCAGAGGCGGTGGCCAAGCGTTTTGGAAGAACGATCCTCGAGCTCGGCGGAAACAACGCCGTCATCGTTGCTGAGGATGCTGATTTAGACATGGCTGTTCGCACGATTCTTTTCGGAGCAGTGGGAACAGCTGGCCAGCGCTGCACAACTTCCCGGCGCATCATCATGCAAAAATCAATCGCTTCTGAGCTGACAGAGAGGATTATTCAGGGTTACAAGCAAGTGAATATCGGAAATCCATTGGAGGAAGGAATTCTCATGGGTCCACTGGTGACAAAGGCGGCGGTGGAAGATATGATGGCCGCTCTGGAGAAAGCCAAAGAGCAAGGTGGAGAAGTTGTCTATGGCGGGAATTGCCTTGAGAAATTGGGCGAGCAGTTTGTCGAGCCGACTATCGTCAAGATGCCAGCTCAGACGGAAATCGTTCATAATGAGACTTTTGCCCCGATCCTGTATCTTATGGAGTATGGAGATATCGAAGAAGCGATTAAGCTTCATAACGAAGTGCCGCAGGGCCTTTCCAGCGCGATATTCACTACAAACCTTCTGACTGCGGAAAAATTCCTCTCCCATGAAGGCTCAGATTGCGGGATCGCCAATGTCAATATCGGAACATCAGGAGCCGAAATCGGTGGTGCTTTTGGTGGTGAAAAGGAGACCGGAGGAGGCAGAGAGTCAGGCTCGGATGCCTGGAAAGGATACATGCGCCGTCAGACAAATACCGTCAATTGGTCGAAAGAGCTCCCGTTGGCCCAGGGCATCAAATTCGGAGATTGATGCGCGTCAAGGTCTCGCCGGATACTTCCGTCGAAGAACTCGTTGAACATTTTCCTGAAGCGGTTGGTTTTCTTTCACGCCGGGGAGTCAGATGCATCAGATGCGGAGAGCCCTTGTGGTGTACAGTGGGAGAGCTTTTACGAGAAGATGACATCGAGAGTCCTCAACTTCTTATCGATGAATTGAACGCACATATCCTAAAGAAAAAAGAACAAGAAGGAGCTTCGGGATAATCTCAACCTGAAAAGGGTCGAAACTTTCCGTTCCTCTGTGCGTATCTTCTTATGATAGCCTCCCCTGCAGGGGATTTTTCTCAACAGGAGAAATCAAAATGGCAAAGAAGCTTTACCGCTCCCAGGCTCAGAAAATGATCGGAGGCGTCTGCTCTGGTCTGGCAGAGTATTTTGACCTTGACGTCAACATTTTGCGGCTCCTGTTCGTTGCCTTGACTCTGCTCACAGCCATATTCCCGATGTTGATTTTCTACATCATCGCATGGCTCATTGTTCCAGTTGAGGAGGAAGTCAAGAAGAAAAAGACTGGTTGAGATTTCATTTCAGCAGACCAATTCATAAAGAATTCATAAAAATTTTTAATCCTGCCTGCCCCTGAGACTAATTCATTGACTTATCCCTTAATATTCGTTATTTTTTAGACTTCCCGAATTTGCTTCATCTCGATTCGCGGGTCTCGGATTATGTCGGACAAGGAACAGATACTCTTTAATCACATCGCTGTCGAAGGTGTGATCATGTCCGGAAAGCAAAAACTGGCTGATATCCTGGCGCAGAAAATCGGCGGAAAGGTTGTTTTAGACAGCGTGAACAATCCATATCTCAGAGATTTTTACAACGAAAAAGAAGGGGCTGCTTTTCTCACCCAGCTTGTTTTTCTTGTGAGTCGATACCATCAGCAAATAAGACTCATGCAGCGGGATTTATTCGAGGAAAGAATCATCTGCGACTATTTGTTCGAGAAGGATAAAATATACGCCTATCAGACTCTCACGGATGATGAGCTCATTGTCTATGAGAGGATATACAGCATATTTGAAGAAAGAGTGGCCAAACCTGACCTGGTCATTTATCTCCAGATCTCGCTGCCGACACTGTTGAAGAGAATTGCTAATGATGGAAGTCCACTCGAGAAAAATATATCAGAGAAATATTTGGAAGACATTCTCGAAGCGTATGATTATTTTTTCTTCAACTATCAGGCGGCGCCTCTTCTTGTGGTCAAAGCCGATAGCTTGGATTTCGATAGAGAAGAGGATATAATGGATTTGGTGGCTAAGATAAAGAAGATGAAGAAGAGCCCGCTCTACTATGTGCCTTTAGGCAAAGAGAATAAGAATTCGAAGAAATTGAAATAGATTGAAGACCTTTCTTTGAAGGCAGCCGTGTTGAAGGATTTTTAAGACTTTACCTCAATCTCGGTGTTAAAGACGGGATGGGGAGAAAGGATTGAACATGCCTGACGAAAAAACCAAAAAAGTGACCATTCCCTCTCTTCAGGCCAAGAAAGATAGGAATGAAAAAATTGTGGCCATCACTGCTTATGATTTTCCCGTGGCAAAGATTGTGGATGCCAGCGGTATCGACTTGATTCTGGTGGGGGATTCGCTGGGGATGGTGGTTTTAGGTTATGAAAACACCATTCCTGTGACCATGGAAGAGATGATTCACCACACTAAACCAGTCGTGCGTGCGGCAAAGAAAGCTTTGGTTGTGGGGGATATGCCTTATTTTTCTTTCCACTTATCTAATGAAGAGTCGGTTTATAATGCCTCTCTGTTCTTGAAAGAAGCCGGGGCTCATGCTGTTAAAATCGAGGGGGCCTCCAAGAAAAGGCTCAAGTTGATCGAAGCTCTCATCGAGGCTGAGATTCCGGTCATGGGACATGTCGGATTGACTCCTCAGTCCATCCATCATTTCGGGAAGTTTAAGGTTAAGGGGAAAGAAGTCGATGAGGCCGAAAAGATCATTCAGGATGCCTTGAACCTTGAAAATGCCGGCGTCTTTTCCGTGGTTCTGGAGTGCATACCCATGGAGCTGGCCAGAATCATCACAGAAAAGCTGACAGTCCCCACAATAGGGATTGGAGCGGGCCCTTATTGCGATGGTCAGATTCTTGTTTTTCATGATTTAGTGGGTTATTCAAACGGTTATCTGCCTAAGTTTGTTAAAAAGTATGCGGATATTCATGACCTCATCAACCGGGCTGTCCAGGGATACATGGAGGATGTCAAAAAAGGTAAGTTTCCTGATGACGACCACTCATATCATCTCAAACCAGAGCTGCTTCAAAAGATCATTGAAAAAGACACCGGAACTTCTGTAAAGAAAAAAAAGAGATGAAAGTCTGAAGAGACAAGAGAAGGATAGGCAGAGAAGACCTTAAACATTCCAGGCCGATGAGAATAATCACAAAAGCCAGAGAAATGCATGATGCTGTGGAGGAAGAGAAGTCTCGTGGCAAGAGCATTGGGTTTGTTCCCACCATGGGATTTCTGCATGAAGGACATCTGAGTCTGGTGAGAGAATCCGTGCAGAAGGCAGATGTGACTGTTGTCAGTATTTACGTCAACCCGGCTCAGTTCGGTCCGAAAGAGGACTTGAAAGAGTACCCTCGAGATATCAACCGCGATACTGAGATATTAGAGGCTGAAGGAGTGGATTATGTATTTTCTCCGGGTAATGAGGAGATCTATCCAGTGGGATACAAAACTTATGTCGAGGTTCATGATTTGCAGGATACGCTCTGTGGCCATTCTCGTCCCGGTCATTTCCGGGGTGTTTGCACGGTCGTGCTGAAGCTCTTCAATATTATTGGACCGGATATCGCTTATTTTGGCCAGAAAGATGCTCAGCAGGCGATTATACTCAAGAGAATGGTCCAGGACCTCAATCTTGGAGTGAAGATTGAAGTCTTGCCCATAGTGAGGGAGAAGGAAGGCATGGCACTCAGTTCCCGTAACACCTACTTGGATCAAGAAGAGAGAAAAGCGGCTCGAGTCCTATCTGAGAGCCTGGAAGAGGCTCGGGAGATGGTTAAGAATGGAGTGCAGGATTCAGGTCAGATCATCAGCCGGATGAAAGATAGGATCTCTCAAGAGCCCCGAGCGAAGATAGATTATGTGGAGATCGTGGACATGGAGAACCTGAATCCTGTGGCAAAAATAGAGAAAGAGGCTCTGGCTGCTCTGGCTGTTTTCATCGGAAAGGTCAGGCTGATTGATAACACGATTCTCAAGTTGAAGGAGTAATTCACGATGAAGAGAATTATGCTCAAAGCAAAGATTCAGAAACTCACGGTCACAGAAACCAATCTGGAGTACGAAGGAAGTCTCACGCTGGATGAAGATTTGATGAAGACCGCGGATATGAAGCCTTTTGAACAGGTGCATGTCTACAATATTTCCAATGGGGAAAGGTTTTCTACCTACTTGATCAAAGGAGCCAGAGATTCAGGTGTGGTCGGTGTCAATGGAGCTGCTGTTCATAAAGCAAAAAAAGGAGATAAACTGATCGTGGCATCCTATGTGATATTAGAAGAAGAAGAGATTGATTATTTTATGCCGAAAGTCCTGATTGTGGGCGAGGATAATAAGGTCAAGAAAATAAAATAGATTAAAAAAGGGGACAGGCCCCTTTTTTCTGCTTTTTTTAAGTTTCTTATTTCAACGCCCAGTCTTTGAGAGCTTCGTACTCCACTTCGCCGCAGATGACGTCGTTAGTCTCTGTGTCAAAAAAAGTGGGTGTCCGGAGCTGACCTCCGCATTTGGGCGCGATAACGTCTTTGAAAGAACGCATAAGGTCTGCGTTTTCCTCATTGTGCCAGATTTCGAGCTTTTCTAGTTCGACTCCTTCTTTTTCAATCAACCTGTCCACCAGGGGCATCATATTCCTACAGTGGGGGCATTCTCTTGCCCAGAACATTATCTTTTTTTTCATTCTATTTTCTCCTTACAAAGAGCCCACACCAGCACTCTCCCTTCTCTCTGTAGGTGTTGTGAGCGAGGAAGTTGCAGGGGCAGACAAGTTTTAAATCCTGTTCAAAATCTTTGGTTATTAGTCTACAAGGGCAATACTTGAGACCATGATTTTTTTCGTTATTAAATATTCCTTCCAGGAGCATGTTGACTTTTTCCCTGTCGGGATTCACCTCAAACTCGTTTTTTTCTGTGAATTTTTCGATCGCTTCCCGGAATTCGGCTTTTTCGAAGTCGGCCTTCTCTGTTTTGGGGGTTGAGCATATTATCTCGGCTTCAGCGGAGGAGATTTCAACGTAAGCGTTTTTTACCTGACAGGTGGGACATATCTCTGGGGGGTTGACTCCGTAGTGGATGTCATTGCAAACAAAACACCGCCAAAGTTTTTTCATTTCACTACTTCACTCGTTTATTTACAACCAGTTAAAAGGAACCAATGGGATTATCCCATTTTTGCCATTTCCTGTTCCATCTCGGACTTTCTTGTGCAGTAATAGCCATTTTTCAGGCTCATTTGCATGTAGACAGGACATTTGGCGCAGATGCATCCCTTTTCCTCAGTAATGATTTTGCTTTGCCCGACCAGAGGATGGCAGTAGCCGAGCTCAGTTTCTTCAGGCACATAGGTTGGGCAGGATTTGCAGATGCACATGGTCTTGACTATGGAGAACTTCTCTTCAAACTCGGCAATCTGGGCATCTGCCTCTTCTGAGGTCATGCCTTTTTTCTCAATCAACAGCTTCTTTATAACATCTTTCTGGCTCACCTTTTCTTTTGTGGGTTGAGTGGCAGTCGGCTCTTCAACTGGAGCTTCTCCTTTTTTACAGGAAGTCAGCCCAAAGTGGGTCATCATGAGTCCTAGAAGGCCGCATCCACTCTTTCCGAAGAAATCTCTTCTATTCATGAATCCCTCCTTCTTCGCGTTAAAATCTATTTAATACGGGAAAATCTTCTGTATGTCAAATGATTGGAGTCTGATCTATAGCGCCTCCTGTCATTACAATTTTGGGGATTCTTCCGAGTCGGGTTTCCATTTTCCGTTTCTTCGAGAGAAGATAAAATACAATAAAAGGAGTTATGAGAATAGAATCAGGGCTAGACATTAGACATTTTGAAATTGGTGTCAGGCTTATTCAGTATTTTAAGATTCTGGGCTTCATCGCAAACTTCCGGGAATTCGCTTCGATTCAATTGAGCAAAGATTCCTAATAATGTGTAATGTCGAGTCCTGATCCCTAAAGGGTTTTCAAGTAGGCGATAAGGTCGGCTGTTTCCTGTTCGGAGAGAGAAGGAAAAGCTGGCATGGCCCGAAAAGGCTTTTTGAGCTGGAGCAAGATATTCTCGACAGTGGCGGGGCGCATGCTGAAAGGCAAGGCATCTCGTTTCAGTAAATTTTTTAGACCCGGACCGTGCCTGGATTCTTCTCTATCCGCATAGTGGCAGGAAGCGCATTGGCTTTTGAAAAGTGTCCTCCCATTCTCAATTATCCCTGGAGAGGAAGGGAGGCGAGATGGGGATGGCTGTGTGGCCTTCTGTGGCTCGATAGACGTTCTCAACAAGAAATAGGCCGCTGAAGTGCTGAAGACAACAAAACATAAGGCGAACACAATTAAACCCATGACAGGTGCGAACTTGAGGAACTGCTTGAAGAAGCGAATGATACTTATCTTCAACAGGAAAACGATCAATAAGGCCAAGGCCAGTACTCCATGGAAGACAGCTCTTGTGGAGATGCTGTCTCCTGTCATCACCCAGTATCTCATGCCGAGAAAGCTGTTGACTAAGAGAAGTAATGCGAAAACAATGCCAGAGGTTTTATGCAGCTTTCTCAAAGATTCCGGACTTGATTTTCGTTTTGTTCTCCCCATAAGAGTAAGCATGCTGATGAGAGAGACCAAGCCGGCTGTGAAAATAGCCACGGCGATGATGGATTTAGCCATGAATAGAGACATGAGTTTCTCTTTCTTATTAATCCAGACGGTAGTTGGGAGCCTCTTTGGTGATAATCACATCATGAACGTGACTTTCTCTGACTCCTGCGGCTGAAATTTTTATGAATTTTGCTTTTTTCTGGAGCTTTTCAATAGTTTTACACCCAGCGTACCCCATTCCTGCTTTGAGTCCTTCGACCATCATTTGAATAATATGGGACACACTCCCTTTATATGGAACCCGACCCTCTATTCCTTCAGGAGCAATCTTATCTTCGCTTGTGAGAGTGTCCTGGAAATATCGATCCCGGCTGCCCTGTTTCATGGCTTCAATCGAGCCCATGCCTCGATAAGTCTTGTAAGAACGGCCTTGATAGATAATCACTTCGCCCGGAGATTCTTCCGTTCCGGCGAGGACATTGCCGAGCATGACGGAACTGGCCCCGGCTACGATGGCTTTGGTGATGTCTCCAGAGTACTTTATACCTCCGTCTGCGATTAGAGGAATTCCCTCTGATTGTGTGACTTTGAACACATCTGAGATGGCTGTGATTTGAGGGATTCCAGCGCCGGTGACCACGCGTGTCGTGCAGATAGAACCCGGTCCGACGCCTACCTTCACGGCATCTATTCCAAGCTCGACGAGTTCCTTGGCTGCCTCTGTTGTTCCGATGTTTCCGGTTATGAGCTCTTGTTTGGGGAATTCCTTTTTTAGCATCTTAACTGTGTCCAGTACTCTTTGGGAATGGCCGTGAGCGGTGTCGATGACCAGGACATCGAGCTTGGCTTCAATTAATGCTTTCACTCTATCCAGAGTTTCTTCTCCTACTCCGATGGCGGCTCCAACCATTAAGCGTCCGAAATCGTCTTTGGATGCTCGGGGATACTGGATCCTCTTGAGGACATCCTTGTAGGTGATCAATCCTTTTAGGCAGTGATTCTCATCCACCATCAAGATTTTTTCAATCTTGTGCTTGTGGAAGAGCTTTTCCGCTTCTTCAAGGGATGTTCCCAACGGCACGGTGACTAAATCCTTGGTCATGATTTTTTCTATTGTCAAGTTGAGGCGCGTTTCGAATCGAATATCCCGGCTGGTGAGAATCCCCACCAATTTATTTTTTTCATCCGTGATCGGAAGCCCTGAGATTTTGTACCTTTCCATCACTTCCCGAGCTTCGTAGATTTTATTGTTGGGCCTCATCGTGATCGGATCGACGATCATCCCGCTTTCATGGCGCTTGACTTTGTCCACTTCTTCGGCCTGTTTATCTAAGGGCATGTTCCGGTGGATGATTCCGATGCCACCCTGTTGAGCCAGGGCAATAGCCATTTTTGATTCTGTGACAGTATCCATGGCTGAGCTAACGAGGGGGATACTGAGGCCGATATTCCGGCTGAATTGTGTCGAAACATCCGCTTGGGCTGGGATCACATCAGATTTCGCGGGAAGAACAAGAACGTCGTCAAAAGTCAGCCCTTCTTTTATTTTTTGATCTAACATTTTATCCACCTCATCTTTTCTTTTTTTTCTTTTTTCTCTTTTTGGGGATCATGGATCTTGCCTTCTTGGCTCTTGGTGTGGCTGAACCCTGAGGACGCTGATAATAAAGAGGCTGCTCTTTTCTCTCTGGAATTTCTTCTTCCTTCACAGGCTGGAGGAGGAAAAGGTAGCGAATGGTTTCTTCCTCAATCCTGTCCATCATGGACTGGAACATATCATAGCTTTCTCTTTTGTATTCCACCAGAGGATCTCTTTGGCCGTATCCTCTCAGCCCAATCCCTTCCTTGAGATGGTCCATTGCGAGCAGGTGGTCTTTCCACTGGGAGTCTGTGAGTTGGAGCATGATGACTCTCTCGAATTCCCTCATGCGTTCGGAGCCGAGGATCTGTTCTTTTTCCGCATAGCCATCTTTCAGAGCTTGTGTGACCTTCTCTTTCAATTCATCATAGTTGATAGTATCCCAATCGATGCGAAGCTCTTCGATGTCCAAACCGAATTGGGAGGCGATCCCTTTTCTGAGACCTTCTGTATCCCATTCTTCGGGAGATTTGTCCTTGTTCGTGTGGTTTTCCATCATCCATTCGACAAGGGTTCCGATCAGCTCCTGGATGAATTCTTTCATGTCTTTGCCGTGTAGGATTTCTCTTCTTTGCTTGTAGATGGATTCCCGCTGCTTGTTCATCACATCGTCGTATTCCAGGAGATGTTTCCGGATGGAAAAGTTATGGCCTTCCACCTGTTTTTGGGCTCTTTCGATGGCTTTGCTCACTATGCCGTGCTCGATTGGGATTCCTTCGGCCATGCCGATTCTCGCCATTATGCCTGAAATTCGGTCGCTTCCGAATATCCGCATCAAGTCGTCTTCTAAAGAGAGATAGAACCGCGAAGAACCCGGGTCTCCCTGCCTTCCCGCTCTCCCGCGGAGCTGATTATCGATCCTTCTGGCTTCGTGTCGTTCCGTACCGATAATATGGAGTCCGTTTTGATCTATGACTTTTTTATTCTCAATCTGTGTGATGTTTTCTGCATCCGCTAAAGCTCGTTCCCAATCTTCTTGAGAGGCTTTAGTGGTGTCGATTCCCTTTTTCCTGAGCTGTTCTGTAGCCAAGAATTCTGGATTTCCTCCCAACAGGATATCCACGCCCCGGCCAGCCATATTTGTGGCGATGGTGACGGAACCCACCCTTCCGGCCTGGGCAATTATATTGGCTTCCATTTCGTGGTATTTAGCGTTGAGGACCACATGCTTTATGCCTTTTTTTCTCAAGAGCGAGCTCAGATGTTCAGAGTTTTCGATGGAAATCGTACCGACCAGGACTGGCCGTCCCTTCTCGTTGCTTTCAGTGATTTCTTCAACGACAGCATTCCACTTTTCTTTTTGTGTTCTGTATATCACATCGTGGTGTTCATAGCGGACAAGGGTTTTATTGGTGGGGACTTCCACAACGTCCAGTTTATATATGGATTGAAATTCAGTGGCTTCAGTGACGGCTGTTCCTGTCATTCCCGCCAGCTTGTCATACATTCTGAAATAATTCTGGAAGGTGACTGATGCTAGGGTTTGATACTCTTCTTCAATCCGGACTTTTTCCTTTGCTTCCAGAGCCTGGTGCAGGCCGTCGCTGTAGCGTCGTCCGGGCATGAGGCGGCCTGTGAATTCATCCACGATGACTACCTTGCCTTCTTTGACCATGTAGTCCACATCTTTTTTGAACAGATTATGAGCTTTAAGAGATTGATTGATGTGATGGACAAGGTCCATATGGGCCAGGTCATAAAGGTTGGGAACCTTGAGGAATTTTTCGGCCTCGCCAACGCCTTCTTCGGTCAGAGTTGTCGTTCGGGTCTTCTCATCCACTTGGTAGTGTCTTTGACTGAGACGGCGGATGAGATTGTCCACTTTGTAGTAGAGCGAAGTCGATTCTTCTGTCGGACCGGATATGATAAGAGGAGTCCGGGCTTCATCTATGAGGATGCTGTCGACTTCGTCCACGATGGCAAAGTTATGTTCTCTCTGGGCAAGGTCGGATAGGCGAAATTTCATGTTATCCCGCAGGTAGTCGAAACCGAATTCGTTATTCGTGCCGTAGGTGATATCTTTGCGGTAGGCCTCAAATCTTTCCGCGTCTCCCATGTCATGCTGAATCGTCCCGACTTCAAGACCGAGAAAATTGTAGATAGGCCCCATCCACTCTGTATCTCTTTTAGCCAGATAATCATTCACGGTAACGATATGAACTCCTTTGCCATCAAGAGCGTTCAAATAAGCGGGGAGAGTGGCGACCAGGGTCTTTCCTTCCCCGGTTTTCATTTCTGCGATTTTCCCCTGATGGAGGACAACGCCGCCTATGAGCTGGACGTCAAAGTGACGCATATGGATGGTCCGTTTCCCCGCTTCTCGAACAACAGCAAAGGTTTCTATGAGGATATCATCCAGTGATGCTCCCTGGCTGATTTTTTCTTTGAATTCTGCCGTTTTGGCGCGAAGCTGGTCGTTGCTGAGTTTCTGAATTTGAGACTCAAGCTCATTTATGGCTGAGGCATAGGGCTGGAGTCTTTTCAGATCTCTCTCGTTTTTCGTACCGAAAATTTTTTGAACTAGCCATTTAAACATTTGAATAATTTGTAGCAGAAAGCCTGAGCCTTGTCAATTTAGCTCAAAGAGGGGGACGAAAAGAAGAAAAAAGGAACAGGCTGGAATTACCAATAAATCGGTTTTAAAACAAAGAATTCATCTTTCGTCTGGTTGACAGCAAAAATAATATACTGTAGGTTGAATAGACTCAGGAATCGAATAAGGATATTTATGTTGAGGATGTCGGTAAGAGTGCGAAAGATTCTGCTTATACTCCTTGTGTTTTTGTTTTTTCTTCTCATTTATCAATTCTTTGTGAAAAAAGATATGACAGATTTTGGAGTCTGTTACAAGGCTGGGAAAAGGATCGTGAATGGCGAGATGCTCTACCAAGTTTCAGATGGTCATCTTCAGTTTAAGTATTTTCCTGCATCGGCTGTGATTTTTTCTGTGTTGACTCTGTTCCCGTTTGAAATGGCGAAGATGTTGTGGTATTTCCTCGAGCTTACTCTTTTGTTCCTCTGTTTGACTATTGCTTATGATCTCCTCCCAGAAAAGCATAAGAAAAAGGGATCTATGGTGGCTCTGACTTTTTTGGTCTTGTTGAAATTCGTCGGCCGGGAGATGGAACTTGGACAGATCAATATTTTGATGGCCTTTCTTCTGATAATGATGGTCAAAGCTCTGGTTGAGAGTAAGGAGTGGCAGGCGGGCTTACTCTGGGGTTTTTCATTGATTTTCAAGCCTTATGCCTTAGTGTTTCTCCCTTACTTTATCCTCAAGAAAAAAATTAAAGCGGTGGCCTCAGGAATTGGAATTCTTGCGATGGGTTTAGTTCTCACCGTCTTTTTCTATGGTTTCAGGCAGAGTTTTTTTGTTTTGAAAGAGTGGCAGCGAACATTATCCCTTTCCACGCCTTCATTACTTGACCATTATGACAACAGTTCGGTATTTGCCTTTTTCTTGAAAAATCTTCCAGCTGATAAAAATGAATTGGCATGGATATTAAGCCTCTGTACAGCTATACTTCTTGGTATTTTTCTGTTGTGGATTATGTATTCGGGGAAGAAATTAAGAGTGACACAACCAGAGGTCCTAGAGTCTTCGTTTTTATTCATAATGATTCCGTTTTTTTCTCCTCTCTCTTGGTACTACAATTATCTTTACGCCATCCCGGCTGTGGTTTTTCTCATGAACTGGATGGATAAATTTCCACCGGCCATGAAATACATTTTAATCGCCAATTTTATTTGTATAGGAGCCAGCCTGAGAGAAGTTTTGGGCAAGGGTGTATTTCGTTTTTATACTCAGCATTCTTTAGTCGTCATCAGTTTTTTGATCCTTCTTTTTTATCTTTTTTATTTGAGGATCAAGATGGAGTCAGGGCAGGTTGAAGCAAAACCCTGAAAATTTTGAAATAATATGCGCATTTAAGCCAGTAATTCATTATTTCTTTGCTAGAGTCTCTTCGATTCAGTGTGAGCAAGCGGTTAGATAACATTCAGGGATGTATTTACTCCAGTCAGATATTTCACGCCATTCCCTCATCAACCTTCTCGACCCTGTGGAACTCCGCTTAGAATATTAAAGGTTTCTGAAATCAATGAGGCCTCGAAGACTTCCTCTGAGCTATACAGACTATTGAAATGATCAAAATCTGAATCCGGGGGGATTGATTTTTTTCTCTGATTTCATTATCATTTTCAGTAGAAGTATTGAGAATCATTCTCAATTAGTGATTAAAGGATACAGAATATGTCTGAACTGATCAGCTTGATCCAAGCTCCTCCTGATACACCATTGAAGATCGTGGATATACACGGCGGACATGGTATCCGCCGAAGACTGATGGCGATGGGTTTTCATAAGGATGATACTGTTGAACTGGATTCACGTGCCATTCTTCGGGGGCCAGTCCTGGTGAAGAATCTAACTTCAGATACATCGGTCGCTCTGGGTAGGGGAGTTGCTCAAAAAATTATGGTCGAAATAATTGAATAAAGAAAATAACGATCCCGATGTCGTATTCATCGGACAGCCGAATTGCGGAAAAAGTACTCTCTTTAACGCCATCGCTGGGCTGAAAGCGGACACGTCCAATTTTCCAGGCACATCCATTGAACATACCCACAGCAAGGTCAATGTTGAAGGATATATTTTAAACATAATCGATTTACCAGGGTCCTATTCTCTGAATCCTTCTGACCCTTCTGAAAAAGTCGCTCTTGCTCATTTATTCCATGAGAAGCCGAGCTTGGTCATTAATGTAATTGACGCTTCCATTCTTGGCAGGAGTCTTGAACTCACTCTGGAGCTTATTGAATTGGGATACCCAATGGTTATCGCGCTGAACATGGTTGATCTTGCAGAAAAAAAGGGAATTAAAATTGATGTAAGGAAACTCGAGAAGATTCTTGGCGTCCCTGTGATTCCGACCATAGCCACTCATGGTCGAGGGATCAAGGAACTTTTGGATGCTGTCCTTCAAGGCTTGGAGGAAGGATTAACTGTATCCCCAATCGAATGGTCCAGAGATGTGGAGCAAAAAATTGAGGAGCTGATTCATCTCCTTCCAAAAGATTTCCCTTTTGTTTCGAACAAGAGATTCACAGCCATCCATATGATCGAGGCTAATAAGCTTTTTTTTGATAAGGTGCTCAAAGATATCAATCCACCTTTAAAAAAAGCCCTGGATCGAGTGAGACGTGACCTTGAGACTATGCACAACGCCCCAGCTTACGAAGTCATCTCGGCCGAAAGGCATCATCTCGCCCTCAAGATTTTTGAAGAATGCAGCCAAGTACTCAGAGGAAAAAGAGTCAGATTTGAAGAAAAAATCGATGATATCATCATGCATCCTTTCTTTGGCTACATCATTCTTCTGGCTGTTTTTTGCGGCTTTTTCTTTGTCATTTTCGAGGTTGGAAATCCCTTAGAAACGCTTCTTCTTGATCCTTTGACCAACTTGAGACATTCCCTTTCGCTGAGCCTCGGAACAGGTGTGTTGTATTATTTGATTGATGGTTTGCTTGCAGGTATAGGAGGAGGCGCAGCCATTGTTCTTCCGTATTTCCTTCCTTTAATTTTTCTGATGTCTTTTTTGGAAGATGTGGGCTATCTCGCTCGAGCAGGCTTTTTAATGGATACTTTTATGCACAAGATCGGACTCCACGGAAAATCCATATCCCCTTTTATCCTGGGTTTTGGCTGCAATGTCCCAGCTATAGTATCTACCCGAGCTCTGGAATCCCGCAGGGACCGGGTTATTACATCTCTGCTCATTCCCTTTATTCCCTGTTCAGCGCGGACAACGATCATCCTGGCCTTAGTTGCTTTTTACCTGGGTCCGTTGTGGGCTTTTGGATTTTATGTGTTCAATATTCTCCTGGTGGCCGTGCTCGGCCGGATAATAACACTCTTTTACCGGACTCCTTCGCCCGGATTGATCCTTGAAATCCCATCTTTGAAGATACCCTCGATAAAAAACATGATGAAGAAAACATTTTTCCAGATGAAATCCTTCATCAAGTTTGCCTGGCCTATACTGATCGCAGGTAGTATTGTATTGGGATTTCTTCAATACTTGCATTTTGACAGGTTCATCAATTTGATGCTTTCCCCTCTGGTGGAAAAGGGCCTTGGCCTGCCCCGGGACTTGGGAGTCACTCTCGTGTTTGGGTTCTTGAGGAAAGAGCTTTCTTTAGTAATGATGCTCCAGGCGCTCGATGTCAACTATAGGGACTTACTGACAGTCATTTCCAAAGAACAGCTCATCGTTTTCACTGTGTTTATCAACTTTTTCATCCCCTGTCTTTCAACAGTGGCTCTTCTCTGGAAAGAGATAGGGAAGAGAGTGGCGCTTCTTTCGATGGTATTGAATACGGGGGTTGCAATAATCCTCAGCTTTATCGCTCGAATGATTCTTGGGAAATAACCTGGAATCTATCCTTTCCCTTCAAGGATAACCGCTGCAACAGCGTAATCTTTCAGGTGAGAGATGGAGACGTGGGATTTCTCTATGTGAAATCTTTCTTTATTCTTGATTTTTAACTCGGGTTTTCCAGAAGAGAGATTATAGAGCTCAACATCGGTCCAGCTTATCCTTCTTCCTAAGGCTTTGAAGAAGGCTTCTTTGGCAGCAAACCGGGCGGCCAAATGCTGGTACCTATTTTTTTTCTTCAGGCAGTAATCGATCTCGTCAGAGGTGAAGATCTTCTCCAGGAAACGGGGTGTTTTTTCTGCTATTTTTTCAACACGCTCCACTTCGATGATGTCGATGCCTGTTCCGAGTATCATATCCCTATCTCCTTCATGCTTTGACTCAACTGCAAAATATTGGGCCAGTTGAGAATCTTCTGATATATACCTAAATTGTCTTATATTAACTTATATTTACTTTAATTATCTTTTATGCCTTCTTATCTTAAATTTCTCTCAGAAATGGATATCATTCTGTCCTTAGCTTGTCAACAAGGCCTTGAGCCACTTTCTTCCCTACAATCTTGGCCAATTCTTCGATCGAGGCTTTTTTTATCTCCTCTACACTTTTGTATTTTATCAACAGGGCTGCTTTTTTCTTTGGCCCTATCCCTTCAATCCCATCCAGCCGGGATTCGAAGCTTTTCTTTTTCCTCCTCAAACGGTGGAAAGAAAGAGCAAAGCGGTGAGATTCGTCCCTTATATTCTGAAAGAGTTTGAGGACAGAGGAAGTCTTTTCTAGCCGTATCCCATTCTTCCTAGATGGTGTGAAAATGATTTCTTCTTTTTTTGCCAATGAGACAACAGGAAGATGGCTTAATCCCAATTCTTCAAGAACTGCCTTGGCTGCATTCAGTTGGCCTTTTCCTCCGTCCACAAGGATTAAATCCGGGAAGGCCTTCTTCTCCTGGAGGAGTCTCGTGTACCTTCTTTTGATGACCTCCTGAATGCTGGCCACATCGTTCGGGCCCTCCACACTCTTGATTTTGTATTTTCGGTAATCATTTTTTTGGGGGAGTCCGTTCTCAAATACAACAACAGAGCCCACAGATTCATCTCCTCCTGTGTTAGAGATATCGTATCCCTCGATACGAACAGGAAGGGTTTTGAGTTCGATGATTTTTCTCATTTCTTCAAGAGGAGAGAGGTCCTCGGATTTTTTTCGCATCAGAATTTCGGCATTTGTATTGGCCAAGCTGACCAGTTTCTTGTTTTTTCCTCTAATCGGGGTGAGGATTTCAACTTTTTTTTGCTTTTTTTTCAAGAGCATTTTTGAGAGTTTTTCTTTTCTGTCTGGCGCAAAAGGAAGAAGTATCTTATCTGGGATATTCTTTCTTTTCTCATAAAAGTCCCACAAGCAAGCGGAAAGGATTTTTGTGTTTGAAACCTCTTCTTTCTCCTGAACGGTGAGCTCTTCAGATTCGATGACTTTACCTCTTCTCATCATGAAGACATAGACTGCGATGTTTTCGTTTTCCCGTGCGAAACCGAATATATCAATATCTTCCATCTGGACGGATATGAGCTTCGGTCTCTCTTTTATATCTTCGATAGTATGAATGAGGTCTCGCCAGTGGGCCGCCTGTTCGAATTCCTTTCTTGAAGCTGATTCGCGCATTTTAAGCTTCAAAATGCTCAACAGCTTTTCCGTTTTCCCATCCAGGAAGAGAAGTGCGTTCTCCACGCTCTCCCTGTAATCCGATTCGGAGATGTATTTAACGCATGGAGCGGAGCAGAGTTTGAGGTCATATTCGAGACAAGGCCTTTTCCTTTTTCCTGGAACAGCTTCCTCACAGGTTCGGATACCGAAGTATTTGGCGATAAGGTGGCTCGTTTGTCTCGCTTGCTGAGCCGGGCTGTACGGTCCATAATATTTGGCTCCGTCTTCCTCCACTCTTCTTGTTAATATGAGCGCTGGAAACTTTTTTCGGAGCGTCATTTTCAGGAACGGAAAGCTTTTATCGTCCTTGAGCCTCAGGTTATACTTGGGTTGGTAGGTGCGGATAAAATTATTCTCGAGGAAGGCGGCTTCTTTCGTGGAACCAGTCAGGATAAAATCGACATCCCATGTTTCAGAGAGGATATTTTTGGTTTTTACATCTGAGGTCTGCTGGAAGTAAGATTTCACTCTATCCCGTAAAGAGCGGGCCTTCCCGATATAAATCACCTCTCCCGTTCGAGTCTTAAAAAAGTATATGCCAGCTTTTTGCGGCAGAGTCAGCACTTTTTTTCTCAAACGGCTCGTCATAGTATCTTTCTGTCGGAATAGAAATTTAAAACTCGCTCAGGCGACTAATTCCAGCTCCCTTTTTTTCAATTTATTGAGCTCATCCCTGAATTTGGCGGCTTTTTCAAACTCCAGGTTTCTAGCTGCCTCCTTCATCAATTTTTCCAGTTTTTCCATCCTTTCTTTTCTCTTTTGAGGTGAAAGATAGATGTCTTTCTCCTCTGAGATCCGTGAATAATCAAAATAATCCCTCTCGTATATGCTGGTCAAGACCTCATCTATCCTTTTTTTAATGGATTTAGGAGTAATGTTGTTCTTCGTGTTGAATTCCTGTTGGATCTTTCTCCTCCTGTTTGTCTCAGTAATTGCTTTGTTCATAGAGTCTGTCATGTTGTCTGCATAGAGAATGGTTCTCCCTTCAACGTTCCTTGCTGCACGCCCGAAAGTCTGAATCAGAGAGCTTGCTGAGCGGAGAAATCCTTCTTTGTCTGCATCCAGGATCGCCACAAGCGAGACTTCAGGCAGGTCAAGCCCTTCTCTGAGGAGGTTGATGCCGATGAGCGCATCGAATTTTCCCTTTCTCAGGTCTCTGAGTATGTTCACGCGTTCAAGCGTGTCAATCTCAGAATGAAGATAGCGAACGCGGAGACCGAGCTCATGGTAATGCCGAGTCAAGCTTTCTGCCATTTTTTTAGTCAATGTCGTGACCAGGATTCGCTCGTTCTTCTTCGCTCTTGTTTCGATTTCAGCCATTAAATCATCGATTTGACCTTTAACCGGACGGACTTCTATCTCAGGGTCTATAAGACCCGTCGGCCGGATGATCTGCTCGACGACTTTATTCATCGTCTTTTTCAGTTCATAGGGACCGGGAGTGGCCGACACATACAGGACTTGATTGACCCGGCTCTCGTATTCTTCGAAATTGAGAGGCCGGTTGTCCAGGGCTGAGGGCAGGCGGAATCCATGTTCAATAAGAGTCTGCTTTCGTGAGCGATCTCCGAAGTACATCCCTCCGATTTGAGGGATAGTGACGTGGGATTCATCGATTATAGTCAGAAAGTCAGGAGGAAAATAATCGAGGAGAGTGTAGGGCGGCTCTCCGGGTTTTCTCAAGGAGAGATAGAGTGAGTAGTTTTCTATTCCGGGACAGTAACCGAATTCTCTCAGCATTTCCAGGTCAAACAGTGTTCTCTCTTCGATTCGGTTGGCTTCGATGAGTTTGTCCTGTTCTTTAAAAAAAGCGATTCTCTCCTCGAGTTCCTTTTCAATGCTGCGGATCGCATAATCAAGAATATCCGGAGGAGTGGAGAAAAAGGTTCTCGGATAGATGAGGATTTTCTCGTAACTGTCCAGCGTTTTGCCTAGAAGAGGATCGATTGCGGAAATTTTAGATATTCCGCTTTCACCAAGCTCGAATCGGTAGGCAAAATCCTCATAAGAAGGAAAAACTTCGATGACGTCCCCCCGTACACGAAATGTTCCCCTTTTCAACTCCTTTTCTTCTCGTTCGTACTGTATTTCGACCAGGTTTTTGAGTATGTTCTTTCTGCTTATCTCCTGGCCTTTTTGGAGAGTGAAACTCATCGAGAAATAAGTCTTTGGAGATCCGATACCATAGATGCAGGAGACAGAAGCGATAACGATGACATCTCTGCTCTGAAAAAGAGAGTTTGTGGCGCACAGCCTGAGACGGTCTATCTCGTCGTTAATCGTGGCTTCTTTAGCGATGTAGATATTTGTGGCCGGAATGAACGCCTCAGGCTGGTAATAATCGTAGTAGCTAACAAAATATTCCACCGCATTCTTGGGGAAGAAGTGGCGGAATTCCTGGTAGAGTTGAGCGGCTAGAGTTTTGTTGTGGGATATGATGAGGACAGGTCTTTTGGCTTTCTCGATGATGTTGGCAATGGTAAAAGTCTTGCCGGAGCCTGTGACGCCCATCAAGACCTGGTGTGTGGTCTTATTTTCCAGGCCTTCATACAGCTGCTGGATGGCTCTTGTCTGGTCGCCTCTCGGTGCAAAATCAGAAAAGAGCGTGAATTTTTTCATAGGCTTTATTATATCAGAAATGAAAAAAGTAAAACCTGAATCTGAATCATTTTATCGCCCATCCTATGATACGCGGTATTTGAGAAAAGTCATGATTCAAAAGGATATCTTTGATTGGAGGCATCACTGGCGTGCGATAAACAAGGAACACATAAAAGGATGAATGGAAACGAGTAAAAAGGCAGGAAAGAATTTAGAGGTCGCGAAACTTTAGGGAAGAATCCTCCTTGGTATCTTCTTCCTTTTCTGTCTCTTTTGGTTCCTCTCCTTCTTTCTTGGGAAACTGGAGCTCAGGTTCTTTTTCAGTGGGATAAACTGATTTGGCCATTTTATCCATGATCACGCTCCCTTTGAACCGGGCTCCATCCATGATCGAGATGGTGGGGGAGTTAATATCACCGTGCAACTGTCCTTCTTCAGAGATGAAGACTTTTCCTGAAGCATAGATGTTTCCTTTGACATTTCCTTTAATAGTGATACTGTTGACATGAATATCGGCCTTGACGTTCCCTCCCTCTCTGACGAGAACATTGTGATTTCCCAATTTTATCTTTCCCTGAAACTTTCCATCAATCACCAGGTCTTCATCCCCCGATAATTCTCCCTTCAGGAAGAGAGATGGGCCAAATCGGGCAATATTACTCGGAATGACTTCCTCTGGAGAATTGGCGTGTTCTATCTCTTTGGGCTTATGCTTTGCCATCTTTCCCTTTGGTTTTCCCCTGAATGTTAGGACTAAATTATAGTTTTGACACCGTTGTATGTCAATATTTATGCTTTAGTCATTATTAAAATAAATTATTACCGATAACTCTTAGAAATGCATTATTCCAGTCAAAAAGTCTAGGCTTTTCCTCCTTTAATCTTTTTTTATCCATCCAGGATAGACCCAGTTGAGGATCTCTTTCTTCATTTTCCTGTCGATTTCTTTGATCCTTAATCCGGTTTCAAGTTTACTGTCACTGAACTTACTCCAGGCAGTCTCCGCCGTGATGAAAGTGAGTATACTTTTCTCTGGAATGTAGAGCTTCAGGTCCATGTTAGACCCTCGATCAGGTTGAGCAAATTTAACAACCAATTTAAGACCGGCACTCGAGATATCCTGGATACTCACTCTTTCAATCAGATCTGGACTTCCTTCCGATTTAACTAATTCAGCAGGAAGTAAACATTTGAACCTTGGATGTCTTCGTCTCTCGTCAGCCATATTACCCCCTTGAAATTAATTAGAATATGAGAGAAGCCAGAGGATTCTGACCATCATCGAGAAAAAAATCAATTGGCTATACAGAGAAATCGTGTTGTGTGGGATTCTTCTGCGACCTGATTTTCTTCTGTAAGTGTTATTTGTTGTAGAAAGATGGTTGCTTCTTCCCCTCTTAATCATATATTTTCACTTCTCCTCTAAAAAATTAGTCGTTTCAAGCCAGATAAAATTGAAAAAAGAAATCTTCTTGAGTGTTTTGTGTCTGTGAAGTTCCAGGATTTTTTTATTCAAGGGAGGAATCTAAACATGATTTTCATTGGATTTGACACTAAAGTCATTGATTTATATTTTATACTCAAATAAAATGATTACCCTTTTCTTGAGCCTTGCACTTGAGATGATTGATATTCAGCTGAGATTGAGTGATTCGGATTTCATTCGAATTTACAATTTTTCTATTCCATGACAACCGGAGGAGGATCAATGGAATCAGGCAATATCCCTGTTTTAAGCGTCGATGAGGATACAATCCCTCAAGCCTATGAAAAGGCTATCAAGGAAGTATGGGAAAATGGAGTGAGCATCCGGACTGAGTATGACAATCCTCAAGACCCGCCGAGCCGGGATGCGACAGTGATCATCACTGTCCGCTATCCTTTTGGCCAGCCCCGGTTCCACCGTTCGTTTGCCGATGGCCTGGGAGGGTTGGCTGAGTATGTGATGGAAGTGGTTCATGGAGCTCATGATTACTGGGTGAAACCCGTGGATGAAATTCTGAAAGGAGTCGAGAGTAAAGATACACGCTGGACCTATACTTACCATGGACGGCTATTTGAATACAGGATCGAGGATAAGGTAGTGAATCAGATCGGTTATATGATTGACAGGCTTTCCAAGACAGGCTACACCAGACGAGCCCAGGCAATCACCTGGAATCCCAAACTTGATCCGCCGACTGATGATCCGCCCTGCCTCCAGCGGATTTGGGGCCGGCTCTGTGAGGATGAAAAAGGAGGATACATCTATAATATGAATACTCACTGGAGGAGTCGGGATCTGTTCAAGGCATGGTTTGAAAACGTCATCGCCTTGACAACCCTCATGAGAAAGATTGCAGAAGCGCTTTCGGAGAAAACGGGAAAAGACGTGCAGCTGGGCCGGTATGTGGATATCAGCGATTCACTTCATATCTACGGCTCTTATTTTAGGGAGATCGAGGGAGACCCAGAAAAGGGAATCAAGAGCTTTTTTGAAACGCTGGAAAGCCGTTCCTTCGAGGAGAGAACCTGGGACTCGGAATTCATCAAACCTCACTTCATTGATGATGGAATAGGCAAAGGATTGAAGCCGATGCTGGAGAGGGAAAAAGAAATGCCGCCGAAAGTCAGAAAAGCCATAGAAAAAGAACTCCAATCGATGGAAAAAAAAGATTATGTTGTATAAAAAAAGGGGACAGGCCCCTTTTTTTAAAAAGTTGCATGTTGTTTATGCTCAGAAAAAAGTAACTTTTTTGATGATGATATTGAAGATAAAAGAGTCATTGCGAGATAAGCGTTGTAATCTCTTAGGAAAAATGCATTTCTTTTTATGGGATTGCTTCTCTCCGATCAAAATGACCTTACAAAAGGCTTTGTTGAATTATTGAGCGAGTCTAACTGTCGCTCTTATCTCTGTTTGGCTTAGGAGGAAGGAATGAGGATATTCGAGGAGATAGCCGACGAAGTCGTGAAAGGAAATTCTGCCTCAGTTGCGGACCTCACGAACAAGGCTCTTTCACAGGATATATCCGCGGGAGAAGTCTTGAATAAGGGTTTAGTGGCAGGAATGAGCGTCGTCAGCGAAAAATTTAAAAACAATGAAATATTTATTCCTGAAGTTTTAATATCGGCCAGAGCGATGAACTCGGGTCTGGAGATTCTTAAGCCTCTCTTAGCTGAGTCCAAGGTCGAATCAAAAGGAAAAGTCATTATCGGAACCGTCAAAGGAGATTTACACGATATCGGAAAGAATATCGTCGCCATGCTGTTGCAGGGAGCGGGCTTTGATGTCGTCGACCTTGGGGCGGATGTATCCAAAGAGAAATTTGTGGAATTTGCCAAGAAAGAAAAAGCCGATATTCTCGGAATGTCAGCCCTGCTGACAACAACCATGTTGTACATGAAAGAGACAATCAACGCCCTTCAGGAGGCGGGATTAAGACAGAATATTAAAGTAATCATCGGTGGAGCTCCGGTAACAGACGCATACGCTTCTCAAATCCAGGCAGACGGCTATGCTCCGGATGCCGCTTCAGCCATAGACCTTTCGAAACAGCTGCTTAATAAATAAAGCTTTTTAAATATACAGAAACTATCTAAACATTTTGATTTTCTGATAATCTCTTCATAATCGAAATTGTTTATTCCTAGAATTGTAGTTATTGCCTGGAAAAAGGAGCGGACAGAAATCAGTGTTTAAATACGGGCAAAAGAGAACCTGGAAGTAAAATTCATTTCATTCAACTTTCCATACTTGGAAGCTTCCATAGAAAAATGTCCGAGCAGAAAAGTGGAGCGTTTCTGACACATTTGAACAAGGACTAATCTGTCCTTTCAGTGCAGGAGGGACAGAGCGAGGAATAAACAGAGTCCAAAGAGCCAATCGTGCATCAGAACGCGAGACGCGGAGGATTTCATAAAGTGCTGATTCAACTTCTTCATCAGACATGTACTCGAAGATATCGGATAGATTGAATTTGGAGATTGTCTTGGGCTGAAGAGTTTTGAGGTATTTTTCAAGGCTTTCACAGACAAGCTGCACTCTTTCGATTCGTTCCTTGAGAATGAGAAAGTTTGTGGGCTGAAGATATGGAGGAGCGACTTCCAAATGATTGTATTTTCCCCTTAAAATGTACTCGATGAAATAATTTGTGTTGATCGGAACCTCCGTGAGACCATGACGCGTCCAATTCAAGATTTCGTCTCCTATGTTTTCCAAAGTCACATACTGGAAAAAAGAGGGATCCCGCCCAAGGCGTCCCAATAGAAATTTTCCAAAAAAGATGCGGAATAATATTTGCCATCGGCGATTATTCCAGGTTTGTTCATAAAATCTTTCCTGTTCTTCGAGCGATGAGGCTCCAAGGAGCTTATTCACTGTTTTTCGAGTGTGAATGAGAGGTATGACGTATTTCCGAAAGATCTTAAAATAGTGCTCAAACTTACCGCAATGAATTATTCCTTTCTGTATAATTTCAAGGTTTTCGTCCCAGTATGCTCGAGCTCTTCGGCTCAAATGTGGTCGAATACGAGAATAAATCTGTTCCCTGTTTTCATCTGACCGAGCGCCCACAAAGCTGACGAATTCATCATATTCCAGGCGTTCGATGGCTCGTATTTTTAGTTCGACTAAGAAAATCTGGACAGGGTTCCTGTCGACCGCTATTAACGAACCAGGATTGTTCAAGAGTAACGAAAAGGTATTGTCTCCCCCGGAGGCGATCGAAACTATATTATCGTCTGGAGTTATTTCCAAAGCCTGCTTGAGTGTCTGCGGGTCTTCCCAGCATTGTGCGTAGTGGATTCTCATAGCCCGTCTCCTCCATTCTTGTTTTTTCTGCGCAATGGGACTTTTGGATTTCTGCCGATGGAATCTCCCAACCGGACATAAGTTTCAATTCCCTTTTTTGTGTTCATACACAGGTCTTCATCGAGTTCGATTCGGCCTTTCTGGAAAAGCAAGACAACCGTTGAACCTCCGAGTTCGAAGTATCCTTTCCGATGGCCTTTTTCCACATGCACATCTGGCTGAAAGTCCTGTTGGATGGAACCGACAGTTAACGCACCGATTTCAGCCATTATCGTTTGTCCGAAGTGATCTGAGTCGAAAAGCGTTAATGTGCGGTGATTCTCTGTGTAGAAAGGGATAAGATTACGCAAAGAATAAGGACCTCCGGCATGATAATTTCCGGGAATGGATATCGTTCGGTGCGGAATTCCAGAATCTGGAAAATGGAAATGGTGATAATCCGCCAAGCAGAGCCGGCTGACGACCATTGAGCCCCTTTCAAATTTCTCTGCCAGAGAATCGCTGTTGAGGAATTTACGTAGATTGAATGTGCTGCGCTTGATACGAAAAGTCGTGTTGAGTTTAACTTCTGGATAAACGAGGACTTTTCCATCGGCAGAGGCTGAGCAAACATTAGGGTTTGAGTCAATCCGACGCTTGGTAAGGTCGATTTTCCGAATAAAGAAATCATTAAAGCTCGCAAAGTCTTCAAGAGGACTTACGAGTTCGTCTAGATTCACATCGGCTTTCTGCACGAATGATTTTATTTTCCACCGGCTCCAACGCTGCTTGTGAATCCAGCCATAAACCTTAGAAAACGATTGCTTTCGGAATAGTAAGCCTGTGATCCTTTGACCCAGTCGCGTATTATAGGACCAGGAGAGGAATCCTCTGGCATAGACCTGTTCGGTCATTGATTTTCCTTTCTCTCGGTCATAATACGTTATGGAGATTTTGTTCATCATATGTTTAGCTCGTATAATGTGTATTCTCTTTGTATTTCTTTTGAATATCTACGGAGAAGTCTGTTCACACTATTGTCTTTCGCCATTAATGCGAATATCACGTTCTCGTAACCCTCATTGAGGGCTTGCTGGGTGAAATAGTATAATGCAGCTCTTCCAAGTCCGCTTTTTTTTGCCATTTCTTCGGGCGTAAGGCCAGCCGCATAAAAATTAATTCGATTGATGGACCTCCTGCTATACAGAAATTTCAGTTTGCTCATGAAATTTTCTTTTCCGTTCATGGCGCGGATCGCATCAGAAAGTTCGAGCACAGCGGCTTCAAAGCCGGCCAGATTGTTTTTCTCATCATAAACAAATACGCACATTTGAGGATTGAGTGCATAACGGCTTTTTGAAAAAAGTCGCTCGAACTCCTCAAATGAGATCGGAGTGAATCCGAGGAACTCCTTGAAGGAATTTGTCAGTGCACGGTGAAGTTTGCGCAATTCCTTACTGAATTCATGGACCTTGAAGTGTTCAAAATGATAGCCTTGGTCGATAAGCATCTGATAACGTTCCTTTCCGCGAGTGGCCATTTGTTCAAGAGCATCCCTATGGGTTATTTCGACCGAATCCCAACGCTTCTTGGGGAGAAAGCCATAGTGTTCGAAGAATTCAGGATAGTAGGGTTTATTGTAAGGCTCACCATAAAAGAGTTTCTGGTTGTATCCTTTGGTCATGAATCTATAGGAGTGCCATATGTCAAAATTAACCGGTCCCCATATACGTTTCAGCCCATGTTTATCATGAAGCCATTGAATCGCGGCACCCAAAAGCGCCGAAGCAACGACGGGGTCACTCACACACTCAAAAAATCCTAAAATGCCTACAGGTGTTTCGTCTTTTTCCTTCAAATCAGAGTTGACCATTGCAGAGATGCGTCCGACTGTTTTATTCCTGCAAGTGGCAAGAAAATGTCTATGAGCATTTCCCTTCTTCCTGTAGAAGGGATAGTCCGGAGAAAGCTGCTTATGAATCTCTCCCTTTAGAGGGGGAATCCAGTTTGCATCATCCCTATACTGGTCATAGCCGAAACGAATGAATGAATCGGTCAGTAAACGGTCAAATGTAAAATGCTTTATTGCCATCGTATTTCTCCAGTGCTGCCGTTCATGGTCATTCGAGCGCCGTCAGGGATTATTTTTGTAGCGTCTTTGACACCCACAATTGTTGGAATCCCCAGTTCACGGCCGATTATCGCAGTGTGGGAGAGAACACTTCCCCTCTCCACCACTATTCCTTTGGAGGAGATCATTAAGAATACCCAACCAGGATCAGTTGATTTCGCAACCAGGATATAATCGCCGTTCCCATCAGAGGAACGAGGGTCAAAAACCACTTTTGCCAGACCTTCAGCTCTACCAGATGAGCAGGATATCCCCTTTAATATTTTGGTCAATCCATTTTTAGACTCGTTCCCAGAAAGAGAACTCAAATAGGGGATGCCGCTAGTTTCTAGCCGCTCAGCAAGATTGCGGCGAGAGAACTCTGTGTATTCTGATTTTCTGAGTGAAGCGACAGCTTTGAGGTTTTGTGTCACTGTCGTTCCCTGCACAAATCCAAAGACCTCATCCACTGTCAAATAAAAAATATCAGAGGTTGTTTCCAGCAGGCCTTTCTCCACGAAAAGAATTGCCATGCGTCTGAACAATCGTCTGAAGATCCCAAAAAGACGCGTTCTTGCGAATCTCATATTCTCTCGATTCGCAATTGCCTTTCGAGCGTTCCTCATCACCCACCAGAAAAGCAGCCTTTTTAAAGGATTCTTCAAATGGTTTTTGACATGGGATTCCGCATCTCTTCGAACTTTTAGTTCCTTATGTTCCATTGATTCGATAGATAATCCGAGGCAGTGATAGTTTTTGAGTAGACCTATCAAGGTAATCGGCTCTTCTCGAAAAGTCGGATTTTCAAGCTTCAGTTCTTCTACACCTCGGTCTCCGAAAGTGTGCAGATGAGAATCAATTAAACTCTTGATTTCAGAGTAAGCTGGATCATTCTGAATTTTTTCCCAGATTATGTCGCTATCCTCTTCTGTGAAAAGCTGTTGATAAAGAGGTTTTTTTCGTAATTTTTCCGCAAGACGTATGAGTGACCGAACAGGTGCAACGCTTTCAATACCGCCTTCACCGCATAACAAGTTGTTGTGAAGGTTTGGGTATTCTGCTAATCCCCATTGGGTACAAAGTTTCTTTAGCCAGTCGAAGTACTTCATGGCATAGAAGTCATTATGTATAGTCAGATACCATTTATCTCTCAGTGCTCTGTCAAGCTCATCGTAAATAGCGATTAAATCGTGTTCAGTCGCGTCCGTTGTATCAATATCTTTGAACTTGGAATAACTCGTTTTGAAATAACGGAAGAATTTTTTTGCCGTCCTATCCACGGTCAAGAGCCTCCAGAGCACAAGTAGTGAAGATAAAAACCTGTTTAAAGGAGAAAGCTGGTTTTGTGGAAAGTCGATTTTTTGTGAAATCCCGATCATCTGGTCCCATGATTTCTTGTGCCTTTTAAACCCGGGGAGGTATGACAGCATTTCATACCAATTGAGGAGATTGTAATAAACGCGTCCATCCAGAAGAGCCACCATCGTCTTGAAGATGTCCTTTTTTTTACTCACTTCTTTCTTATAGAAAACGATTCCTTGTGCAGCCTTCCGGAGAGTGCTTTCATAACCAGAACGCACAAACGAGAAAGTGAGTGGAAGAGTCAGTCCTGGATAGCTTTCGATTATGTTGGAATTGTCCCATATCCGAAAAGAATCCGAAGTATCATTCCCTGTCACACCCACGATCGGGCGGGCTTGGAGGATAAACAATCTTCCTTTAGTGTTGAATGCCCATTCAATATCCTGTGGGATGCCGAAGTGTTTTTCAGCCTTTTTGGCCACAGCAACCAATCGATGAATTTGGGTGTCGGTGAGGACTTGTTCTCTTTGTATTTCATCGGGAACGGATTCTTTTTGATTCCCGCTTCCGTCTAAAGCATTGAGAACAACACGAAAATCTTTCTGTCGGACTTCTTTTGATATTTCATTTGTCGGCCACTTGATTCGGTATGTATCGGCTTCCACGCTGTTTGTGACAATCCCTTCACCCAGTCCGAATCCGGCTGAGATGATGCATTCGGGTTCTCTTTGCTCTGGGTCTTTGGTAAATATTATCCCTGAAGATTGAGATTGCACCATTGACTGGAGAATCACTGCGCTTGAGATGTTGTTGAGCTCGATCCCTCGCTGCTTCCTGTAAGCAAGAGCTCGGGAGGAGAAAGCTGAAGCCCATACTTTCCTTATGGTTCTTACTACTCCTTCTCTTTTGACGTTAAGATAAGAATCCATCTGGCCTGCAAAAGAATGCTCGGTTGAATCTTCACCTATCACAGAGGAACGCACAGAGAGAAGCACATCCTTGCCGAATATTTTGTCTATTGTCTTGAACAGGTTAATGCTGATGTATTTTGGAAATCCTGTGCTGAGAATGAGATCCTTGATGCGAAGCGATGCTTTCTCGACGTTTCTCCGGCTAGTGAAATCTATGCTATTCACTATGTCTTGGATTGCCTTTTTCTGAGCGTCCATCACTTTGTCGAACACCATGCGGGTAACCACACAATAGGGAGGGACTGGAAAACCATAGCGAAGAAGAAGGAAAAGGTTCTTGGCTTTTCCACCCACATCATTCTCTTTAACTTTCTTCAAGCTGGTTTTATGTGAGAGCAATTCTTTTCGCATAGCTCATTCTCCACTCATACGATGAGAAAGTGATCCACGATGAATGCAATCGTGACACTTAAGATGTACATCTCTCCAAAGGGCCTCAATTTTGAGGTTGTTGGATTCGGCCGAAGAACGAAACGCGTATGAGCCCCTAATGTAATCGCATACCCTGTGACCGGCATTACAGCGAATATCCAGGAGAGTGAAAATTGGTGGAGGAAATAGAGCGCAATAATAAACGTTATAGTCTGGGCGCCTCCTGCGACAAAAACCGCACCGATTCGTCCGAGTATCCGGGAATAAGTGACGTATTCATTTTCCTCTTCTTTGGAGCGGATCTTTCTGCTGATTTCCCAGGCAAAAAACATTGCCCAATACATTGCAATCAGGAGCAATAAGGAAGTCCAGTTTAGATCATTCATACTCAGGCTGTACTGGGCTGAAAACAGGATCACTATTTGTAAAAGAATAAGAGCGACGATCGGATTGTGAGTGGCGAGATTCGGAAGAAGATATCTTCGTAATATGCGAGGAATGAAAAAGTACTTGAACATGAGGAGAGAATATCCGAGCACAACCGTCGCTGCCCAAAATGCTTTTGGGACCCATAAATTGGCACCCAAGTAAAGAATGATTACAGTAACGAGGCTGAAGGAAATATCAGATTCAAGCACTTTGCCCGAGGGCAAAGGACGTTCTTTGAAGAGCTTGAGGTCGATTTCTTTGTCTTTCAACTCATCCATTAGCCTCAAAATCAGCAGTATGGCAAAGATATTCCAGATTCCGAGAAGGCTGGTATACGAAAACAGAGATAAACGGAGATTATGAATTTTTCCCAGGAAAAGAATA
This sequence comes from uncultured Eubacteriales bacterium, assembly GCA_964346585.1. Lineage (GTDB taxonomy): Bacteria > Acidobacteriota > Aminicenantia > Aminicenantales > Aminicenantaceae > SOIA01. The sequence continues at coordinate 4,499 of CAYFVQ010000266.1, read as the reverse complement.
AAGCTGCTGTACAAGATGACGGCTGAGATCAACCTCATGCCCAGTGGATACATTTCTTTGAGGTAGATTCTCATCCTCTTGAAATAGCCATTTTGTGGCAAGCCTGTCATTTTCGCCTCCATGATTTTATGCCCAAGATTCTGGGACAATCACATCCAGGGCACGAGGGCTCACTCGAATTTTGAATTTCTTAGATTTCTCTAAAAATTCTCCATCATTGAGAAAAGATTTTGGGCTGTCGGCTTCAACAGTTAAGGAATCAGTGCGCCACATCTTGAATAACGGAGAAGATGTGTGTCTGCCTGTTAGTACCTTTATTAGAATGGAGATAATACCTGTTCGTGTTTTTGAGTTTCCTATCAGGCAGACATCGAATATTCCATCATCATCAACTGCATCGGGAGAAATGACAAAATCTTTGCCAATGAACGGTTGATTGTTAATCGTCAATGACAAAGCATCAGATGTGAAAACGCTCCCATTGCACCGAATTTTTAGTAAGTTTTGATGTTTTGACTTAAATATCGCAAGTAGAGAAGCAAGGAAATAGAGCTTGCTCGATAAGATTTTCCAAAGAATCCTTCCGGCTGTGCGTTGGCTTTTTATTGAGGTGGCGATTTTGGCAACTTCGCTTGGAAAACCTATCGCTCCAGATGTGATGTAATATTTGCTGTTCACTCTGATGAGATCAGCGCGGTGGATTCTTTGTTTGAGAATGACATCAATTGCCTTTTCAATCTTGGTGGGCAGACAATAATATGTTGCTAGATCATTAGCCGTTCCAGAAGGAATGATACCCAGAGCAATATCTGTGTTAACGATTCCATTGAGCACTTCATTGATGGTCCCGTCGCCCCCAACAGCGACAACTATATCAACATTCTCTTTGACCGCTCTGCGAGCAATGGCTGTGGCATGACCTGGATAAGCAGTCTCTACAAATTCCGCATCGCTATTGGCAAATTTATTTCTCAGTATGGATTTGATTTTGCTGTTGCCTCCGGACTTGGATTTTGGATTAAGGATGATCATTATTTTCATTGTAAATTCCTTTAAGAAGCGGCAATGTTTTGGAACTTGGCAGACCTGGGACTTATCGGCCGTTTTCCCCAATCAGTAGAAAGACAATACTGAAGGAGAATTTTGTAATATTTCTTAAAGGGTGGAGGAGTGATGCCAGTGTCTTTGAGTAAGGCTTGAGTATTAGTGGTATCAAAAAATTTTTTAATCTTTAAGTGAGGCACATATTCCTTAAGGGCTTCAAGCGTCCTCCTCTCTCTGTGGTTTAATAAACGTTTCTCTTCTTCGTACGATATCATCGGGATGAATTTAATTTGTGGTATTTTTCTTTGTTCTAATGTTTGGTTAAAGTAATCAATAGCAAGCTCGGTGATTTCAGCTGCCTTCATTGCGTTAACTTTTGTTCCGGCGAGGTGATAAGTTCTGCCGATGCTATCCTTTGATTTAAACAATATGTAGAGGATAGCATCGCTAATATAGTCAACCGGGACAACATCAAGTGGTGTATCGCTTGAGCCAGGCATGTGGCTTACGATTCCTCGATAAATGAATCGGAGAGGCGTATAGATGCCATTAAATGAAGGAGTTACGCCTGTTTTAGAATCACCAACAATAATACTGGGCCGAAAAATTGTGACAGGTAAATCATGAGAGAATTGATGGATGTACTGTTCAGCTTCAAATTTTGCCTGCTCATAAGTATTTGAAAATGTCTGTCCTGTATCCAATTCATCTTCCTTGATCAGTCCACTTTTATCCCCAGAGATGTATGAAGTGCTTATATGAGCCATTCGCTTGAATTGGCCTCCTTTCTGAGCAAGTCTTGCCAGCGCGACCACATTTTTGGTGCCGAATAAGTTCACTGTTCGAGCCTGATCCAGTGATAAGTGAAATTTAACTGAAGCAGCCGAGTGAATAATATGTGTGATTTGAGATGCCAGATTTTTGTAGACAGAGTCTGCCAGACCGAGTTGCTTCAAGGTGATATCACCTCGGATAACTTTTATTCTTGCTTTGGCTTGTTCGAGATCAACATCTGGTGGCAATGAAAAAAGGAGATCATTGATGCGATTTTCAGCTTCGGCTTCAGAATTTCCACGGATGAGTAACACAAGAGATGTCACGTTATTAGCCTGGATTATTTTTGAGATTATACTTTGTCCGACGAGGCCTGAAGCTCCTGTAAGAAAAACGATGTTTTTAACATCAGTTATATCCATTGTTTGAGTCTTCATTTTTCCCTCCTCATGGAATTTAGGGGTGAATGAGAGATAAGTTGTCATAAATTTGTTAAAAATTTGTTAAGAATTTGTTAAAAAATCCACAGTATTGCATTCAAACACCTTTAAACAGGATAAAAGGGCTCCTCAGAGCCTTGTTGAGGAACCTTGATGGTAAAAGTTCTATTCCAGGAATCCAGCAATTCCTGAAAACTGATGACACCCGTACCACCCCATCTCCTTTTCTTTATTAATATAGCTATGAACCCCGATAGAGTGGATTTTCACCTTTTCCCTTCTAAATTCTCATTTTCAGTTTGCTCAACCGAATATTTATTAGGTGACGAATAGGCTTCGCTCTTTATGCTTACAATAATGTTGTTAAAAAAATTTGATTTTGGGGCAACTTTTCTGGAAAATTCACCGTATATATAGATATAAGTATCAATTTTTGATACTAATAAAGAGAAATGGATGAGATTTTCGTTTGATGAGAAATCTGACAGATGAAAAACTGAGGCCTCCCAGATTACTGGAATGGACCCTTAAGCGATTCTTGCAGACAGACGAGGTTTACGAAAAACTGGGTGACTTTGAGGAATCCTACCGCGAATATCTTCAACAAAGGGGACGGCTTGCGGCTGCCGCCTGGTATCTTCTCCAGATTATTAAGGCGCTTCCTTCCTTTGTATCTAATTCATACTATGGGAGTATAACCATGATCAGAAATTATCTCATTGCAGCTTACAGGAATTTGACAAGGAACAAGACTTATTCACTTCTGAATGTCATGGGGCTGGCCGTCGGCATCGCGGCGTTTCTCATGATCAGCCTTTACGTCTTATTTGAATTGAGTTATGACCGCTATCACGAAAACGCCAACAGAATCTTCAAGGTCATTGCGGGCGACCAGGCTGTAACGCCACCGCCGCTCGCTCCTGCCCTAATGGATGAATTCCCAGAAGTCGAAACGGCGACACGGCTTATAAAATCATTTCAGGATTTAGTCCGCTTCAAGAATAAAACTTTTCTCGAGGACCAATGGGTGTGGGCTGATGAGCATGTTTTCGGTGTTTTTGCTTTTCCCCTGATTTCAGGGGATAAGCAGACAGCTTTGAAGGATCCAAATTCTGTGGTCTTGACCGAAAACATGGCCAAGAAATATTTTGGCAGTGAAGATCCAATGGGAAAGGTGCTTGAATGGAGCGGCTTTGATATGGAGAACGATTTTATAGTAACCGGGATTATGAAGAATATCCCGGATAATTCCCATATCAAGGCTGATTTTTTTGCTTCGTTCAAAACCATGACAAATTTTCCCTCCTATAATCCTGAAAATTTCGATTGGGGAAATTATTTTTGTCATACCTTTTTTCTCCTCAGAGAAGGCTCGGACCATCGGACTTTGCAGGATAAATATCCTGCATTTTTAGAATCGAGGACTGGCGTAAAACACGATTGGGATTTCTTTAACAAACGCCTGACCGATTTGCACTTGAAAGCAGCGGATATCATATTCCATTTCAGTTCAGTCAGCGATATACGCTACATTTACATTTTTTCTGCAGTGGCCTTTATCATCCTTCTTATTGCCGGTGTCAACTATATCAACCTGACAACAGCCCTGGCAGCCAGACGTTTTCAAGAAGTTGGCATTCGCAAGGTCGTTGGTGCGCAGCGTTTCCAACTCATCCGGCAGTTCCTTATGGAGTCACTTTTTTTAACATTTCTTGCCCTTGTGATGGCAGTTACCCTGGCCCACTTTCTGATGCCGATTTTCAATAATCTTATCCAGAGTGACCAGTCGGTTGCACTTTTTCGAGACATGAAATTACTCATGGCACTGCTTGTGACTGGTCTGTGCATGGGAATAATATCAGGAATCTATCCGGCGGTTTTCATGGCCAATTTCACCCCTTCTTGGGCTCTTAAAGGCACTTCGTCTACAAAATCCAGAAAGGTACGCTTGCGGAATATGCTTGTCATTATTCAATTTGCTATCTCCATATTTTTGATCATTAGTACTCTCGTTACTTCCAGCCAACTTCATTTCATCAGGAACAAAAAACTCGGTTTTTCAAAAGACCATATTCTCATTATTCCCCTCACGAATAGAAACATATACAAAAACCTTTTTGCCTTTAAACAGGAAATACTTAAAAATCCGGATGTAAAACGCACTTCGGTTTCGACAACGATTCCGATGAAGATAGACTGGCACAATAGTTTTTACTATCGAAATGTAGAGAATCCGGAAAA
>CAYFVQ010000265.1:0-2596 GCA_964346585.1 uncultured Eubacteriales bacterium | reverse complement strand
AATTTTTTCTTCCATAAAAGGCTCCTTTTTTTGAAAATAAATGCTCGTCAGTATTTTTTTCTCAACGGGAAAAAAATTGCGGAAGATAATTTCCTTTTGACTTATAACAGAGAAAAAATATGAAGTCAACTCAAGGAAAAACCAGAGGCCGGCATCATTATGATAAAACACTGTACTGAGGATTTTTCTTTTATCTAAAAGCGGTATCCGGGATGGCCTGCTTTCACTCGTATTTGAGTGAATCCGCAGGATCAGCAAGTGCAGCTTTAACAGCCTGGTAAATGACCGTGATCACGGCAATAATCAGGGCCATTAAGGCTGCTAGAATAAGTGTATCGAATCCCACATTGATCCTGTAATAAAAGTTCTGCAGCCAGGAATTCATGACTAGGAATCCGACAGGCCACGCAATCAGGACTGCCAGCAACACCCACTTGGTGAATTCTCGGACCAGCATCCAGACAACACCCTGGACAGATGCGCCCAGCACTTTGCGGATCCCGATCTCTTTGGTTCTCTGCTCAGCAGCAAATGATGTCAGACCAAAAAGGCCCAAACACCCGATCACTATGGCAAGGGCTGTGAAATAACCGAAAAGCTGCCCCAACCGTTCTTCTGCGCGGTACAATTCATTATATTGATCATCCACAAAGGCGTATTCAAAGGGATACTGGGAGTCAAACTCCTTCCATTTTGATCTTAAAAACCCGATCGTATCCTGGATGTTCTCTGGCTTGACACGCACAGAGATTTGATTATAGCTAAAATCATAGGGCGCACGATTGTACAGAACAAGCGGTTGAATCTCTCTGTGGAGTGACTGAAAATGGTAATCCTTGACAATCCCGACGATCCGGTATTTCCGCCGCGTGGTCAATGATGTAAAACGTTCAATCTGTTGTCCGATGGCTCTATCCTGCCAGCCCAGTTTTTTCACTGCGGCTTCATTTATGATTATGGCTTCCTCAGGATCAGTGGGAAACTCTTTTGAAAAATTCCGACCCTGAACGATCTCCATCTTATAGGTTCCGATATAATCTTCATCCACTATCTGCGCAAACAGCATGATCAGTTCATCTTCGGGTTTACCGACAGCATGATGCACACTAAAATCGCTAGTTCCCAAAGGAATCGTAGTCGAAGCGGAGACATCCAGGACGCGTGGATGCTGAATCAGTTCATTTTTGATGGCTTCGTACTTTCTCTGTGTATCGGGATTCCGCATCCGGAAAAAAACCACATGGTCTATATCATACCCCAATTTTCTGTTTTTCACATAATTTAGCTGCTGATTCACTATGAGCGTTCCGATTATCAGAACGATGGAGACTGTAAACTGAAAAGAAACCAAAGCGATTCTCAGGATCGAACTCTTCGCCCCTCTTTTCAGTTTTCCCTGTATGACCTCCACAGGACGGAAGGCCGAGAGAAAAAAAGCCGGGTAGCTCCCCCCAATAAGACTGACGATCACAACAAGTCCGAACAGACCCGCCAGAAGAACGGGGTTGGAAAAGTAATCCATCCCCAGATCCTTCCCGGAAATGCTGTTGAACACAGGCATCGAAAATAACACGAGCAAAAGAGAGAATATCACGGCTATGAGTGTCAGAATCATCGACTCACCTAAGAACTGCTTGATCAGCTGGCCGCGAAGGGCTCCCACCACTTTTCTCAGACCCACTTCTTTTGCACGGTTGGCCGAACGGGCTGTGGATAGGTTCATGAAATTTAAACACGCGAGCAGAAGGATAAAGAGACCGATCCCTGAAAACAGATATACATAGGCCGCATCACTGGTTCGCTCGATCTCGTTTTCCCGGTCCGAATGCAGATAAATACTTGTCAACGGCTGCAGTTCAAGTTCTGCCGAACCACCCAAGTTTTTAATAAAAGCGCCTATATGGCTGTTTAGAGATTCAGTGAATTTTCGCTCCAAGTCTTTATAATCTGTCCCATCCTGGACGAGAAGATACGTGTAATAATTCACCTCTGACAATAGATCCTGGGCTGTATTTGCTGCGGGCTGCAGGTTTAAAGTGCTGAAAGACGCAATAAAATCCGGCCGAATGTGCGATGTTTTCGGTATGTTTTCCAGCACTCCTGTTACCATATATAAATAATTATTGTTGACAAGCAGGGTTTTCCCGATCGGATCCTCATCTCCAAAGTACTTCACGGCCATCTCCTCTGTGATCACCAAGGAACGAGTATTGACTAAAGCATCTTCTGGATTTCCCTTCACCAGCTTGAATGAAAACACATCAAAAAGTGTTTCATCCGCCCAGAGGAATTTCTCTTCGTTAAACGTCATTTCCTTATACTCAACGGTCTTTCTTGACCCATAACCTGTGAACCGGACATAGTTCAGCACTTCGGGAAATTCTGACTTGAGCATGGGCCCCTGGACGTGAGCATTAGTGGCCAAATACATGGTGCGCTCTGATGTGGTAAAGGTAGGAACTAAACGGTAGATATCATCTGAATTCTCATGGAACCGGTCAAAACTCAGCTCATCCTGAACATACAGAAGGATCAAGACACAACAGGCAATACCAATGGCCAGTCCAGCAATGTTCAGAAACGAATAGAGTTTGTT
>CAYFVQ010000264.1:0-14758 GCA_964346585.1 uncultured Eubacteriales bacterium | reverse complement strand
AGAAAAGATGATTCGTAACGTTCTGATTATAAAGAAGTTACAGGCAGGAGGAAAAATGGATTCTAGCCCTCATGTAACTTGTTGATATTAAATATGTTACAAGTTTCGTGAAGGGCTCTTTATTAATAACAAAGGAGAAGAGAAAGAATAACAATATCCTGTAAGAAAAGAATCTCAATAATACAAAAGTGACAGAAGAAAGGTAGCGCATTTCTGTATTATTGGAGGCCCTGGACTATGCGAATGACCATCTGTTAAAATAGCTTGACCAAGATAAAATAAATCTCAAGTCAAAGAAGGAGATATGAAGAAGACAACAAAATCAATTATTGCGATCATTCTATTCATATTAGCAATTTTTCTAGTGAAGCCACCGATTCTAGACCTGATTACGGGAGAGAAGTTCGTATTTTCAATAAACAACATTTTATCGATTTTGTGTTTTGTGACAGCCATTGTCATTATGTTTATCAAAACGAAGAAATAGGGAATTCGAAGGCGCTTTGAAAAGCAGCAAGTTTCATTCCTAAATCAAGAATCTCAATTGATTGAAAAGGTTCTCTTCCATTTTGTGTGAGTAATACGCAGATTAGATAACTTCGAAGAGCATTCAGGAATGGATGAAGCGACATCGGAAGATTTAGCCTTCCCGAGTCGTTCTTCGAGGGAATCCGACGGAGTCGGGTCCGAGGACTGTTTGAGCTCGATATAATACATCGGGCGGTGCTAAGTATGAAAAGGGAATATTCAGGCGTTAGATTTGATAAACACGCGGAGTTCCGCAGGGCCAAGAAGATTGACGAGGGAATGGCGTGAAAAATCTGACTGGAGCAAGGACATCCCTGAATGCTATCTGATTATTTACCTACACAAATTGGAAGAGAAACATTGCAGAGAATTAAAAGGGAGTCTTCTTTTTTTTCTTTGCAAACTCTGGAATAACCCATTTAAAATGTGGCATTTCCACCTTATCTGGCAGGTCGGACATATCCCCGGTCGCGGCAAAGTGCATGATCCCCTCCCGAAATTGTGATGAGGCTCTTATTGCTGCTCTGATAGCCCCATGGGGCCCTCTTATCACGGGAATGAACTTGTTGTTTTTAAAATAAGGAACCAGTTCGAGCGCATTCTCATATGGAGTCGATGTGTCCCAGGTTCCATGAACAATGACGGTCGGGATATCGGTTTCGAAGCTTTGACGGAATTCATCCCCCAGGTCTCTTCCCCAGACAGGACAACCCGCTATATAACCCCAGCTGCCCAGTCCAATGATTTTTACAGCCGGATCGGCTTTGTATTCCGCCAGACGTTCTGGTGTGATACCGGAACCACAGTCGAGCATCCAATAACTCGCAGTTCTGAAGCTTCTTCCGCTATCTTGATATCTGCGAACCACACTTTCCGCCGCTTTGCTGAAATCGCCGTTATAAAGGGTGATCACATCAGCAGGCCATGAGGTCAAACCTCGGGAGTAACCTCTCGCTAATCGTTTAATGGACGCTGCATCAAACAAGACATCCTGAGACTCGTTGGTCTCTGGATGAGTGACCGACACTTTAAAAGGTTTCTCTTCGACTCGTTTAACAACAGTTTTAATCGCTTCGATCAGCCCGCCTTCAGGGATTAAATCCTTCAGCTCAAGCGCATTTTCCGCTTCTTCGGCCACCCGTTTATAGACATTCCAGAGATGACCGGGATGGTCATACGTGTGGTCGGGACCTTCCATACCGCGAAGAATCGCCCGTTCGACAATTTCCGGATAGTCACGCATGATATTCATACCCCAGTGCGAGCCAAAACTGCCGCCCCAAATGATGATCTTTTTGTATCCCAACGCCTTACGAACATCATTGACATCCGCTACTGCTTCGATGACAGTAAAGCCGCTCAAATCGAGACCCAGTTCTTCCCAAATCGCTTTTTCCCTCACAAGGATTTGTTGGAATTCCGCAACCGCTTTTTCTTCATCATACGGTTGATCCGGAGGCAGAGGCTCTGTGGTCGTCTCGATAATCGTCGTAGGCTTTGAGGGTCCGATCCCACGCTGACTTACCACAACCACATCAGAAATATCCAGGAAAGGAAGCCACTGTTCTTCAAAAGTACCAAGCCTTTCAAGGGGTCTTTCCAGACCTCCGAAACTCGGTCCGCCGTGCAGATAGAAAATTGGAGGTGTTTCGGGATTGGCTTTCTCAGACCTCTTGAAACGGTACACCTCAACCGCGATCACAGCGCTGTTTTTCACAGACCGATTGACGGGCACAAACATCATCCCCCGTTCGGCGTTGAAAAAACCGCTGTCCTTCAACATGACACGCTCAGGGTACAGAAAAAGCATCCCTGGTTCGGGGCTCTGAGTGTACACACTCCCTACTATCATATAAAGCATAACGAAAATGAGAATTCCCCTGCGAAACATCATCCACCTCCTTTTTTTATGAGTTAAGTCATGACACAAATGGAATTTTAATCTCCTCAAACCGAGCTAACTCTACTTCTTCCTCTAATTCATGTTTTCAATGCGAAGCTGGCTGTGGCCTTGAGAAACAGCTCTATCTCCTCGGGCGTATTGTAATGACACGCTGACAATCTAATAAAGCTTGATATGCCGAGCTGTTTCAACATAGCCGCGAAAAACGGATCTTGCCCCGGGGCATGGAGTCTGAGCTGTTTGTCCTTGTAAAATTCGCATCCTTTAGCGGATTCAATCCCTTCCAAGTTGAACCCCACAAGACACGCACGACTGGATAGATCCTCGCCCATTCCATAGACGGTCACATGCTTCATATCCTTGAAGCCATCAATATTATCTATCCCATTGATAAGCGTAGAAAGAAGGCCTGTCGAATGTGCCTTTATACTCTGCATGGCAGCAACAACCTGTGAGCGGCGGTCAGCAGAATCGGTGAAATGACCACCCAGCCAGCACAGATAGTCAACAACAGCTGACCAGGCTGCATAAGATTGATGCTCGACACCGCCCAAGTCCCAACTCGTTTCAGGCTTGTAAATATATTTCCAATGCGGAAGCTTCGCCAATCTATCTGAAACATGAGCATATCCACATCCCTTAACGCCATAGTTTTTGTAAGGAGCAATGACATAGGCATCTGCTCCTATGTCTTCGACGTCGATGAGATCAGACGGAGAGTATTGGACGCCATCGACCATGATATACAAATCAGGCTTTATCTTCCTTGCTTCTTGGACAATTGCTTTAACGTCGAATATTTCACCGGTGACGTTAGAAGTGTGTATGACAGCCAGAAAACAGGTGTCCTTGTCAATTTTTTCGAAAATTGTATCCAGCTCAACAGAGCCTGTTTCTCGATTGGGTTCGGCGATACGCTCTTCTTTCCCATACTTCTCGGCAAACTGCGTGACTGCACTTCGGACTGAAGCGTGGTCGAGTCCTGTTGTCACGACGTTTGTTCCTGGGATGGAAGCGAGAACTGCGTTTGTGATGCGGTATATCACATGGCTGCTGCTCCAGCCCGGTATGGTCTGCCCGGACTTCGCTCCGAAGAAGATCATGAGATCCTCAATCCCTTTTGCAGTAACCTCGACTGAGTGAGCGGATCCAGGGTTTGCTCTTCCTTGCTGATCAGGGAGGCATGTCTCTTTGGCCATCGTTTCGATTACTGATTTTGGTCTGAGCGAGCCTGAAGCGGCTTCGAGGTAAATCCGTTTTCCGGAATAAGGATCCCGATCGACATATTCAAATCGGTTCCTAATCTCTTCCATTAACTGAGGAGAATACAAACCTTTTTCATAATCTTTGCCCATTGTTCTGCCTCCTTCACATTTGAACCAATATTCTCAGTATCAATTTTGCTAATTAGAACATTCTGGATTCTGATGATTTACAGTCAAAGACATCGGACCCGGAGTCCGTCGCTCTATCCCCTGAGCTACAGACGTGTACTTGCTGGCCAATATTATACTAACATGAAATTGATGTGAATGAGGAGGATAGCTCATTTTGACTTGCCTTCTTCAGTTTTATCCATATCCGATCGTGCATCCGAATAGCGGCCGTAACCGGCGATCACAGCAATCAGGACCATGGCCAACAACGCCCAGGAGGTGAAATTATGGAGTCCGGTCTGAAGAGGGGAAACCGGGGGGATGTTGTAGGAACTACCCGAGGAAGTTGTGTTGGCCATCAGGATAACCGGGATAAAGTAGGGCAGGAGAAAAGGAAAGGTGCAGACGACCAGGCTGAGGAGATTGGCCCTCCGGTAGCGGTGGATGCCGATTTTTTCTCCAGTCTGCCGAGCAAACTCTCCGACAGTCAGAATGGCAACAATGCTGTGACAGGTCAGCAGCACAGCTGCGCCCACAGTTGAGGAAATCCAGGCTTCCGCATACTTAATGGTCTGTCCTCGCTTAGAGGAAAAATCCACCAGCCGCTTGAGCAGACCACTGGCCTTTATAGTCGAAATAAGGCCCATCAGGAGAATAGTGAAAAAACTGATCCCAACTGCTCGGCTTATACCGTCAATTATAAAACTGCTTGCAGAAAAATTTTCAGGATCCAGAGAAAAGAGTCGGCTTAAAGGCATTAAGTTGAAGACCAGGGCTAGAGCCACTCCGGCCATCAGACCGGCAAGGAGTCCATGAAGCAGATGTTTTCCTTTTAAAAGCAGGAAAATAATCACAACCGGGATCAACAGCATGGGCAGGCCTCTGGGATCCCCAGCCAACTCGGGGGCAATGTCTTGAACCGTCTGACCTCTCAGAGCTGCACTCAGTGCATAGAACACAAGCGCTACGGCTCCTGCGGGCAGGACATATTTCAACCGGCTGCGAACGGTTCCTCCCACATCTGCTTTCTGACTCAAGGCACTGGCAATGGTGGTATCGGAAATGGGGGCGATGCAGTCTCCGAAGGTCGCACCCCCTAAGATCGCTCCGGCCAGGGTGGGCGTGTGAGCTCCAAGCAGACCTCCGGCTGGGAACAGGATTGGGCCGCAGATCAAAATGGTTCCGAAGCTTGAACCTGTGGATACAGAAACCACACAGGAGATGAGGAAGGAGATAACGACAAAACCTGCGCCTCCCATATGGAGCTGACCTGCAGCCCATGTGAGGGCTTCAATAAATCCGGTTGTGCTCATCAGCACTCCGATGATGGAGGCCAGCATCCAGGCTGTGATCATGATCATGACGATCGGCTGTGACATGCCTTCAATCGCAGACACACAGTAATTCTTCCGGTCTTTAGCAATGATCAGGCCCAGGCTTAGAGCCAGAATAAGAATCGGCCAGAATCCGCGCTCATCCGGAGCCCCGGAAAGAGCGACAGCCACAACTCCTGACACAAAGACCAAAAACGGTAGGATAGCTCCAGCCATTCCTCCATAGAAGCGAACCGGAGTCCGGGTGTCGAAGGCTGTTTCCCCATGTGCTTTGTTTGTGCTTGATGATTCCGTCACTTTCAGCTCCTATCCTTATGACTCTTGAAATTTATTGAGATTATACTTCATGATCTCCCCGTGAGGGCCGGTTCTATCCCTTTCCAGGCCAAAGACAGGCCCATGAGGTCCAGTGGCTTTATCCACCACTGAACGGATTTTTTGGAGATCCTCTGCTTCTAGGTTGAAAGAGCCGAGTTTTTTTATCTTCTCCAGGTGATGCGTGTTCCTTGCGCCAATAATGATTCCGGCAACTGTGGGTTTCTGGAGGACGTAGCGGGCTCCGACTTCAGCTATACCTACGCTGTATTTGTCTGCTATCTGTTTGAGGGCGGCCAGAAGCCTCTGAAACTGGTCAAATCCTCCGAATTCTTCAATGATCAACCTATACTTTATGAGCGAGCGATTCTCAAGAGACTTGGGCGGCTCCTGAATGTTCAGCCAGCGTTCACTCAAAAAGCCTCCGGCGATCGTTCCGTAGCAGAGCAGGCAGAAATCATGCTCCCGAGCGAGTTTCTGCATCTCACCTTCCGGCCTGTGGTCAAGGACCGAATACTGCACCTGATTGGAGACGACAGGGATTCCAGCTTGAAGGATCTTACGGAGATGGAAGGCATCGAAATTAGTAGCACTGATGTACCGGATCTTGCCGGCCTGCTTTAGCTCATGAAGATGACTGGCGGCCTCGATATAACCGGGAACTGTATAATCCCACCAGTGAAACTGGACCATATCCAGACGTTCGACTCCCAGCCGTTTCAGGGATCGGTCGATGATGGCCTCTGTGTAGCTCTTTGTCAGAGTGGGAAGTTCATCCAGGTCTGGAACGTACTTTGTGTGAATCTGGATGGGGGGCAGAGAGCCGGACACAAAGGCGGATTTGTGTTGCCGGATGAATTTTCCGATAAGCTCTTCAACGCCCGTATAGATATCGGCACAGTCAAAAGTCGTGATTCCTTCTTGCACAAAAGCCTCCATGTCCCGGAGAGCCAGGTTTTCATCTACAGGGCCATGTCCTCCGGCAAGCTGCCAGCCGCCCATAATGACCCGCGAAATGGAATAACCGGATTGAAGCTCGATTCGTGGGATTTCTGTATTCATTGAGATTCTTGAAAGGAATTCTTAAAAATCTCCGGGAATTCGTCAAGCGGGATGGGGCCGGCGCGCAAAATTGTATCCATAAAGTCGATCGTGCGGAATTTATCTCCCTGACGCTTTTTTTCGGCTTCTAAGAGAGATATAAATTTTTGTGTTCCGAGAAAATAGGTGGTTATCTGCAGGGGCGAGCGCATCAGTCTGCCCCAAAGACTCTTGGCGAACTGGGGAGCAAGGAGAGAAGTATTGATTGAAAATTCCAGGACCTTCTCCTGATCCCAGCCGTGGCAGTGGGCCTTGACTGAGGTGTAAGCCCTGTTGGCATTTTCCAAACGTTTACGAAGCTGGGCCAGTCGTGTCAGTTTATGGCTATTGTCCCAGCCCGCATCCAGCGCTACTTTCTCGCACAGGGTGGCCCAGCCTTCTGAATACAGGGAATAAGGAAAAAGACGACGCACCCTATGAGGATTTTCCCTGTTGATTTTGTTCTGGATGTAGTGGCCGGGGAACAACTCGTGGATAACAATAAACCGTGTGAAATAGTTATTAAAAGACCGCCAAAATTCTTTTCTTTCCTTTTCGGGAAAAGAATCGGGTATGGTGGGCAGATAGATTGTTGTCCAGGGATTGGGCTGAAACGGTGGAGCGGAACTGACCCAACCGATTCTTGCCATAGGGCCTGCACTCTCAGGAGCGAGTGCGATGCTCAAGGTCTGATTATCCGGCAGGGTAGCGATCTTTTTTGTGCGGATGAATTCTTCGGCTCTTTTGGCTAATTCTTCCCAGAGCTTCAGGTATTCCCGCTCGCTTGCGGGATGACTCTGTTCCATATCCTTTAGTGCGCGGTTGATCAGGTCGTTCATGTTGTTGGGAAGGCTTTTTTCAGGATAGGTTTCGCGCAGATAATCAGTTGCCGCGCGGGCCATCAACTCCCTGACTGCGTGGATTTCCTGAAGGGCCATGGATTCGAGTTTTTTGGGTGTCAGATCAGAATCTGTGAAGAGGCGGAGCTTTTTGGCGTATGTCTCCTGGCCCAGGATAGCGCTGTCGTTATCTGTAGAACCAGGTTTGACATTTTCCTGGATGTGCGAGATGAGGCTTCGAATCTGGGAGGCGGTATGCCTGCATTCACTGAGGAACTCGTCAGAATCTTTCCACGCAATCACGGCATTGACCATATCCGGGAGTTTGGAGGCGTAGAACCGGGCAGATCCTTCCAGTGCTTTAAGGCCTCTGGCAATACTGTTCGGGGTTCCAGTCTCAAGCTGCCGGATGGCAGAAGCACACATCTTGTTGACAGCACTAAGCCGGTTCCGGATGATTCTAACCTTTTCTCCTGGCATGATGAGATTTGAAGTTAATATTCCACTGACGGCTTGATAGATGTAACTAGAATACAGAGCCGGAGAATTCTTGTGGGGAGTCTCATTCTCCCATCTATCTATTTCTGACTGTATCTGTATTCTGAGTAACCGGGCGTCGATTCTATCCTGCAAGTCCAGGCTTGACTCCTGCTGGGAAATATAAGCCAGTGTTTTTTTATTGAAAGCCAACCAGTTTGTTATGCATTCTGGCGAATAGTCTTCAAAGCCAAATATGGAATCGAGAAAACCGCGAGAAAAGGCCCGTGAGGGATAAAATTGTTTCCAGGCTTCGATGTACTCATTGCAGAAATCTTTGATTCCAGAATCGCTCTTAGCATCCAGGCTGTAAGACATGAGCAGCAACAGAACAAGGCTCAGAAGCCCGAATAATCGTGTTTTCATCTTTGCCCTCCATTCTAGTTAAAACGCCGGTGAATCATGACAAGATTTTGATTGTCTGAGTTATATGTGCGCATAATTCGGCACAAAGATATCAACTGAAGAGAAGAGAGTCAACTCGCTCAAAAGCGTAGGGTATTGTAATATTTTGCTTTCTTAAAAAAAAGAGTTTATGATGTTTCTCTCGATTCCAGAAACATGGATAGAAGCCAATAATTTTAGAGGGAGGAGTCACATGGCACCTAAAAAGACATCCCTCGTTATCTTATTGTTTGTCTTTTCTCTTCTCATAGTCCATCCGGCATTTAGTCAGAAAAAGTTAAAAGTGGGCGCTGTGACCTCTTCACCGGGAGAGATAAGATCGGGATTTATAAAAGTTCCAGCCGGGTCGGATGGGCCTGAAATCCAAATACCCATAACAGTCGTGAATGGAAAAAAAGATGGCCCGGTTCTCGCTCTGACCGCTGGCATACACGGGTATGAATATCCTCCTATCCTGGCTCTCCAGAGGCTCAAACAACAGCTCGATCCTGAAAAAATCAGCGGGGCAGTGATTATGGTTCATGTCGTGAATATGCCCTCTTTCCTGAAACGGACCATCTACTATAATCCCCATGACTGGAAGAACCAGAACCGGATTTTTCCGGGAAAGATTAACGGAACCATGACCGAGAGGATTGCTTATCAGATCACGAATGAAGTGCTGAAGAAGAGTGATTATCACCTTGACCTTCACTGCGGTGATGGCAATGAAGATCTCATGACGTACCTGTATTATACGGAAACGGGCAATCCTGAATTGGATAAGAAAACCATGGAGCTGGCTAAAAATTTCGGATTTAAGGTCATCATTCATGTAACAGCCAAACCTGAAGGACAGCCGGCATCCATGTGTGCCAATGCATCGCTTTTTATGGGCAAACCTGCAATTACAGTAGAATGTGGAAAGCTGGGAGGAACCAGCGAGGAAGATATAACAGCCATCCTCAATGGATGTTCAAATATTCTGAAGCATTTGAATATGATCGAAGGCCAACCAGAACTTCTGTTCGATCCGGTCTGGGTACGAAAGACGACATATATCAGATCGGAGCACGAGGGAATATTCTATCCTCTGAGCCAGGGTGGGCGTCACGTTCAGAAAGGCGAACTGCTCGGTTACCTGACTGATTTCTTCGGGAACATCATTCAAAAAGCAATAGCCCCCCACGACGGCATAGTCATGTATATTATTGCTACTCCGCCTATGAACAAAGGCGAGCCAATGGTTAAAATCGGAGGCTTTTGAAAAGAGGATTCAAATGGAGATGTTATACACAATAGATTCTGGAATCAACCAGAAGAAATGCCACCCTCGCAGTGTTATGCTCTTTCGAAATGAAATTCTTTAGATAGAACAATGCCCAGGCCAAAAAGCTGGATTCAACAATTTCTCCTTGAAGCCTCTGAATGGGCGGAGGATAAGTTTGCTCCTTTGCGTTTAATACTCTGGTTGTTTTTGTTCTATATTCTTTTAAGACACCTTGGGAACCCAATGTATCAAAGCATTTTCAAGCCGTTGAATCTGGGAATCCATGAGCTCGGTCACCTGATATTTTCTCCATTAGGGCAATTCCTGATGGTGGCCGGGGGAACGATCGCTCAATTACTGGTTCCCTCAATTTCTTTTTTTATGTTTTTCAGGCAAAAAGATTATTTTGTCTTTACTGTCTCCTTCTGCTGGATGGGCACAAATCTTT
The DNA here is from genome assembly GCA_964346585.1 of uncultured Eubacteriales bacterium. GTDB lineage: Bacteria > Acidobacteriota > Aminicenantia > Aminicenantales > Aminicenantaceae > SOIA01. The sequence goes on along the minus strand of CAYFVQ010000264.1, from coordinate 4,744 downwards.
TTAGCGTAGCTGAATACATGGCTGATGCCAGGAAAATGGCGCTTCCCTTAGTCACTCCATTTGGCGGAGAAGAGATCATACACGATTGGAATTATCTTCTCGGAAAATTGGGGCTGCTCAATTCAGATACTGTTTTGGGCGGCTTTGTCAGACTATTGGCTATTTTAAACATGGTGGTTGGTCTGGTTTTCGGAGCCTGGCTCTTAATCAAGATGTTCAAAAAAAAGCGGTAGAGCTGGTTGTTTTTGAGACAATGAATATCATTGGATGTTTAACAGGATAAAAGGGCGAGATCGATATAACCAGCAAGCTAAAATAGGGTTGATTGAACAGGTGTTTATGCTCAGTAATTAGTTTGAATTATTCATAAAATCTGCCGACACACCATATAACAGATCTCTGAGGATGAGTAATTATCCTATGTCGGCATCTTTTCCCCTTCGGGCGAACCGATCTCACCGCATCTACTTTGTTACAGCACATTCGCGGTGGTAAACCACGTCATCACGAGCGATCGAAGAGAGTGTGGTGATCTCATCATTCATCGCGACCAGCATGAGATTGCCACATTCGCTACGCTCTTCGCAACAGAGTCTACGGCAACCTCGACTCGTGAATAATCCACGTTAGGTAACTCTTTTGGCAATGATATTGAAGGCAATAGTGTCATTGCGAGCGAAGCGTGGTAATCTCTTAAGTAAAAGTGGATTTCTTTTTATGAGATTGCCACGTCACTTCGTTCCTCGCAATGACACCATAATGATATTGCTTCACTCTATTCGCAATGGCGTTCGAATAGTGTTACTGAATAATTGAGTATGCACAACAGGTCTGTATCTGCCTATGCTTTTCTTTGAGTTGACTGCGCCTTAAGCGGTCACAATCCCGAGTGGCTTACGGTTTTTCCATTTGCCACGGGTGAAGTCAGGAAACTCGACTGGAGTGCTGTTCGAGGCGATGGATTTTTCGCTCAGAGCGACGACAGCGGAGATGGCAGCACCCTCATACACGTCCGAATCCGTGGGTTTGCCCTCCCTTATGCACTGGATAAGGCGGTAGTCCTCGATGAAATCCATGCCGCCGTGCCCGGCACCTTGAGCTTTTTCTTCTAGAGATGTCAGCAGTGGATGTTTATATTTCTCGCTGTAATTAGAGAGTTCTTCCCATCTATGGCTTCGGGGAGAAGTCCCCTCGACATAGATTTTTTGTTCGGGATATTTTCGTGCCAGCCCCTTCGTACCCTGGATCAAAATCTTGCGGCTGTAAGGCCGGGGAGAATTGGTGTCGTGCGTGACCAGAATCGTTTGTCCTTTATAGGTCTTGATCAGGGTGGTGACCACATCTCCCAAAGCATAGTCCGTTTTAGCCAGAGGGTGGTTTTGTCCATACAGTTTGATCGCTTCAAGTTTCAGGCTACGGGATGGGCTGCTCATGGAGACAAGGTATTCAAATTTGTTACCGCGCGTGATATCCATCCATTGGGCAACGGGTCCGAGGCCATGTGTAGGGTAAAGGTCCGCATTCCGTTTGATAGAATGCTTGAGTCGCCAGTCTTTAGGGTAGTAGGGCGAGCGGCCTGTGCCAAACTTCCACCCCCTGAGGTCGTGCAGATAGCCACATTCAGCGTGGAGCAGCTCACCGAACAGCCCCTGACGCACCATGTGGAACAGCATCAGTTCAGTCCGGTCATAGTTACAGTTTTCCATAGTGCAGCAGTGCTTCTTGTATTTTTCCGCGGTTTCAACCATCTCCCAACATCCTTCCAGAGTGATGGCACCGGGAACTTCTGATGCGGCGTGTGAACCGGTTTCCATGGCCTTGACAGAAATGGGAATGTGCCACTCCCAGGGAGTCGCGTTATAAACTAAGTCCAGGTCCTCCTTGTCACACATGCGTTTGAAATCTTCAGGTCCTTGGGAATAGCCGGTCGGTTTTGGTTTTCCGGCTTTCGCACACTGCTCCTGAGCCCAGAGAACACGTTCTTCTCGGATATCACAGGCGGCTTTTATTTCCACACCATCGATGCGAAGCAGGTTCCGGAGGTGGCCACTGCCTTGATTTCCTATGCCGACATAACCCACGCGCACGGTTTCGATGGGTGGAGTCACCAGATGCTCGATAGGTTCTGTTTTCAATTGAGGCTGTCGGACACATCCATACTTGCTCATGGCTATACTCCCTAAAGCCATCCCCAATCCGGCTGTACCGCTTTTTTTGAGAAAATCGCGGCGATTCAATCTTTTTTTCATTGGGATACCTCCTCCATTTTTTAAAAAAATTGGGCAGCCTGCTTAAGCAAAATGCAATCGCTCACAAGTTTTTGGTCTCCTATTATAATCGAGGACATTTGCCGTTTAAAGAATAAACTTTACTGAACACCCTCATTATAATGTTTTTTTTGTATTTTTGTAGATGTTATTCTAAAATTGCGTCCAAAGAGTGTTATTCCAAAATATCAGGAGGAGGTAATGCATAAAACTCGTAAAACAATGGCCCTTGGAATTCTCATTGTTTGGGGAACGTCTCTTTATGCTTTAGCTGTCGATGTCAGCGGCACCTGGGACATGACCATTCAATCTGAGCGTGGAGATTGGGATACGGAACTCACAATCGAACAGGACGGTGAGAAAATAAAGGTGACAATGCCAGGTTTCCAAGGTGATCAAATGGAGGCAGAAGGGACTGTTATAGACAACAAAATCGAATTTACATTTAACATCAGCACTCAACAAGGCGATTTTTCCATAACCTACAAAGGAACCATCGAGGACGACACCATGTCCGGTGAAGCAGATTTGGGCGACTTCGGGACTATGGAGTGGAAAGCTAAGAAAAGACAAAAAGCACCGCTTCCCGGATGAGTTTCCCCTATTCTCAGTCTTTTTGAGGCTTTCTTCAACCTTAAAGGAGCTTTTAGGCGGATTTCCATATTCTCGTCATCAATATGATTTAATTATTCATCATTAATACGATTGAGGAGGAAAAGATGAACACCCGGAAAATGACCGCATCATTAATCGGGATTTTGACTTCACTCGCATTGGCTTATTTGGCTTTTGCCTATCCAACGATATTTCCGACAGGAACCACCATTTATAAACCTGATGAATGCTACAGCAGTTACATTCTGATTTCAGACCATGCTTCCCTGGGCAATCATCCCTCAGCCAAAGTCAGAGCCAAAAGCAAAATCACTGATGATATTCGCCTTATTGACATGAACGGGACCGTGGTCCACACCTGGAAGGTCACACCCTATTTTAATAAGAGATGCAGGCTCCTGCCCAACGGTCATCTGCTCTATGTGGGTCCAAATAAAACAATCATTGAATACGATTGGGACGGCAATGTAGTCTGGATTCATGAGGGTATCGATTCCATAAATGACATGCGGTGGCTGCCCAACAATAACCGTCTTTTCCTGGCGCATGAACCTCTGCCGGAAAAATTCCAGAAGCAGGTCAAAGATGTTGAAATCTCTCCCTGGTGGCCGCTTCGAAAAAGAGGAAGTGAAGAGAAGCAATTAGGGGGTGACATCTATGAAGTGACGCCGGATAAGAAAATCGTGTGGGAATGGCACGCGTATAATCATCTTGAACTCAACAGATTTTCGCCAGTCACTCCGGAAGGAGACTGGCTTCACATGAACACAATTTCCCCTATTCCGGAGAACAAATGGTACGATGCCGGGGACAAGAGGTTCAAACCAGGCAATATCCTGATAAATCCGAGAAACATAGACACACTCTACATCATCGACAAAGAGACAAAAAAGATAGTCTGGGAGTGGACTCACACTTACAAAGGCGGATTATCCCATTGTCATGAACCTGAAATGATAGAGAAAGGATTGCCCGGGGAAGGAAATATCATCCTCTTTGATAACGGACTCTTCCCCAGGCATAGGACTCACTGCGGACAAACGTTTATCATTGAATTCAACCCGGTGACCAAGGAAATCGTCTGGAAGTACGAAACAGAGGGGTACGCAAACATTAAATTTTTCAGCAAGACCATGGGGTCACAGAAAAGACTTCCCAACGGAAATACATTTATAGCTGAGGATAATACGGGCAGACTCTTCCAGGTCAAACCGGATGGCGAGATTGTCTGGGAATATGTGAACAGAGGCGGGACCTGCCGTCCCTTCCCTGTGTCCTATGATCACTGTCCGCAAATAAGAGCCTTACCGAAGCCCCCTGAGCATGCAGTCACACCCCCGAACAACCTGGAATGGCACATCCAGCCTGATGTATTCAGAAAAATAACTGATGATTCGTGACTTGCATGTAAAATTGGCTATTTCTTTATTTTCTGAATTTTCCGAAAGTGAGGAAATTTTTTTTCCCGATACGGAGTCTATCACGCTTTCCCTTCGGTCACAGGCACGCGCACCTATTAGATTGGCTCCCATCTTTTTCACTATTCCTAAAATTTGAGCCAACAGTCATTCTGCAGGAAGAGAAAATATCCCTGTTTTATGCGATAAATTGCCCGATATCGGACATTCGGTGTCCCAATAAGAACACCTTTCTCTGTTCATTATTTGTTTATAAGGAGAAGAACTCCTGGAAATTCAAGCTGGCACATTTTTTGCATACCCAATATCGTGAGGTATCTCAGGTTGTGAGGTGTAAAATGATCTCAAAAACTCTTATCGCGGCTTCAACAAAGCCGATTATTCTTTCTATACTGATCAGCGGCGAGGACTACGGCTACCAGATCATCCAGCGTGTGCAGGAGA